>QHXU01000389.1:11550-11964 GCA_003223065.1 Acidobacteriota bacterium | reverse complement strand
TTTTGAAAAGGGAGCCGTTAGTGTCACCGAGCGTCCGACAGATCATGGACTTCCGGCTGCGCCGCCAACGCAAGAAGGACCGGCGATGCTGCAGCGGCGTTGAATCCGAAGCGGCAAGTTTGGCTACGTTTTCCAACAAGGAAGTTGAGATACAGTGGACGACTTAGCGGGGTGCCGGCGCTGTTGGTGGAAGGATGCCCGAGCGTCGCGGGCGGACGCGACGCCCGCCTGTGCAACGGCGTAACGCATCAATAGCGAACCCAATATTCCGAGTACGCCGGCAGCCATGCGTTTGTTCCTCGGGCGCATGGGGAGTACCGCTGCCAGCAGACTGCCCGCGGTGAGGGCAGTTGCGGCTTTCCAGAGCGCTCCGCCGGCTCCACTCTTTAGCGGCTGCCCGACTGCGGGGACGGC
>QHXU01000389.1:9686-11541 GCA_003223065.1 Acidobacteriota bacterium | reverse complement strand
ATCACCGCTCCCGCCGCAAGCTCCGCCACGCGGCCGATTGTGCCGAAGGTATACGTGATTCGCCGCGCTCTCCGGTCTTCGACCAGCAGATCGAACATCGAACCGACGCTGGCCATGGCGGATGCGCCGAACAGAATCGGCAAAACAGAGCGCGATTGCTGCCAAAGCGGTATGGCGGTGTTGCTCAGCAGCACGCCCGTGTACGTCGCGAGCCCAAGGCCAAAGACCCCGGACGCTATCCCGGAACAATCCCCGATCCTTCCCCAAATGCCCGGACGCCTTGTGAACAGCGCGGCAGTCATGGCGGCCGGCGAAGCGCCGCAAAGGATCCACACTCCCATGTTCATCGGGGAGGTGGGACGAAAGACGCGAAGCATGTGCAGGAACCGCGCGGGGCGCCCGAGATCGTAGGTGAGGAGACCGGCGCTCAGCGCGGTTCCTATGATTCCGGTCCAGTGACAGCGCCGGATCAGATCGTCGAGTTTGCCGGAGCGGTCGAGTTGAGCGGCTGCGCCGATCGCGAGCGCCGCGCCAGCCGCACCCCCGACATAGTAATAAAGAGGGATCACCCATTCCCAGACCGGCTCTTTCAGCAGCGGGCGATCATAATAGGTCGGATCGTCCGCCTTTGGCATCGGCAGGTGTTTCCATTCCTGCGCGGCGGGACCCTGGTGGCCGCCGGCCGGGCCGGTTTTCTGTTGCGCGGCTTCCCCTTCGAGTTGGGCAAGTCTCAGGTCGATATCGCGGCCATCGCTTTGGATGGGGTTCCCGGATTCCTTCTGGCGAGTCCCGATCACGTGTGGGATCCTTGGTGGCTGAAAAGTACGGAACCAACCGCGGCGAGCGCCATTCCCGCGGCTGCGAAAGCCATCGATGTCCAGGCCTCTTTCACTTTTTTAGTCGGAACGACGGGATCGGGCGGGAGGTTGTAAACCTCGGGTTTGTCAAGCAGCAGGAAAAATGCATTCAGGCCTCCGGTTCCAGGTTGTTCTGTTTCGCTGGCGCCGTATAGGTAGGCTTCCCGAACGCCGGCTTCCTGGAGCTTATCCACGCGCGCTTCCGCTCTGGCGCGGAGCTCGTCGAGATCGCCGAACTGAATCGACTCCGTGGGACAGGCTTTCGCGCAGGCTGGTTGCATGTCGGCGCGAAGGCGGTCGTAGCACAGCGTGCACTTCCAGGCGCGCCCGTCATCCTCGCGCCGGTCGATGACGCCGAACGGGCAGTTCACCACGCAGTATCCGCATCCGTTACACACGTCCGGCTGCACGTAAACCGAGTCGAACTCAGTCCGGATGATGGCTCCAGTCGGGCAGCTTTCAAGGCATCCCGCGCGAGCGCAATGTTTGCAGACGTCGGACGAAAACAGCCAGGAGAACGCGCCGGCATCTTGCGTGCGAATGGGCACGGGCCTTTCGATGAACGCCACGTGGCGCCAGGTGGAAGCGCCGAGGCGCACAGTATTGTCATAGGACATGCCGGTGAACAGCAGCCCATCCTCGGGCAATTGGTTCCACTGCTTGCATGCGACTTCGCACGCCTTGCATCCAATGCAGAGGGTTGTGTCGGTGAAGAATCCTTTCCGGATACTCATATCAGACATTGCCTTCCTTGATTTCGGCCGCCTTGATGCCGTGCGCGGCCTGGGGCTTGTTCCGGGCTGGCGGCAGATCGCGCTGCCAGTCCAACGGGTCGATTTGCCGTACGAGCGGGCCGCTCGTGACATGCCGCCGGCCCTTGCTCTTGCGGCCGGCTTCGATTGTCGCGGTGAGTGCCTTTGATTCCTGAATAGAGACATTCGGGTCGGCGACGAATCCGATCAACTCATTCGCGGCGTCGCCGCGGACAAGGCCCTTGC
>QHXU01000389.1:6903-9513 GCA_003223065.1 Acidobacteriota bacterium | reverse complement strand
AACTTCGCAGAACATCTCCGGCTGAAGCTCCGAAAGCCACCCGAGCCAACGGCTCATCCCGCCCGCGGTGTGATGCTCGGTCAGGCGATAGGTCGTGAGCACGTAGGGGAATCTGGGGTCGTCGTAGGGGCGATGATATGGGTTGTCGCCGCGTCTCCACTCCATTCGCCCGGGATTGCATTGCTGCGAGTACAGCGGATTCCGGATGACTGACTCCTCGGGTTCGTAATGGGTCGGAAGCGGCCCGTCCTGGAGGCCAGTTGCCGCGTAGATCCATCCCTTCCCGTCGGCCTGCATGATAAAGGGATCGGTGCCGGAGATGGTGTCCTTGCCGCGCGCGTCTTTCGACGGGCGGTGCGAAGGAGAACGTTTGACGACAAAATCAGGGTCGTCCTCGCCAACCCATTCGCCCTTCTGTTCGTCCCACCAGACTAGCCGTTTGGCTTCGGACCACGGCTCGCCGGACGGGTCCGCCGAAGCGCGGTTATAAAGAATACGGCGATTGTGCGGCCATGCCCACGCCCATTCAGGCGCGATCCAGTTCTGCTGCCAATGCGGCTTGCGCCGTGCCGTCATGTTGACGCCGTCGCGGTAACAACCGGAATAGATCCAGCAGCCGCACGCTGTCGACCCATCGTCTTTCAAGGACGTGAACCCTTCGACGGGTTTGCGATCCGCGACCGTGTAGCCATTGATTTCGTGGAGCACGGATTCGGCGCTCGGCTCATTCAAGCGGCCTTGCACCGGATACTCCCAGGTCACGTCGCGAATGGGGCGGTTCCGCGGCTGATCGTAGTCGTTCTCATAGAGTTTCTTGATCCGCTGCCCCAGCTTGAATACGAAGTCGAGATCGCTACGGCAATCGCCTTTCGGTTCAACGGCCTTATGGTGCCACTGTAGAAGGCGCTGCGTGTTGGTGAAGCTGCCGTCTTTTTCGGTGTGAGCCGCCGCAGGGAAAAAGAACACTTCGGTCCCGATCTCTTTGGGGCGGATCTCGCCGTTTTGGATTTCCGGAGCTTCGCTCCAGAAATCGGCGGTTTCGGTTAACTGAAAATCGCGCACCACCAGCCACTCGAGTTGGCGCAGACCCTTGCGCTGGAGTGCTCCGTTCATGGAGCCGACCACCGGGTTTTCGCCCATGACGAAGTATCCCTTCACGACGCCGTCGGCCATGTCCACCACCGTGTTCATGTGCGAGTGGTCGCCGGTCAGGGTCGGAAGGTAGTCGTAGCACCAATCGTTCTCATTTGTCGCCGCCCGTCCGAACCAGGCTTTCATCAGCGAAACGAAATACTTTGGGAACTCCCCCCACCAGCCGGAGGGCGATTCGTTGAGCTTTAGATAAGTCTTGAGGTCCTGGTCGTGCTTGGCCTTCGGCATCGGCAGGTAACCTGGCAGCAGGTTATAAAGCGTCGGGATGTCCGTGGAACCCTGAATGGACGCGTGCCCCCGGAGCGCCATAATTCCACCGCCCGGCCGCCCGATGTTGCCGAGCAGCAGTTGAATGATCGCCGCCGTCCGGATATATTGCACGCCCACCGAATGTTGGGTCCAGCCGACCGCGTAACAGAAAGCGCCGGTTTTGTCCCGGCCGGAATTGTCGCAGAGCGTTTTCGCCACCTTGAGGAACAGGTGTTTCGGAACACCGCAGGCCGCTTCGACGATCTCGGGCGTGTAGCGGGAGAAATGCCGCTTCAGGACCTGGAACACGCTTTTCGGATGTTGCAGGCTCGGATCGGTGTGCCTGGACTGGATGGGCTGGCGCTGGATCGGTTCGTTTTTTCCGCCGGCCTCCGATTCGCGCTCACCCGCGGCGGGTTGGGGATCGACATCTTTGTACATCCATGTCCTGGTGTTGTAGCTGCCTTGTTTCTCTTGCCAGCCGCTGAACAAGCCGTCCAGGTCCTCGGTATCGCGGAACTCATCGCCAATGATCGCCGGCGCATTCGTGTAGTTGACAACGTAGTCCTTGAAATAGCGCTCGTTCTCGATGATGTAACGGACGATGCCGCCCAGGAACGCGATATCGGATCCGGCACGGATCGGTACATGAATGTTAGCAACGGCGCTGGTGCGCGTGAATCGCGGGTCCACGTGAATAATTGTGGCCCCACGCTCACGAGCTTTCATCACCCAGCGGAATGCTACCGGATGGCACTCCGCCATGTTGGATCCTTGAATGACGATGAAGTCGGAGTTCTGCAAGTCCCCCGGAAACGTGGTCGCGCCGCCTCGTCCGAATGATGTCCCCAGACTGGGGACCGTGGCGGAGTGTCAAATACGGGCCTGGTTTTCTATCTGAACGATGCCGAGGGCGGTGAACAGCTTCTTGATCAGATAGTTTTCCTCGTTGTCCAGCGTCGCGCCACCGAGGTGAGCGATGGCCATGGTGCGGCGCAACGGGTTGCCGTGATCGTCTTTTTCTTCCCAGGAACGATCACGAGTACGCTTCACGCGCTGGGCGACCATGTCCATCGCCTGTTCCAACGGAATGGTCTCCCATTTGGTCCCGTACGGCCGCCGATAGAGGACGCGGTCCACGCGGTGCGATCCGGTGACAAGCTGGAAAGTTGCCGCCCCTTTGGGGCACAAACAACCGTTCGACACCGG
>QHXU01000389.1:0-6871 GCA_003223065.1 Acidobacteriota bacterium | reverse complement strand
TCGATATCGATGATCTTCTCGTCCTTCACGTAAACCAACTGCGCCCAGCCGACCGCACAGTACGGACAAACCGACCCGACGACTCGATCGGCCTTTTCCGTTCGGGCTATTAGCGACTCTGTGCGAGAAGACCTGGCAGAACCATCCAGCCCGAAGAGATCGCGATTCCTTAGCTGCCGGATCACCGGCCATCGAGAGGCTGAAAGATTGTCGGGCGCACCCATAACACTCTTAAGACTGCCGTGGGGGTGCGCCGTTTCCGGATTCTATGGCGACTTCGTTTCCGCGAACACGCGCTTGACAATCGCGGGATCAAACGTTGCGACGTAGAGGCAGCGACTCAGAAATTGGGTCTTATGTTGTGCCGAGCGCAACTGAGCCGCGCGTCCATGGTTCTGACGTACGGATCTTTGCTGACTTGTACCATACGAGAACTGTCCCTGCTTTCCTTAACGACGATTGGACGCGGCCCGTTAAGAGCCTCCTTCGGAATCCGGTACAGGTTGCCTGTGCCTAGCTCGACGTAAGCGCCAGGTTCGGTGATCTCCGTCCATACAAACTGGGGAAAGACCGTCGGATGCGTTCCCTTTGCAGATTGGCTGGCCGTCTGTCGCATGGCAGTACTCCTGCCCCCAGTTTAGCGGCAATCCGGGCAGGCTCGCCGGTTTCTCTACCAGGCCAGGGCGAAAGCGGCGGTGCGGGGATCGGCCGCGGCGATGAGCGTGCCCGTCGCCGGGTCCATGAGGATTGCCGCGCTCGCGTTCATCGACCAGGGCGGTCGAACCGAGACCTTGTGGCCCCGGCGGGATAGTTCGGCACGTATGGCCTCCGGCACGCGCGATTCTACCGACAGGTCGCCCGGATACATGGTGTGCGGGAACGGCGAGGCGGGGAAACTCCTGGTGCTCCATCGGGGCGCTTCGATCGCCTGTTGCGCGTTCATGCCGAATTCGATGATGTTCAGCAACGTCTGCATGGTTCGCATGCACTGGTCGTCGCCGCCGGGCGCGCCGGTTACCAGGAACAGCTTGCCGTCTTTCAGGACCAATGTGCCCTGCAGGGTGCTGCGCGGGCGCTTGCCCGGCTCGAGTGCATTCGCGTGCCCGGCGACCAGCGAATAATAATCGCCGCGGCAGTTCAGAGAGAAACCGAGATTGCCCATCACCACTTTGGTCCCGAAGCCGCTATGCAGGCTGGGCGTGAAAGAGATTGCGTTACGCTCCCGGTCGACGACTGTGATGTAGCTCGTATCGCCTTCGTGATCGGCGTAGCCGCTCGTGGTCACATCACGGGGGCGCTGGGCCGGCACGAACCCGGGCGCGTAGCGGAAGGGCTCGCCTGGGCGGAACTCGAGGGAGGCCCGCTCGCCCGCTATCAGGGACTGGCGCTCCTCGGCGTACTTCTTGGACAACAGCCCGTCGTACGGAATCTTGATGAAATCCATGTCGCCCAGGTACGTGTCGCGATCCGCCATGGCCAGCTTCACCGCTTCTGCCGAGGTGTGAATGTAGTCGGCGCTGTTATGCCCCATCGCTTTGAGGTCGTACCGCTCCAGCAGGTTCAGCGTGATCAGCTCGGCAGGGCCTTGGCTTGCCGAGGGGTTCTTGTAGACCTGGTAACCGCGGTAGTTCACCGAGACGGGGTCTTCCAGTTTGGCGGTGTAGTTGGCGAAGTCCTCGTAGCGGAAGAGCCCGCCGTTATCCTCCGAAAACTTCGCCATTTCGCGCGCGATGTCTCCCTTGTAGAAACGATCGCGTGCGGCTTTCAGGCCCGCGGCACGGCCCTTGCTCGCTTCCCTCTGTTCGGCCTCCACCAGCCGGCGCAAGGTGCGTGCCAGATCCATGTTCTTCCACAGGTCGCCGTCTCGCGGGCGCTTGCCTTCTAGCGTGTAAAGCTGCATGCTGGTCGGATACTTGAGTAGCGCGGGCGACCCGAAGCCTTCGCGGCCGGAGATCACGAGGCCGCGTTCGGCCAGTTCGATCGCGGGCGCCAGCACTTCGGCGAAGCTCTTGGTTCCCCAACGGGACAGCAGAATATACCAGGCGTCCACAACTCCGGGCACGGTCCCCGAAAGCAGGGTGTCGTTGACGGGGATCTTGCCGGACTGGTTCTTCTCATACCACTCGATGGTAGCGAGCTTGGGCGCGGTGCCCTCGGCATTCAGGGAGTACACTTTTTTCTGGCGCGCGTCGTAGATCAGCAGTACCGCGTCGCTGCCAAGCCCGTTCGAGCCAGGCTGTACCAGTCCGAGGACCGCCTGTCCGGCGACGATCGCATCGAAGGCGTTGCCGCCGGCGCGAAGCATCCGCTCTGCCGTCAGCGTGGCCTGCGGCATCATCGAAGCGGCCGCATATTCAGCTCCCCATATGGGTTGCTTCATCGTCTGGCCGGGACGTGAGACCGGCGCTTCGTCCGGCCCGCCTCTCTCGGACAGGCGGCGCGCAGGTCTGTCCTGCGCCAAGGCCGAAGTCCAAACCGCCGCGGTAACCAATATGGCAATGCCCGTTCGCTGTTTCACCGGCACCCCCTGATTATCGTGTTCATGGTACTGCGCGGCACTGTCCACGGCAAGCATCGCGGCGTGTGGCAGAGCAGGTCCGAGAAGGTTGCGCCCGTCTATCCAAGCGCCTAACCGAGGTCGGGCGTGAGCACCAAGGCGTCGTTGAACCGGTTAGTAAAGTTGGCGATACAAATGGTAAGCGTCAGCTCGATGATCTGGTCTTCGGTGAAGTGCTTCTTGAGTTCTTCGAGAGTATTGTCGCGGATGGCTGCCGCACCGCGTGTGACCCGATCCGCGTAGAGCAGGGCGGCCTTCTCTTTTGCGTCGAACACGCTGCTGCGCTGGTAGAAATCGATCGCCTGGATCTGCTCTTCGCTGAGCCCGTGCCGCCTCGACGAGGCGGTGTGCGCGCGGGTTCAATATTCGCACCCATTGGCTCTGGATGTCTTCAGATAGGCGAGTTCCTTGTATTTGGGCTCAAGGGATCCATGATCAATGACGGCCGAATAGAGCGGCAGGAAGTGTTCGAGGGCCGCGGGGCAGCGGGCCATGGCGCCGAAGATGTTCGGCATGTGGCCGAAGACATGAGTCAACTTATCGAAAATGCCGCCCAACTCGGGCGCCGCTTTGTCTTTTGTTAGGGGTTGGATGACAGACATGAATCCTCCTCAGGACGGGCGGCGGATCCTTGCGCTTATCGCGGCAAGAATACTTCATTTAGTTCTTGCCGCGATTAGCGCAAGGATCCGCCGCCCGTCCTGCCGCTCTTGCTCCCTAACTCGTTCAGCGCGGCTTTGAATCCGGTGGCAAGCTTCTCGACGGGACCCGTTCCCCAGTAATGCAGGAAGTAAATTGGCGGCTGCGTGCCGAGCATGTGATTGTGGATCGCGACTACGTTCAAGCCATTCGCCCGCAGGGCCTTGAGAACCGGCGTAACCTCTCGCGCAAGCATGGCCACGTCGCCCGCGATCTCCGCATTCGCATCACTGCCGAAGAACGCGGCCCACGTGTTGAGGCCCATGCGGGCGTTGACCGGCGCTCCCATTTCTTTCACATTCAGATCGTCCCGTCCGATCGTGATCTTGTAAACCGGGCCGGTCCGCTCTCCTTCGTGTCCGACGATGCGCGCGATCTTTGCGGTGTCGATTTGGCCCGCTGAAATGTTCGATTTTCCACCGGTTACGGAACTCTGGTGCTGGGGCGCTCCGCGCCCGATCAGGTCCACCGCCGGCTTGGCCATCTTTGCCAGATCGGCCGCTTTGCCGTGGCCGTGCACGTGCATGTAGAAGATGCGCGGGCTTTCAAAAAAGAAATGATTATGAACCGCGGTGACTTCGAGGCCGTTATCGAGCAGGGCGGACATGACGGAATTGACCTCATCCTCCAGCAACACCAGGTCTCCCATCATGACGTCGTTCCCGCCATCTCCTTTGGTCATGGCAAGCCAGCCTCCGAAACCGAATGGCGTCGGCGTGGAGATGCCGTCGATGGTCACTTTTAGATCGTTCCGAGGGATGTTGATCTTCAGCACGTTGGCTTTGTAGTCACCCTGTTTGCCGAGCGTCTTGAGGACGCCCTCGTAATCCGCGGGCATATTCTGCGCCAGCACTGCGCCAGCCGAAAACAACGCGAAGGCGACCAGTTTGATGGTGGTCATATTGCAAGCACCTCCTCTTCGATTTCTATTCTGCACCACGAAGCTGAGGATTGCTGAGCGTCCGTCGGACCCACTCAGGCATTCTTCAGGAAGCCGGATCATACTACAAGGGAGGTTCCCATGAAACTGATCGCTGCGCTTGCAATGCTGGCCTCGGCTGGTACCGCCGAAATCATCAACTTCGACTCCGCCTCGCCGGGCGCGGTTCCGGCGGGCTGGACTGTGGCGATGACCCACAAAGGCGGCGCGCCGAAATGGGAAGTCCTCAAGGATGACACCGCGCCCAGCAAACCCAACGTACTGGCCCAAACGTCGAACGATCCAACCGACGGGCGCTTCCCGCTGGCAATCCTGGACAAAGCCAACTTCAAAGACGGTGAGCTGAGCGTGAGGACCAAGGCTGTTTCCGGCAAGGTAGACCAAGGCGCCGGGCTGGTGTGGCGGTACCGCGATCCGGAAAACTATTACTTGGTTCGCGCCAACGCACTGGAGGATAACGTGGTTCTTTATAAGGTGCTGAACGGGCGGCGCACTTCCATCGCGCCGAAGGGCAAGCCCGCCGGCACTTATGGAGTGAATCATAAGGTGCCTTCAAAGAGCTGGAATACCCTGCGGGTGACATTTAGCGGACCGATGTTCACTGTTTATTTCAACGGGGAGAAGCTTTTCGACGTGGACGATTCGACCTTTGTCACGCCCGGGAAAGTAGGGCTGTGGACCAAGGCCGATAGCGTCATGTATTTCGACGATTTCGACGTAGTGCAGAAGTAGCCGCGCCTTCGGCGAGCCCTGTGAATCTTCAGATTGCAGATACACTCGAATGATGCGAGTGCGGCTGAACATGGTTCTGGCGCTGTACGTCTCTGCGCTTTCCACGGAAGCGCAAAGCCCGTCCGGATTCTCCATCGCCGGAACAGTGCTCGACCCGCATCAAGCAGGCGTTTTCCACGCGAAGGTCACTCTCAAGCGCACGGACGGTTCCGATGTACAGATCACGAGCGCGGACTCGACCGGCGCGTTTCGATTTGAACGCGTTCCGCCCGGAAACTACGAAGTACGGATCGAACGCGAGGGATTCAAGAGTTCAGTTTCCCGGGTGCGGGTGGGAAATCAAGCCCCGCGAGCGCTCAATATCATGCTCAGTTTGGCCGAAGTGCGCCAGGAGGTAACGGTTGACGCCGAACTCGCGAAGGTTAGCACAAATACGTCCGACAACCTCGACACGGTCACGATGAATCGCGACTCCCTCGACAACCTGCCCATCTTTGACCAGGATTACATCGCCACGATGTCGCGATTTCTCGACGCGAGTTCTGTAGGAACCAACGGCGTCACTCTCGTGGTGGATGGCGTGGAGGCGACCCGAGCCGGTGTTTCCGCCTCGGCCATTCAAGAAGTGAAGATCAACCAGGACCCCTATTCAGCGGAGTATCCCCGGCCTGGCAAGGGACGCATCGAGATCATCACGAAGCCGGGGTCTTCGGAATATCACGGCACATTCAATTTGGTTTTCCGCGACTATCATTTGAACGCCCGTGATCCTTTTGCGCTCACGCGACCACCGGAGCAGCGCCGCATTTTCGAGGGGAGCCTTACCGGTCCTCTGGGCGATGGGAACAAGACGTCGTTCTTGATTTCGGGAAACCGTGAGGAGGAAGATTCGCAAGCCACCGTCTTCGCATTAGGACCCGCGGGACAGATTCGACAGACGGCCGCCAACCCCCAGCGATCCACCGAACTTGGCGGCAGCCTGAACCGCCAGATCGGCGAGAACAATCTGATCTCGATCCGCGGCATCTACACGGATCGGACCATTCGGAATCAGGGCGTGGGCGGTTTCACTCTCCCCGAGGCCGGCGCGAACTTCGAAGACCGCGAGGATATCATCTACTTCAATCACCGCGGTCTGCTCACCAAGCGGCTGTTGAACCAATTCCGGTTTCTGGTTGCGAGGCAACACACGCCCGTTAAAAGCATCAGCCCCTTGCCCAGAATTGTTGTGCTCGGTTCGTTTACCGGAGGCGGCGCGCAGGCCGACCGGCTGCAAACGGAGAATCATATTGCGTTCAATGAAATCCTGTCCTGGACGGGGAGGAAGCACACGATCAGGACCGGAATCAACGTTCCCGATATCAGCCGGCGCGGATTGGACGATAACACCAACACGGGCGGAACGTATACGTTTTCGACTCTGCAAGATTACTCCCAGGCCCGTCCGTTCTCTCTGTTGAGACAATCCGGAAACGGGCACGTGGTGTTTATCGAGAAGGTGGTGGGGGGCTTCTTCCAGTATGAGTTTCGCGTGCTTCCAAATCTATCGATCTCGGCTGGCGTGCGCTATGACTGGCAGAACTATTTTCAGGACAACAACAACGTCGCGCCGCGGCTATCCTTTGCCTACGCGCCCGGGAAGGCTCGGAAGACGGTCGTCCGCGGCGGAGGTGGATTCTTCTACGACCGCACTGGTCCATCGCCGATTTTTGACTTGATCCGCTATGAGGGCCAACGGCTGCTTCAATACTTGATCACGAATCCCATGTTCCCTGATTCTGTTACGGTGGGGCCCACCAGCGTGGCGCGGCTGGATCCAAACGTGCAGATCCCCTATTTGATCCAGTACGGCACGAGTGTCGAGCACCAATTGGGAAAATCGACGGTCCTCACGGCCGGCTACACCGGCATCCGGGGCGTGCATCTGTTCCGCTCACGCGACG
>QHXU01000388.1 GCA_003223065.1 Acidobacteriota bacterium | reverse complement strand
GACGGTGCCAGGCAGGAGGCTGGATGAGCCTGGATTTTCTGCTCGAGATCGGGTCCGAGGAGATTCCATCCTGGATGATTCCGGGTGCGCTCGAGCAGCTTCGCCGGATGGACCTGTTCGGCGCGGCGCCGAAAGTGGACGCAACCCCGCGCAGGCTGGTGGTCGAGGCTTCCGGGTTACCCCAGCGCACGCCGGACCAGGAGCAGGTCGTCAAGGGGCCGCCCGTTTCCGCGGGCGAGGAGGCGGCGGCCGGCTTTGCAAGAAAGCAGCAGGCGAGTGTGGCTGATTTGCAGCGCGCGGGCGGCTATTACGAACTGCACAAGCGGATTCCAGGGCGGCCGGTGCGCGAGATTTTGGGCGAGAGGCTTCCCGGCGCGATCCTCGGAATCCAATGGCCGAAGACGATGTACTGGACCACTAAGGACGGCCCGCGGTTTATCCGGCCCATCCGTTGGATCGTGGCTCTGCTGGGGGATGAAGTAATCCCCTTCGAAATTGCCGGGATCAAGAGCGGCAACGTCACACGCGGGCACAGGCGGCTTGGGTCTTCGTCGATTCCGGTGACGATCGCAACCTATGAAAGCGAGTTGCGGAAGAATTTCGTCATTGTCTCTGCAAACGAGCGCCGTCAAAGGATCGAAAAGGATGCCGCCGCGCTCCAGGCGAAACTCGATCCGGATCTGCTCGAGACGCTAACGTATATCACTGAATACCCGACCGCGATCCGGGGAGATTTCGATCCCACATACCTGGACCTGCCCGCGGAAGTGCTCACGACGGTGATGCACCGTCACCAGAAGTATTTTTCCGTCGAGACGGCGCCGCACACTCTGGCGCCGCATTTCATCTCGGTGATGAATACGAACGGCGATCCGGAAGGTCTGGTACGGCAGGGCAACGAGCGCGTTCTGCGGGCCCGCTTCAACGACGCCCGGTTTTTCTGGAACTTCGATCAAAAGAAGAAGCTGGCTGACCGGGTGCAGGATCTGGCGCACGTGACGTTTCAGGCCAAGCTCGGCTCTTATCTCGAGAAGACGAATCGCATCGTGGCGCTGGTGACTGAGCTGGGCGGAAACGAGCACGCGCAACGCGCCGCGCTGCTTTCCAAGTGCGACCTGACAACCGAAATGGTGAAGGAATTCACCGATCTCCAGGGTATCGTCGGCGGGCTGTATGCGGAAGCGCAGGACGAGCCGGAGCCCGTTTGGCGGGCGATCTACGAGCACTACAAGCCGGTGAGCATGGAGGATTCCATTCCGTCCACACGCGAAGGACAGATCGTCGCGCTCGCGGACAAGCTCGATACATTGCGCGGCTGCTTTGGAATCGGACTCGTGCCGACGAGTTCGAAAGATCCGTTTGCGCTGCGGCGGTCGGCTCAGGGCGTGGTTCGGATCCTGGTTGAAGCCAGGCTCGATTATAGGCTGTGTGATTTGGCCTCGGGCGATCTTAGCGAGTTCTTGACCGAACGAGTCGAGTATTATTTCCGCGAAGTTCGAGGGTTCAAGTACGACGAAGTGAACGCCGTCCTGGCGTCCGGCTGCGGCACGCTGGCTGACGTGGAGGCGCGATTGACGGCGCTCGCGCAAGTGCGTCCTACTGAGAACTTCGAACCCCTGGCGGCCAGCTTTAAGCGCATTCAGAACATCCTGAAACAGGCGGATTTCCATGGCGCGGGCGCGGTGGATCCCGCGCTGCTCGAAGAGGGGCCGGAGAGCGATCTGTACCACGATTATCAACGCGTACGCGCGGCGGCGCAGGGCGCCAGCTATCGATCCGCGCTCGAAAGCATCGCCTCACTGCGGCCCAGAGTTGATAAGTTCTTTGACAAGGTGCTGGTGAATGCGCCGGACCCGAAGATCCGGGCGAACCGGCTGACCTTGCTTAACAATCTGTTAACCGAGTTTTCCACGATCGCCGATTTCTCGGAGATCGTGCCTTCAGGAGACCAGAAATGAAAACCTATATTTATAGCTTTGGCGGTGGAATGGCGGACGGCGACGGAAAGATGAAAGACATCCTCGGGGGCAAAGGCGCGGGCCTGGCCGAGATGAGCCGCGCGGGTGTTCCAGTGCCGCCCGGATTCACGATTTCAACGGAAGTCTGCAACATTTATTTCCAGAGCGGCAACAGGGTGCCGAGCGAGATCGAGGAGCAAATGTGGAGGGCGCTCGAGAAGCTGGAGGCGCAGATCGGCAAGAAACTCGGCGATCCGCATAATCCGCTCCTGGTGAGCGTGCGGTCCGGCGCCAAGTTCTCGATGCCAGGCATGATGAACACGATTCTCAACCTGGGTCTGAACGACAAAACGGTGGAGGGCCTGGCGCAGCGCAGCGGTAATCCGCGCTTCGCCTACGATTCTTACCGGCGCTTTATTCAGATGTTCGGCGAGGTGGCGCTGGGCATCGATATGGCGAAGTTCGATCACATCTTTGACTCGCGCAAACACGCGGCGAAGGTCAAGCTCGATACCGAACTGACCGCCGACGACCTGAGGGCGATCATCTCGGACTACAAGAAGCTGGTCCAGCACGAGACGAGGAAGCCGTTTCCGCAGGATGCGCGCCAACAACTCGCCATGGCGCGTGACGCCGTGTTCCGCTCCTGGTGGAATCCCAAGGCTGTCTATTACAGGAAGATGGAAAAGATTCCCGACGACATCGGCACGGCGGCCAGTGTTCAGGCGATGGTTTTCGGCAATATGGGCGACACCTCGGCCACCGGCGTCGGCTTCACGCGCGACCCCGCGACGGGTGAAAAGATTTTCTATGGCGAGTTTCTGATCAACGCACAAGGCGAAGACGTGGTGGCCGGCATTCGCACGCCCCAACCGATCTCCGAGCTCGAGCGAATCATGCCGGAGGCTTATCACGAGTTGCGCAGGATCACGGAGAAACTCGAACATCATTACCGCGACATGCAGGATTTCGAGTTCACCATCGAAGAGGGCACGCTGTACATGCTGCAGACGCGCAACGGAAAGCGCACGGGCCCCGCGGCGGTGCGGGCCGCAGTGGAGATGGCCGAAGAGGGGATGATCGATAAGAAGGAGGCCGTGCTGCGCGTCCAGCCGCAACAGCTGGATCAGCTTCTCCATCCGGTTTTTGACGCGGCGTCGTTAAAGAAGCTGACGCTTCTCGCAAATGGGATCGCGGCATCGCCGGGCGCCGCCGTGGGCCGCGCCGCGTTCACGGCCGACGATGCGGTGGAGATGGGCAAAACCGGGCCTGTCATCCTGGTGCGGAAAGAAACCACGCCAGACGACATTCACGGGATGGATGTCGCCAAGGGAATTCTGACGGCGGTCGGCGGCAAGTCGAGTCACGCCGCGGTGGTGGCGCGCGGGATGGGCCGCCCGTGCATCGTGGGAGCGAGCTCGCTTGCGATTAGCGAGCGTGCAAAACAGTTTACCGTTGCCGCCGGCCGCAGTAAGACGATCACGGTAAAGGAAGGCGAATGGATCTCGATCGACGGCACTACGGCGAACGTTTACCTTGGGAAAGCGGACACGCATGAGCCCGATCCGACGTCGTCCTACTTCGGCACGCTGATGAGCTGGGCCGACAAGTTCCGCGGCAGCTTCGGGGTGCGCGCCAATGCGGATATCCCGCGTGACGCCAAGGCGGCAAGGTTGTTTGGAGCCGAGGGCATAGGGTTGTGCCGCACGGAGCACATGTTCTTCGCCGCGGATCGAATCCCGCATA
>QHXU01000382.1:4148-6318 GCA_003223065.1 Acidobacteriota bacterium | reverse complement strand
GGCCTCTTCAATCTTCCGGCCGTCCACCGAGATCACCTTGCGTAGCTCATGTAGCGATTGGGCGGTCCCGAACGCGGCAAATCCGTATTCCGAGAGGACGTTGCGCTCCTGCCAGACTGCGGCCGGCGCTGTCTTGGCAGACGCCCCGACTCTCGGCCGGAAGTGTGAAGGCGGCTTTAGCGCGCGCTGATGGAGCGTCTCCTGCCCCATCACCTGTGGTGCGAGCCGCTCGAAGGCTTCGGCTTCCTCCGACAGCCGCGCCGTCATCTTTTGCGTCAGTTCGTCTGCCCGCAGCCCCGGCAACAGCAACAAAACCGTTAACGCCCGCATCTACCGAGCATAACGAATTCCGGCTCCTTTCTCCTGGCTCGTGGCTACTCCCTTCTGCTAGCATGAGATTTACCCCTCGACCATGATTCGTAACTTCCGCGGCGTTGCGCCCCGGATCGCCCCATCCGCCTACGTTGATCCGAGCGCGCAAATTATCGGCGACGTCACCATCGGCGAAGGATCCAGCGTCTGGCCTAACGCGTCCGTGCGCGGCGATGTCGGGCCCATCCGCATTGGGTCCCAGACCAGCATCCAGGACAACTGTACACTTCACCTCGACGACGGCTTTCCGCTCACGATCGGCGATCGTGTGACTGTCGGCCACTCGGTCACGTTACATGGCTGCACGGTCGAGGACGATTCGCTGATCGGCATCGGAGCGATCATCTTGAATGGGGCGCGGATCGGCAAGGGTTCCGTTGTCGCCGCAGGCGCGTTGGTGCCGGAAAAAATGGAAGTGCCTCCTTCGACGCTCGTCATGGGCGTCCCTGCGAAGCCCCGGCGGGCCGTAACTGCCGGCGAGCAGGCGCGCTTCCGCGAAGGGGTCGCGCATTACGTCGAGAAAGCGCAGATCTACCGCGAAGAATCGGGATGATCAAAGCCGTCAAGGGAACGCGCGACATACTGCCGCCGGCTAGCGCCGTCTGGAACCACGTCGAGGCGGTAGCGCGCGATGTCTTTCGCACTTATAACTATCAGGAGATCCGCACCCCGATCTTTGAGGAGACGGCATTATTCGCTCGCGGCGTAGGCCAGGAGACCGATATTGTCACGAAGGAGATGNNNAGATGTACACGTTCGAGGATCGCGACGGGTCGTCCCTTTCGCTGCGGCCGGAGGCCACGGCATCGGTGATCCGCGCCTACATCGAACACCGGCTTGACCAAATTCCGGGAACCAAGAAGTTTTATTATATCGGGCCGATGTTCCGCCGGGAACGCCCGCAAAAGGGACGCTTCCGGCAGTTTTATCAGATCGGCGCGGAGGCGATCGGTTCGGAATCACCGGTCGTGGACGCCGAGGTGATTGAAATGGTGGTGGAACTGCTGCGACGAGCCGGCCTCGAAGGATTCGATCTATTGATCAACTCGGTCGGCGATCAGAACTGCCGTCCCGCTTTCATCGCCACGCTCAAGGACAAGCTGGGCGATGTCGCGCCGCGGATGTGCGCCGATTGCCAGCGGCGCGCCGTTACCAATCCTCTTCGCGTGCTCGACTGCAAGGTACCCGAGGATCAGCCCATCATCGACGCGCTGCCCTCGATTCTGGATCATCTCTGCGAGGAATGCTCCCGGCATTTCGCGGCCGTACGCGCGCATTTGGATGCTCGCGGTATAGCCTACAAGATAACGCCGAGACTGGTACGCGGGCTCGACTATTACATGCGCACGACGTTCGAGATCACGCACGGCTCGCTCGGCGCGCAGAATTCCGTGCTCGGCGGCGGCCGTTACGACGGGCTCGCGGAGGCGCTTGGTTCGCGCGTGCCCGCGCCAGGCATCGGTTTTTCGATCGGCGAGGACCGTCTGGTGATGAGCGTCGAGAACATGCACCCCAACGCGCATCTCCCCGTGCTGGACGTGTTTCTCACTCCTCTTGGTGATGCGGCGGAGCGCGAAGCTGGAGCGCTCGCGGCCGAATTGCGTAGCGCCGGTTTCACGGTCGAGCGCTCGGTCGAACAAAAGCTGAAGCGTGCCCTCGAGGTCGCGAACAAGATAGGCGCCCGGTACGCGCTGATTCTGGGCGACAATGAGATCGCCGCCGGAACATATTTACTGAAAGATATGGCGTCGGGCGAGCAGGCGTCTCTTGCCAGGGAGGCGCTCGCCGAACGTATCAA
>QHXU01000382.1:3686-4115 GCA_003223065.1 Acidobacteriota bacterium | reverse complement strand
TCTAGGTGAACTCCGCCGGACGCATTCCTGTGGTGAATTGCGGGCGGCCGACGCCGGCAAGCGCGCCATTCTGATGGGATGGGTGCATCGCCGCCGCGATCTGGGCGGCGTCATCTTCATCCATCTGCGCGACCGCG
The DNA here is from genome assembly GCA_003223065.1 of Acidobacteriota bacterium. Lineage (GTDB taxonomy): Bacteria > Acidobacteriota > Terriglobia > Bryobacterales > Bryobacteraceae > Palsa-187. The sequence continues at coordinate 3,978 of QHXU01000382.1, read as the reverse complement.
ACGGCGTCACGCAGCTGGTCTTTCACGCCGATACTGATGCGGCGCTGCACAAGAAAGTCGATCTGCTCGCCACCGAATATGTCATCGCGGTCGAGGGCCGCGTCGAGCGCCGGACGGCGGACACGGTGAATCCCGCGATTCCGACGGGCGAAGTCGAGCTGGTCGTCGAAAAGCTTTGGATCCTCAACGAATCGCGCACGCCCCCGTTCCCCATGGAAGAGACCGTCGACGTTAAGGAAGACGTGCGGCTCAAATACCGCTACATCGACCTGCGCCGCCCGCACATGCAGCG
>QHXU01000382.1:0-3659 GCA_003223065.1 Acidobacteriota bacterium | reverse complement strand
GCCGCCCGCACATGCAGCGGAATATCATCCTGCGCGCGCAAATCTCTTTCGCCGTGCGCGAGACACTGACGAAACTGGGCTTCCTCGAGATCGAGACGCCGTTCATGACGCGATCGACGCCGGAGGGCGCACGCGATTATCTGGTCCCTAGCCGCGTCAATCAAGGCATGTTCTACGCATTGCCGCAGTCGCCGCAGATTTTTAAGCAGCTTCTCATGGTGAGCGGCTTCGATAAGTATTTCCAGATTGTGCGCTGCTTCCGCGACGAGGATTTTCGCGCCGACCGTCAGGCCGAGTTCACCCAAATCGATCTCGAAATGTCTTTCCCGCAGCAGGAAACCGTTTTCAGAGTGATCGAGCCTCTGATTCACAACGCCTGTAAGGTGGCAGGCCATGATGTCCCCGCAACCTTTCCGCGCCTGAGCTACCGGGAGGCCCTGCGCTGCTACGGCGCCGACAAGCCTGACCGGCGGCTGCCTCCATTCATCTGCGTCGAAGATCTGCTCCCCAGCCTCACGCGCGACGGCCTGCCTCTGGCGGCCATACGCATCCCCAAGACCGGCGCATTGAGCCGCAGCGAGCGTGACGCGTTGAAAGATTTTGGCAAGGAGCGCGGATTGCGCGTCTTCGATGACCTTAAGCGCCTGGAGCGCGATTTCCCGGGTCCAGCGGCTGAAATTCGCGTGCGAACCGGCGCCAGTGAGGAAGACCTCGTGCTGGTTGCGGGATGGGCGGGCGAGCCCAAGGGACACCGGCCCGACGAGACGGTGCTGCTCGCTTGCGGCCAGCTCCGCCTGCATGCGGGACAGAAGTACAACGACCGGCACAAGCTGCTAGACCCGCAGAATCTCCAGTTTCTTTGGGTGGTCGACTTTCCCATGTTCGAGTGGAACGAGGAAGAAAACCGGTGGGACGCCGCGCACCACCCGTTCACTTCAGTGCACGATGAGGATCTCGATAAGCTGACCACCGACCCGGCACATTGCCGGGCAAAATCCTACGACCTGGTGCTGAACGGCACCGAGCTTGGCTCGGGATCGATTCGTATTCATCGCCGGGACGTGCAGTCCAAGGTTTTCGCTGCGCTCGGCTTCAGCGAGGAAGAAGCCCGCCGCCGGTTCGGCTTCCTGCTCGACGCGCTCGAATACGGCGCCCCGCCACACGGAGGCATCGCGCTCGGCTTGGATCGTTTGGTGATGATTCTGGCCGGGGAGACATCCATCCGTGATGTCATCCCGTTCCCGAAGACCGCCAGGGGGACGGATTTGATGTGCGACGCGCCGTCGGAAGTCCCCGAGCGCCAGCTAAGGGAACTCGGGATCAGTATCCGAAAGAAGTAAACCGAATCGCGAACGCCAGCCGCCGCCGGATCAGGCCTTTACCGGTTTATCCGTGACCTTCCACTTCTTCTCGTCAAAATACAGCACTTTGCCCTGGCGGTATGATTCCACCGACATCGAGATTACAACCTGCGCGCAGGCCCCGGTCTCGACGTCGAGATGTGGTTTCTGCCGCGATCGCATACAGTCGAGGAAGTTACTGACGTGCGCCTCCATGGCGTCGTACTGGTCCACCGGGATCTTCTGTTCCTCCATGCCGAACTTGTAGTCGGGGAAGAGTTGCTTTCGGACGAATTGTCCGTTCTCCCGCGCGCGCTTCGTTTCCGGCCGCAAAATAATGGAGTCCGTCGGCCGCTCGAATTGGCCATGCTCGACCATGATGATCGTCCCCTCATGGCCGCGGATCAAGCCCGGAATATGTTGCGAGTTTGCCATGGACGACGTCAGCACCAGCGAATGTCCTTCGGCATAGTCGGCGATCAGGTGGAACGTGTCAGGCACTTCGCGCGTGTCCTTGAATACGTAGATACCGCCGCCCGCGCTCACTTTTTGCGGGAATTGCGGACGGTTCCAGCAGATGTTCAGAGGCGCGGCGACGTGATAGAACAAATCGGTGGCGATGCCGCCGGAGTAATCCCAGAACTTGCGGAACCGGAAGAAACGATCGGCATCCCAAGGCCGTTTGGGAGCGGGTCCCAGCCACATCTTCCAGTCGATGTAGTTTTCGCCGGAGGCGTCCGGACCGGCCCCGGGATCGATCTCCCAATTCCACTCACCCTCGATCGAGTTGCGATGATAGGAGCCCTGGCTCATGATCATCTTCCCGATCATGCCGTCGGCGATTGCCTTCTTCGCCTTCCACCACTGATCGGCGGATGTGGTCTGCGAGCCGACCTGAAGCACACGCCCCGTCTCCTTGACGGTGTTGACCAGTTGCCTGGCCTCGTCAATCGTGTGACACATCGGCTTCTCGAGATAAACATCCTTGCCGTGGTCCATCGCCTCTAACGCGATCTTCGCGTGCCAGTGGTCCGGCGTGGCGACGATCACCGCATCGATGTCCTTGCGGTTTATGATCTCGCGGTAATCAAGATACCCGTCGTCGCACTTCAAGTCCTGTTTCGCTTTGTTGATGCGCTTCTGGTAGCAGTCTGCCACCGCCAGGACCTGGCACGAATTCTTATCTTTGCCGATCTTGGCAAACTCCATGCCCACGTAGTGACCACGCCCGCCGACGCCGATCACACCCACGTTAATGCGGTCGTTGGCGCCGATCACGCGGCCCCCCGTGCGGCTGGAGGATCGCGCTAGCGCGGATCCGGCTGCGCCCAACACCGCCCCTACTGCACCCGCCTGGCGCAAAAAATCTCTACGATCGAACGAACGGTCTTCGGCCATGAATCACTCCTTTTAACGGCTTAAGTTTACTCTTATAAGACCAGCAAGGTCAAAGCGATGTTACGGGGGCTGGACGCGTTTGACGCCGCTTTACCGGCCGGAATGCCCAACACCAGAGGAACATGCTGGCGACGTGCGTAGCATTGATGAGCAGGTTGGGGATCCAGCGCGCGCCAGTCTGCGGGATAAACCTGCGAACTCCGTAGGCGATCGCCGCACCCGTCACCGCGACCCCGAGTCCCGCGCTTACCATGAGAAGCTGCGGATCCCGGCGCCGACTGCCCAACAGGGCCGTCCATAACCCCAGGTTCATAATCGCCGCGCCAAAACTCAAGAGTTGGCTGGTGCTGGCGAACCAAGGATTCCAGTTCGTCGAAACCGGACGCTGGAACACGACAAACGGCAAAATCACGACAACCGCCACAATCGTGATCAGTACACGCCCTGCCTTCGCGCGCAGCGGATTCCCTTCCATCGCCATGAAGGTCAGCGAGATCACCATGAGGAACAAAAGCAAGTCCAGCGCAATTTCATCGCTCCAGTAAAGCGTCCGGAAAAGGTGATTCTCCCGCCCGCTGGTCTGGGACACCACGACTTCAAGCAAAGTCGTAACCAGTGTTGCTACAGCGTAGAGGAACAAAATGCGGTATTTACGAAGACTGCCGCGAAGGAGAGAGATTACGAGGAACGCCTGCAGGAAAACGCCGGCGATTTCAAGAGTGTTGACGAGATAATCAATTACTTCAGACATTACCGGGCCCTGGAACGAAAAGCTCTATGTCGAGGCCCGATCTGGTCGAAAACAAACGATCCTACACTAAAGCAGTACTGTGCAGGTATCGCAATCCGGTGGGGGGACTGGCCCGTGAGCCACCACCGTGCAAGTATCACAATCGGGCGGCGGAACCGGTCCATGCGCCA
>QHXU01000012.1:42685-51824 GCA_003223065.1 Acidobacteriota bacterium | reverse complement strand
GAAGAACCCGTTCGGCAGGTGTACGAGAAACACTGCGACCAGCATTTCAACAAAGATGCCGAACGCGGCGACGCGTCCCAGCAGGCCCAAGATTAGTCCCAGGCCTCCAAGGAACTCCGCGCAGATCGCCAGGAACGCAAACACTGCGGGAATGTGCAGGCCCTCAGTGAAGAAGCTCATCGCTCCCGAATATCCGGGGCCCCCGAACCACCCCAGAAGCTTCTGGGCGCCGTGAGCTAAGAACACGATCCCCAGCACAAATCGCAATAACGTCAGAACATGATCGTCACTTGTTCGCAATAGTTTCTGGAACATAGGAAAATCTCGCCCACAAAATTAGATGGGTCATGTGCGGCCGGGGTTTCAGGTCCTGGTTGTTCAATGTGGCATTGAAGATACGTCGCATTGAAGTTAAGGTGCGGAGAGGGCGCAAGTCTTAGCCGGCTTAGGCAAATCGAGCACCGGTCAAAGCGAGCCGCTGATTGCGCCGGCCATGTGGGCAAGCTTTTCGAGGAAGCCGGCGGGAGCGCTCCCGGCGGCGCAGTCGATCATGCCACTCGCCACCTGCAGGGTCACTTTCTGCGCGAGGCCGTTCTCCTGTATGGAGTAAGGTCCGGACAGCTTGCGGGCGACTTCCTGGGAGATGGCCATGCCGCGGGCAGCGTCCACATCCAGGATGGCGACAAACTCCTGCTCGCTCCACCGCCCGATCATTGCATCGTCTCCCAGCGAGCCATAGAAGCGCTGGAGCAGCGCTTTCAGGGTGCCCTCGACCACGGTCCGCGAGTACTGGCGCTCCAGCCGCTTCAGGTTGCGAACACGGACCATGAGCAGGCAAAAAGCTTCACCGCGCCGCAGAAGCTCCTCAATACGGCAATCCATCTTTTGGCGGTTCCAGACACCGGAGGAACGGTCGGTGAAAAGAGCACGGCGTTCCTTCTCCATCTCCTGATGCAGCGCGCGGATTTCATCTTGCAACTGGACGACCACCAGTTGATTGGCGCGGCGAGCTTGCTCGAAGGTGGCGGCAATCCCGGCCGTGGCAGTGCGAATGTGACTGCGAATCTCGGTGAGATCGTCGCTCTTTGCTGCTGTTTCGAGTCGTCGCAACTCGCCTTTAAGACGTTCCTCGCAATCGGAGTCATTTGCAGTAACGCTTTCGGCAAAGGCCTGCATCGCCAACGCGGCCGACTCGACTTCCCTGCGCAAGCGCGCTATCTGTTCGTGGGCCTTGTCCCGGTAATCGCGCAGTTCGCCCCGAAAAGACGACTGCACGGCTCGCAGGTCATGGGTACCGCTAGCGCTCCGCAACTGGTCCTCGATCAGCCGTAAATGCAGGCGGAATTCGGCGGCCTGCACCTGGTCGATCTGGACCGCATAGTGCGCCGCGGAATCGATGGCGAGCCGGTAACAATCCGCTGTAACGCGCTGCAGCTCATCGAGGCGATCCATCTCATTGACAGTTTTCCGGATCGAGATCATGTCCGCGCCTCCGGGGAGCTTATCGGCGAATTCTGTGTCAGTTTGAACGGTCAGCTTGAATGGAATTGCATGCCGGCGAAGCTGACGACGCTCTGCTCGTCGATGTTCCACTGCTGGTAGCGCAGCAGGCGTCCGCGCGCCGAGGGCACGGCCTTCAGGAACGTGTAGAGCGGAGCAGAGCCGCACCACTTCAAATCGTCCTGGTTCTCCTGGACCAATTCCCAGAAACCACGTGCGTCGCCGGCTTCCACGCGCTCGATTCGCGCGTGGTCGCGGCGCGCCACCTCTTCCATCTCGTCCTGGTCCGCAGTGGCCTCGATGGCATCGCCATAGCGGCGCCCTATGTGGGCCATGTCGATTCCGAGCACCCACAACAGACGATTGCCTTCGCGCGCGGCGAGATCGCCGAGGGCGCCGAGGATCCGCCGGACGTGGTCGTCCTCCTCCGGAAGGCCTCCGCCGTACAGGCTGTGCGCGTAAGCACCGCACAGGACCGGCACGATGTGGATGCCCGGCCCGAAAAGGTGCTGCAGGAAGACTACCTGGAATTCGATCGAGTGCTCGACGGCGTGGCAGTAGTCTTCCATAGCGGCGGCATCGCCCGTGGCGCGCGCCAGCTCATCGACCAGCGCCGTGTCGGTGATCGCCTCCCCGAGAGGGGTGATGAAAGGCTTCCGGGTCAGCCCGAGCCGCTCCGGGGCGCCGTAATGCGATGTACCGAGGATTACGAAGGTTCGCTCAGCGTCCGCGGGCGACAGGGCGGCATACGCGGCGCGGTAGGCCTCAGCTCCTCCGAAGGGACTCACATGAGGGGCCGCGATCGCCAGAACACGGTTAGCGGGCGCGGGTGCCATGCCGTCCATGTAGCCGCGCAGAGTTTCGTTCAGCGCCGTGATCTCCCCCGGGTAACCGCTGCCTGCATGCGCGGCGTTCCGCCGGCGCGCCGATGCGAAGGCGCGTTCGGCTTGTTCCTTGCGTCTTGCAAAGTTCTCATCTTCAAGGAACCCTGCGCTGCTCAAACTCTCCACCAGGTGCTGCTCGAGATCGCTCACCTTCAGGTCGCCGGTGAGCCGCACCAGATACTCGCGGAGGTCCAGCCCGGTTCGCGTGCCGTCGAAGAACTCGAGACACGCGACCAGCGCGGGAGGGATGATCAACGTGGCGTCGGAGTATTGAAAAGGATCACGGATCACCAGGCCGGGCCTGTCCTGGAGCGGCGACGGCAGGAAATCCAGGTTGGTGCGTAGGCGGGGGAGCAAGAACCAGGATAGCGTTTTAGAATCGAAATTGCTCTCCTTGCCGCCTCTCGAAGAATATCGCGCCCGCCTCGAGCGCTGGCGCGAGGCCCACGCGCGCGGTGAAGTCCTTCACCGGCGGATCGGCAACGTCCGCCTGGCGGGGGCATTGCCGCGGTTGTGCTGGCGGCGCTTTCGCTCGGAGCGGAGCTGATATCGGCGTGGTGGCTGGTTGCGCCGCTACTCGTGCTTATCGTGCTGGGGATTGTTCACGATCGCGCCGATGGCGCTCGAACGAGGGCTGCGCGAGGCATCAATTACTACGAGCGCTCTCTATCGCGTCTAGAGAACCGCTGGATCGGGCAGGGCGATCAAGGCGAGCAGTTCCGCGATGCAAAACACGTTTACGCCGACGATCTTGACTTGTTCGGCCGCGGATCCCTATTCGAGCTGCTTTCAACGGCGCGAACAGGCGCGGGCGCGCGCACCCTGGCCGAATGGCTGCTCGGGCCGGGCGCGCGCGACGAAGTAGCGGCGCGGCAGGAGGCGATTGCCGAACTGCGCCCGCGCGTCGATTTGAGGGAAGAACTGGCGTTGATGGGCGAGGACGTTCGCGCCGCCGTCGATGCCAGGACGCTCGCCCAGTGGGGGGAGCGCCCGCCGGTACACTTCTTCGCCGGAGCACAGGTGGTGGCGCTAGGGCTCGCCTGCGCGGCGGTGGTGACATTCGCGCTGTTCCTGGCGCATTACCTGAGCCTGCGGCCCTTTCTCTTCGTCGTACTGGCGGAGATTCTCTACGGCTTCGCTGTGAGGGATCCGGTGAGGCTCGTAATGGCCGCCGCCTCGACGCCGGCCCGCGAACTGAGGCTTCTCGGCCTGCTGCTGGAAAAACTGGAGAGCGAACCGTTCACCTCCCCGCGCCTGGCGACGCTCAAGCGCGCTCTCGAGACCGAGGGCCGGACCGCATCAGCCCAGATCCGCCGGCTCGAGAGACGAGTGGAGCATCTTTATTCCGCGCGCAACCAGTTCTTCAGGTTGTTTGCGGCGGTGCTGGTGTGGATCCCGCAATTCGCCATTGCGGTGGAAGCCTGGCGGCACGCCTGCGGACCGCACATCGGCCAGTGGATGTCGGCGGTGGGTGAATTCGAAGCGCTGTGCTCGCTCGCCTGCTTCGCCTACGAGCGCCCGGATGCCAGGTTCCCCGAGCTGGCTGAAGATACGGAACCGTGGTTCGAAGCCGACGCGATGCATCATCCACTGATTGGGTCGCAGGAATCGGTGCCGAACGACGTGCAACTGGGCGGGCCGAACCGGTTGTGGATCGTGAGCGGCTCCAACATGTCCGGGAAGAGCACTCTGCTGCGAGCCATCGGGCTGAACGCGGTGCTGGCCTGGGCCGGAGCGCCGGTCACCTGCGGGCGGATGCGGATCTCGCCGTTGCGGATCGGCGCGTCGATGCGCAGCAACGATTCCCTGGTGGATCACCGCTCGCGCTTCTATGCCGAGATCAGCCGCCTGCGCGACGTAGTCGATCTGGCGCGCGCCGGCCAGCGGACTTTATTTTTATTGGACGAGCTGCTGAGCGGAACTAATTCACACGACCGCCGGATCGGGGCTGAAGCGCTGGTGCGCGGCCTGGTCGAGCGCGGCGCGATCGGCTTGATCACAACGCATGACCTGGCCCTGGCGCACATCGCCGAGACGCTCGACGGGCGCGCCACAAACGTTCATTTTGAGGATCACCTTGAAGGCGGCGAGATCCGGTTTGATTACCGGCTGCGGCCCGGCGTGGTCACACGCAGCAACGCGCTCGCGTTGATGCGCGCCGTCGGGTTGGATGTCTAAAACGATACAATCGATTTCGGTATGAACGTGCTGATCACGGGCGCGAGCGGCGGTCTGGGAGTGCCTGTATGCCAGGCTTTCGTGGAAGCAGGGGCGAAGGTCGCCGGCGCCGCGCTGGCGTGGACGGACAAGATGCCGTTTGCAACGCTCACGGTGGATCTCAACACGGCGGAGGGCTGCGACGAAATGATCCGGAGTGCGCTGAAGCAGGGACCGATGGACGCGCTGGTGCACCTGGTCGGCGGATTCGCAGGCGGTTCGCCGGTGTCCGAGACCGACGACAAGACCTGGGATGGAATGATGAATGTCAACTTGCGCGCGGCGTTCCTTGTTTTCCGCGCGGCGCTGAAGCCGATGGCGGCGGCGCGGCGGGGGCGCATCCTCGCGGTCGGCTCGCGCGCCGCAGTGGAGGCGTTGCCGAATTTCGCGGCGTATGCGGTATCCAAGGCCGCGCTGGTCGCGCTGGTGAAAAACGTCGCGGCCGAGACCGTGGACCTGGGGATCACCGCGAACATCGTTCTGCCGAGCACGATCGACACGCCGGCGAATCGCAAGGCGATGCCCAAGGCTGATTTTTCGAAATGGGTGAAGCCCGAGTCGATTGCGAAGCTGCTCGTGTGGCTCGCATCGGAGGCAGCCGCGGACGTGAGTGGAGCCGTGATTCCGATCTACGGGAGGGCTTAAAAGGGAATGAAGAAGTTAAGTGACGCCGAGATCTCATCGGCTGCGGCGCAGCTCGGAGGGTGGAGCGTTAAGGGCGGCAAGTTGCACCGCGAATACAAGTTTGCGGACTTCGTGCACGCCTTCGGGTTCATGGCCACGGCTGCGCCGGCGATCGAGAAAATGAATCACCATCCGGAGTGGTCGAACGTTTATAACCGCGTGACGGTCGACCTTACGACGCACGACGCCGGGGGCATCACGCAAAAGGATATCGATCTGGCGGCGCTGCTCGAAGGGATCGCGAAAAAACTCGCATGAGGTACATGTTGCTGGCGCTGTGCGCCGCGGCGGCTGCGCTGGCGCAGGAGACTTTTCCCGGCTCGGCGGCGCTGGACGAGCAGGTCGAACAGGCTATCCGCGACGGATTGATTCCCGGCGCGGTGCTTGTGGCCGGACGCGACGGCAGGATTCTTCACCGCAAAGCTTACGGCAACCGCGCGCTGGTGCCTGCGCGCGAGGGGATGGCCATCGAGACGATCTTCGATGCGGCCTCGCTCACCAAGGTGGTCGCCACCACATCCGCGCTGATGAAACTGTTCGAGGAAGGCAAGCTGCGCCTTTCCGAACGCGTTACCGAATATCTTCCCGAGTTTCAGGGCGGCAAGAGCGACATCACTGTGCGCGACTTGATGACGCATTTTTCCGGGCTTCGGCCGGATCTCGATCTGGAGCCTGCCTGGAGCGGTTACGAAACCGGAATCCGCCGGGCGCTCATTGACAAGCCAACCGGACCGCCGGGTGTGCGGTTTGTGTACAGCGATATCAATTTCATCCTGCTCGGGGAGATCGTGCACCGGTTGAGCGGAAAAATGCTCGACGAGTTCACGCGGCAATACATCTTCCAGCCGCTGGGGATGTACGATACGAGGTTCCGCCCGCTCGCGTCGTTGCGCTCGCGCATAGCTCCCACCGAAATCGACCCCGCGACCGGCGCGCCGTTGCGCGGCGTGGTGCATGATCCGACGGCGCGCTACATGGGCGGCGTGGCGGGTAATGCCGGGCTGTTCACCACGGCCTCCGACCTCGCGCGCTTCGCCGAGATGATGCTCGGGATGGGCGAGCGCGGCAATGTCCGGATCTTCTCGCCGCTGACGGTCCGCAAATTCACGTCCCCGGAGACGCCGCCGGACCAGCCGATTCTGCGCGGCCTGGGCTGGGACATCGATTCCTCATATTCGCTCAACCGCGGCGAGTTATACCCGATCGGCTCTTACGGCCACACGGGGTTTACGGGAACGTCCTTGTGGATCGATCCGTCGACGCGCTCGTACGTGATCCTGCTCACCAACTCCGTCCACCCCAAGCGCGGTAAAAACATCGGTGCTCTGCGGGGGCGAGTGGCGACCATTATCGCGGCCGCACTCGGAGTCGATGCTCCCGGCGTGAGCGTGGTGGGCTACAACGAGACGCTCGAAGGCGCGGGCGTGCGGCGGATGATCGCGCCCAACCACCAGGCGCTCACCGGGCTCGACGTGCTGGAAGAGGAGAAGTTCGCGCCGTTGAAGGGCAAGCGCATCGGACTGATCACCAATCAAACCGGTCTCGACCGGCAGGGAAAGCGCAACATCGACGTGATGCGAGAGGCGGGCGTGCAGCTAACCACGCTGTTCTCGCCGGAGCATGGAATCACGGGTAAAGAAGAGCGTGCGGACGTGGCCGACTCCAAGGATTCCTCCACGGGATTGCCCATCTGGAGTCTCCACTACAACGGCCGTTACAGAATGACGCCGGAGATGCTGCGCGGCGTCGACGTCCTGGTCTTCGACATCCAGGACGTCGGGGCGCGGTTTTATACGTATTCCTGCACGATGATCTACGCGCTCGACGAGGCGGCCAAGGCGCGAGTGGCGTTTTATGTGCTCGACCGGCCGAACCCGATCACCGGAGTGCATGTCGAAGGGCCGACACTCGATAGCGGCCTCGAGAGCTTCGTCGGGTGTTATGCGATGCCCATCCGCCACAGCCTCACTCTCGGGGAGCTGGCGACGATGGCGAACGCGGAGCGGAGGCTCAACGCGAATCTGCACGTCATCAGGATGAAGAACTGGCAGCGCGGGGACTGGTTCGACTCGACTGGCCTCGCGTGGACAGATCCGTCGCCCAACATGCGCAGCCTCAACGCAGCCACGCTGTATGAAGGCGTGGCGATGCTAGAGGCGTCGAAAAATTATTCGGTTGGCCGCGGAACCGAGGTTCCTTTTGAGCAGATCGGCGCGGACTGGATTTCAGGCCGCCAACTCGCCGAGTTCCTAAACGGACGATTCATTCCCGGGGTGCGGGTCTATCCGACCCGGTTCCATCCCGCTTCGGGACCGTTTAAGGACCGGCAGATCGAGGGCGTCCGGTTCGTGATCCTGAACCGCGAGCAATTCAACTCGGTGCGGCTGGGTCTGGAGCTGGCGTACGCGCTCCAAACGCTGTACCCGGGAAGAATCGACTTCGAGGCGTGCCGGCGGCTGATCGGAAATCGCAAGGCGGTCGCCGCCATGAAAGCGGGTGAGGATCCGCGATCCATCGAGCAGGGCTTTGACGAAGACCTGGCGAAGTTTATCGAGCGCCGACGGCCGTTTCTTTTGTACTAGTCCGTTAACTTAGTTAACGGCACTCAGCGTCTACAGGCCTGAGCTTTCAGTAAACATTCGGTTCGGTGACCCTTGACACCGATTTGAAATGGGGAGACAATTGCCTAGTTTTGCTTCGTTCCAATAGCCGCGTTTGCGCAAGGGGAGACTTCGTCATGAAACGTTCCATGCAACTCTGTCTGTTGCTCTGCTTGGTCCTGGTATCGACGGTCAGCCTGGTCCTGGCGCAAGCGCCGGTGGGCACGATCGCGGGTATCGTCTCGGACGAGACGGGCGCTGTAGTACCGAACGCCACTGTAACCATTAGGAACAATGCCACGGGATTTGAGCGCCAGGTGACCTCTGCCTTGGACGGCTCATACAGCGCTCCGGCTTTGGCTGCCGGAGTGTATGAAATTCGCGTTGAGATGAAGGGGTTCCGAACGCTGGTTCGCGAGGCGACGGTGGAGGTGGGCGGCACTACCACGGCTGACATCCGGCTCTTGGTCGGCCAGACGGCCGAGGTGGTGAACGTCGAGGCGGCGACGGCGCAGATCGAGTATGAACGCCACGCGGTGGATGGAGTGATAACGCGCCAGCAGATCCAGGGACTGCCTGCCAACGGACGCAGCTTCATGCAACTGGCGGCTCTGGAGCCCGGTGTGACGGTTAACACGGGCACCACTTCGCAGTACAACGCGCTGTTTTCGGTGTCGATCCTGGGCGGCAATGCGGGCCGCACGGCGATCACGGTAGACGGCGGCAACGTCCGTGACGCCATCGAAAGCACGGGCACGCAGATGAACTTTTCGCAGGAGGTGGTGCAGGAGTTCCAGGTTTCTTCCGCCAACTTCGATCTTTCGACGGGAATCACGTCCGTTGGCGCAATCAACATGGTGACGCGCTCGGGCGCCAACGCCTTTCATGGAAGCGGGTACTTCTTCTTCCGGGATCACAACATGTCGGCATATCCCGGCCTGGCGCGCGATTCAGCCGTTCCCGATCCGTTTTTCGCCCGCCGGAATCCGGGATTCTGGGTGGGCGGCCCGATCGTGAAAGACAAGCTGTTCTTCTTTTTCAATTACGAGTACATGAATCAAACGCAAGCGTTCACGGTCCATCCCGATCTGCCGTCGATCGCTCCCCTGGGTGGCACGTTCTTCAGCCCGTACAAGGGCAAGACGCTGAGCGCGCGATTCGACTACAAGCTCAACGCCAACCACAGCATGTTTGCGCGCTATTCGCATGACGGGAACTCGGGTCTTGGTCCGAACGGCGGCTCGCCGCTGCCTT
>QHXU01000012.1:36286-42662 GCA_003223065.1 Acidobacteriota bacterium | reverse complement strand
ATCAGACGGTGTTCGACCTCACCAGCACGCTCAGGCCGACGCTGGTTAACGATTTCCGTTTCAACTACGCCTACTGGCACAACCGCAACCTGTTTCCGAACGATTCGGATTGCCCGGACTGCATCGGCCTGCACTTCCCGCAGTTGAGCATGGTGGGATCGAGCAACTTTGCGGTGGGCGACACTTCCAACGCTACCCAGGGCCGCGACCTACGCCGCTTCAATTTCATTGACGGCCTGACGTGGCAGAAGGGCGCGCATCGATTCCGCTTCGGTGGAGAAATCGAATACGCACCGGGCACCGGCTTCTGGGGCTATTGCGATCCAGGCTGCTTCGGCGTGCTGTCGCCCGAGTATATTACGGGCATTCTGAAAGCGGCCACAGGGGTATTTTTCCCCAACCTCCCGAGTAAGATCACGTCCAATGCCGACTTGCTGAATTTGCCCGTCGGCACCGGCGGTGTGGCCGGAATCGGCGACCCGAGCCAGCCTCCGCCGTATAACGTCGACCAGGCGAAGGTGAACAATCGCTTCCGGATCTATGGGCAGGACACCTGGAAGATTCGTCCCAATTTCACGCTGAACTACGGCCTGGCGTGGGAATACGAGAGCACGCTGTTCAACAACGATCTTCCCAGGCCGCAGTATCTGGCGCCCATTTACGGGCCCGATCTGAGCCCGACCCACGAGAACGCCCGCAACTTCTCACCCTCGCTCGGCTTTGCCTGGAACGTAGGCAAGGACAACAAGACCGTGGTCCGGGCCGGCGCGGGGATTTACTACGACACCGAGGATTTGTACCGGCGCCTGCAGGAGCGGTCTTTCCTTGGACCCGTGGGAAATGGCCGCATCCAATATCCGTTCAGCGGCTTCACGAATATTTATCCGGGGATCATCGATATCGCCGCACAGAAACCGGTTCCGGTGGGCGCGCCGCTTCCGACCAACACGATTATCAACATGACGCTCGGCCAGTTCCTGGCGCTGCAGGCGCAGGAGCAACCGGTCATTGCCGCGTCGCTGGCGCCGAAAAATCTGAACGATCTATCGGTGCGTGGGATCCAGCGGTTCAAGTCCGCCGCGCAGCTATATCCCCTAAGCTATCCCACCAACCGCAGCTACCAGATGAACGTCGGCGTGCAGCGCGAGGTCAGGCGCGACCTGGTGGTTTCCGTGGACTTTGTCCGCCGCGTTTTCGTGGATACTCTCTACGGCGAGATCGATCTGAACCGCTATAACCGGTTCCTGAAAGTGAACGGAGTCCCGACACGCTCTCCGGTGATTCCGCAGTGCACGTCCGCAGCGCAGGTGGCCGACGTTAACGCCGAGTGCTCGCAAGGAACCATCACGTTCTGGGTGCCGGGCGGCCGAGGCACGTACAACGCGATGCTGGTCAAGGCCAACAAGCGCTTTGCGAGCCGCTATCAGGTGCTGGGTTCCTATGCGCTCGCTGCCCAGAATGGCATCAACAACTCCGGCGGCAATCCGATTACGAATCTCGACAACTATTTTGCAAACTACGGCCCGCAAGGTCCACGTCACATCCTGAACGTCTCGGCCTTGGTTGACTTGCCGTGGGGCTTCCAGTTCGGGTTCAACTCGTTTTTCGCGAGCCGAGGGCCGGTGCAGCCCCTGATCAGCGGAGTAGACTTGACCGGCAGCGGCATAACCACTGCGGCCCTGCCGGGCATCCCGAACAACGGGCTGAATCGCGGATACGGAAAGAGCGAGCTTGCGGCAGCCGTTGCGGCATTTAACCAGACCTACGCCGGCAAGCCGGACGGGCGTGGACAAGCGATGCCGACGCTGATCCTGCCGCCCAACTACGCGCTGGGAGATAATACCACCAACCAGGATATTCGCCTGACCAAGAGATTCGTGTTTCGCGAGCGCTACAAGTTGTCGGCCTTCGGCGAAATGTTCAACGTCTTCAATATCGCCAACCTGAGCGGTTACAACTTCAACCTCGATACCGTGAAGGCGCTGCAGACGTTCAGCTTTGGCCAACCGACGCAGCGCGCGACGCAGGTGTTCGGATCAGGCGGGCCGCGCGCATTGCAGGTGGGTGCGCGCTTCGAGTTCTGATCAACGTCGAGTTTTTTCCGCCGCGTAGGGCGTTTTACTCGACCCGGGCGTCGAAGATTCCCGTTTCGATCACGCCGCCGTGCTTCATCTGTACGATGATGTGATAGTCGCCCGGCGACGGGAATCCGTACGGAAAGGTAGCTTCGGCCGGCAAAGGATGCATCTCGTGCATGCTGTGATCGGCCGCGGTTGCGGGATTGGCCAGCGCCAGCGCCGCCATCGGTACCGAGCCTGACGGATGCACGTGCGCGAAAACCGTACCATCGGCCTTCAGGAACGCCGCGTGGCCCGGCATTCCCATGTACAGCTCCATGTCGGGCACAGGTTGGCCGTCTTTCCTGACCAGCCGAAACTTGAACGTGGCGGGTTGCCGCGCTTTTAGCGAAGCCGCATCACGATCCCACACGATACGCGCGGCGCCGGCGGGGGGTGTGCGCGATCCCGCGGCATCATCACCAGTCAATGGCGTTCCGGCGAGGTCAGAGGGCAGCCTGAGATCGGCCACCATGGTTTCCGGGAAGCCGCTGCGATGAACGACGTCGGCGTAGAGCTTGTATTGCCCGGCGGGCATGGGCGGCAAGTAATGCGTGAACACACCGCTCGAGGTCATGTCCGGATGCAAGTGCCAGACGCGGCCGGCATCCGGCTGTCGGATCACGTACAGATGCATCAGGTGGCCGTGATCGGGCAGGAAGTCGTCGAGTTTACGCATCAGCGCCCAACCCGGATCGCTCAGCTTGAGGACCAGTTTGTCGTGCGGCTCGATGGCCGCGCTCATGTTGAGCGGCTTGTAGATATAGTCGGAATAATTGTTAGCTTCGGCGGTCCACCACCGCTCGCCGCCCCAAAGGATCAGGACCACAATGGCCGCGGTGACGAACATGAGAATCCGCGCGCGCCGCTTCGAGCGGGGATTCGGCGCCACGCCGGGCTCGAGCTGCCCCTCGCGTGCGCCGGCGCCAACGATGCTCACCAAACCAACGGCGAGCACGATCATCATGATGAACAACAGCGCGCCGAGCGTTTTCTGCATAGCCTTGGTACGGAGCGCGACGGCGGGTACCGGCACCGAGAGACGGCCTGGACCCTGGCCGCCCTCCACCTGGACGCGCACCTGCCACGACCCGGGGGCCATCATCCAGAGCGAGCCGGTGAAGAAATTCGGATCCTGTTTGGATCGCTCCGCGAGATCGGGTGTCGGCGCGAACGTCGCTCCGGGCCCGGTGAGCGGCGTGGGTGTTAGGCGAATCTCGCGAACGCCGGGCGAAGAGCAGCGGATCTCGATCTCCGCGACGCCCGGAATTACCGATGGAGGACGGATGGTAACGAACAGGGGATAGGGCCCGGCAGAGCCCTCGAGGAAAATGTCGGGCGAGCCAACGTGCGCCCGTGCGCACGCGGCCAGCGCCAATAAAATGACAATACGCCGCATCACCGCTTCACCGTCCGCATCCAGTTGCCCCAAGCGAGGCCGAGGCGCGTCGTAAGAATGGCGCATCCGAACGCTATCGCGAGGAGTTTCGCAAAATCCGGCTCTTTGCCCAGAAAGATGCCTTTGGCCTCGAGCGACTGAGGTCCTTGCGCGTAGTCGAGATAGATGGTGCCGAAGAATCCGTTGGCCGCCGCTGAAGACGTCAGAAACCTTGCGAAGGGCCATTGGGCGGCGAGAAACAGGCCGGCGAAGACGCTGCCGCAAATCAATGCCTGCAGCCAGGGGTTCCATCGATGCGTCTTCGGCCGCAGCAAGTCGAGCGCGACGGCCGGCACGATGAGCAAGAGGGGGAATTCCGGCGGCGTGAACTGTGTCACCGGGTTGAATACCGGACCGAGCTTCGGCTGTGCCGGAAACAGCGGCAGAATCCAAATGAGCGATGCGGTGAAGAGCGAATACAGGGCCGCCACAATTGTCGCTGCCCAGGGGTGCACGGACCCGCGCGAAACGCCGACCAGCGCCGCCGGCACAGCGATTGCCGTCACCAGGTAGAACGTTGCGGTGTGCTGGAGAACACGTCCGGTATGCTCCATGGTCAAGATTTGCGTCACCACGAGGATCATGGAGCCGAGGTAGAGGTAAAGCCAGTTGAGCAGCCCGCGCCCTTCCGCCGGGGCGCGGTTCATATACCCAAGCACAAGCATCAAGGCGCCCACCTCAATCGCGATGATTCCAGCCGCCAGAACGGTGTGCGGAGGGCTCAGTATCTTAACGTCGAGGCCGTAAGCATTGTGCCACCAGTCATCGAACGGCGCCGAGATCAGCATCGCCACGCCGCCCCAGGCCGTGATAAATGCTCCGAGGGGCCCATAGAATCCCCACATCCTCACGGACGAGGCCCGCACTTTCGGGAGCTTGCCGAACGTCGTGGCAAGAATCAGCCACGCGCACGAAATGCCGGCGATCACGCCGCAGAGATAGATGGCAATGTGCGGCGGCGTCCAGAACGTATCGCGGCCGATCGAGCGGTGCCAGGAGATGTCCCAGTGGACGCCGACCATCGCCGAAGTTACGCCCACGATCGAGGCCCACAGATACCAGGGAATCACGGGAATTGAAACGGCGCGCGACAGAGGCCTGGCCTGGATCGCAGCGCTGTCCGACATGTTCTTATGGTGCCACGATCGGAATTAAACCGCTCCCTCTGGTGGCGGCTCGGAATGGTGGGAAGGTCGCGGGCCGGAATAGCGGTAGCTTACCCAATGATTCTCATGCGGGTTGCGACTCGGGTGAGGATCTCGATTGCACGTTCGAGCACGTCCGGGGAGTGTGCGGCCGTCACAATGGTCCGGATACGCGCCTTTCCCTGCGGCACGGTGGGATAGCCGATGCCGGTCGCGTACAAACCTTCGCCGAAGAGTTCGCGTGAGAAGGCGTGGGCGGTGGCGGCCTCGCCTACCATGATGGGCGTAATGGGCGTCTCGCTCGCGCCGGTGGAGAATCCGTTCGCCTTCAAACCGTCTTTGAAAAGCCGGGTGTTCTTCCAAAGCCGATCAATGCGCTCGGGCTCTTGTTCCAAAATATCGAACGCCGCCATGCACGCCGCTGCGACCGCCGGCGGATGCGAGGTAGAAAACAGAAACGGCCGGGCGCGGTGGTACAGGAACTCGATGAGGTCGCGGCTGCCGCAGACATAGCCTCCGAGCACCCCGATGGCTTTGGAGAGCGTTCCGACCTGCACATCCACGCGTCCGTGCAGGTTGAAATGGTCGATGGTGCCGCGGCCGTTTTTCCCGAGCACGCCGGACGCGTGCGCGTCATCCACCATCATGATGGCGCCGTAACGCTCGGCTAAATCCGCCAATTGCGGCAGGATGCCGATGTCGCCATCCATGGAGAACACACCGTCGGTGATCAGCAGTTTTCGGCCGGACTGGCCGTTCAGGGCCTGCAGTCGCTCCTCGGCGTGCGCGGGATCGCGGTGCCGGAAAATGTGGATCTTGGCTTTCGACAAGCGACAGCCATCGATGATGCTGGCGTGATTCAGCTCATCCGAGATAATGTGGTCTTCCGGCCCAAGAATCGCCGCGACGGTGCCGGCGTTGGCGGCGAAGCCGGACTGGAACACCACGGACGCCTCCACATTCTTGAACGCCGCGATCCGGCGCTCGAGCTCCATGTGGATGCTCATGGTGCCGGAGATGGTCCGCACCGCCCCCGAGCCGGCCCCGTAGCGGCGGGCGGCGTCTCTTTCCGCTTCCACCAGCTTGGGATGGTTGGCCAGCCCGAGGTAGTTGTTGGATGCGAGATTGATGACTTCCTTGCCGTCGAACCGGGCTACCGGTTCGCATGGAGACTCAAGTTCCCGCAGCCGCTGATAGGTTCCGGCTTTGCGCCAGCTCTCGAGTTGCTCCGTGAGGTAGGAAAGCGCCTTTGACACTTCCCAATTGTGTCAGACTTTCTGCGGAACCACGAACGGCGCGCGATAGTTGCGCGTGAACAGCTTTTGCGCCTCGGCGTCGCCGATGACGTCGCCCGTCGCCGGGTCGACTCGCAGCGACCGGCCCACGCGATAAGAGATGTTCGCCAGGTGCATCAGCGTGGCAGAGTATGCGCCTTCTTCGATTTCGGCGTTCAGCTCAGACTGCTTGCGGCTGCGCACCGCCTCGATGAAATTCGCCCAGTTATTGCCGCCTTTGACGAGCGACGGTCCCGGCTCCTGCTCTTTGCCAAGGAACGTCTTATAGCGATCGTAGCCTTCCACGGCGATATAGCCCTTCGATCCGTAGAAAATATTGCCGATCGTATTGGGCTCCTTGCCGCCCTCCCTGGTTTTTTTGCCTTCGTCGATACCGGCCTC
>QHXU01000012.1:34942-36256 GCA_003223065.1 Acidobacteriota bacterium | reverse complement strand
ACTTCGAACGACATGAGCTTTCTCTTACCGCCGCCATCGAACTCCCAGGTACCGACGAGGGTGTTGGGTGTCTCCTGATCGTCATCGAACATGAAGTGGCCGCCCATGGCGCTGACCTTAACCGGCAGCTTCACGCCGAGACCCCAGCGAGCGACGTCGACTTCATGAATGCCCTGGTTGCCGATATCGCCGTTGCCGTAATCCCAGAACCAGTGCCAGTTGTAGTGGAAACGGTTCTGCGTGAACGCGTGCTGTGGCGCCGGCCCGAGCCACAGGTCGTAGTGAACGCCCGGGGGCACCGGCTCGGGCGGTTTGCGTCCGATGGTGTCGCGCCATTTGTAACAGAGCCCGCGCGCCATGTACACATCGCCGATCAAGCCTTCCCGCATCTTCTGCACGGCTTCCTGGACGGCCACGCCGGAGCGGCTGTTGGTTCCATGCTGCACCAGCCTGTTATAGCGGCGCGCCGCGGCCACGATCTGACGCGATTCAAATATGTTGTGCGAGCATGGCTTTTCGACGTACACGTCCTTGCCTGCCTGCATCCCCCAGATTGCCTGCAGCGTGTGGTTGTGGTTCGGCGAGGCGATGGAGATGGCGTCGATATTCTTATCCTCGAGCAGCTTTCTGAGATCCGTGTAGGCCGCGGGCTTTTTCTTGCCCAGCTTCTCCACCATGGCGACGCGGTCGTTCAAGATCGATTCATCGATATCGCAGATGGCGGCGATTTCGACATTTTCCATTTTGGAGTAGTTCGAGATGTGCGATTTGCCTTGGGAGCGCACGCCTACGCAAGCTACGCGGACAGTGTCGTTCGGGCTGGCGAGAGTTCTTTTGGCCGCGAGGGCTCCAGCGGCGCTCATGAGGAAGTATCTGCGGTTCATCGGTTCCTCCCGGATATGGTCAGCTATAGCATACACGATTTGTAGAGCCTCGATCGCGCGCAAATCGATGTTACTTTAGCGTTACATTTCAAGATTGTCCGAACCCCTCATACTCCCAGCAGCCACGCGCGCGCCGGCATGCCGGTCAGCTTTGCGAGCGCGTAGCCATACCATTGAAGCTGGCGTTCATATTGCTCGCGGCGCCCCGGCGAGCCGGCGTCGGTCTTGAAATCGACGATGATCCAGGCGCCGTCTTCCACGAATGCAAGATCGATGACGCCTTCGAGCAGGCCTCCGTCATCCAGCTTCAAGACGACCGGATACTCGCGGTGACAGCGAGCCGCGGCCCGGGCTCGCGCCAGCAGAGCATGTGACAGCGCCGCCTCCACGGCGGACTGCGCTGCTTCGACTTCATCCGCGGGCGCGCTCG
>QHXU01000012.1:34296-34861 GCA_003223065.1 Acidobacteriota bacterium | reverse complement strand
GGAGTGGACCAGTGTGCCGAAGCGGCGCCCCCGCGGCCGCCCGTCGATTTGGGAGGTGAATTCGAAGGTGACCGGAACCGGCTCGCCCGGCGGCGGCTTTAGCGCCTGGCTGGCAAGGAAGACGCGGTATTGCGGCTGCGATCCAGCATCCAGAACACCGGCGCGATGCTGCTGCCACGCTTCATACGCCGCGAGACTCGCTCCACCGTCTTCGGCCAGGATTTCTTTTTGCCGGAGCCCCAATCCGCCTTCCACGTTCAAGTCGAGCTTCGACGGATCCCACCATATGACCTGATGCGTGCCGCGCTCCGGCTGGACCAGGCCGGGCTTTACGGAAAACTCGCCCTGCCGGTCGTATTCGAGCGGGCGCTCCAGTACAGTGGCCGCTCCAAACGGAGGGCAACCGGGGGCCGGCGCCGAGCGGCGCCAGTTCGCACGCGAGGGATAGATGGCCTTGTTCAAAGGGCTCAGCCATCCCTCAAACGGCTCATCTCCGATGGCCGGAACCACCAGCAGATCGCGGGCGCGAGTGGCCGCGACATACGCGACCCGCACGCCTTCGGCG
>QHXU01000012.1:7721-34252 GCA_003223065.1 Acidobacteriota bacterium | reverse complement strand
CTCGGACAGCTCGAGCGGAGCGCAGCGTAGCAGGCGCGTGGCGCACAAACGCCGCGCGCCGTCCACATATTGGTCCGGCTCGCGTGCGGAGAGATTCGCCGTCAGGTCCGCTAAAATCACCACTGGAAACTCGAGTCCCTTGGCGCCGTGGACGGTCATCAGGCGCACACCGTCGGAATCCTCTTCGAGGACAGGCGCCTCCGCGGCTTCCTCTCGCTCGGCTTGTGCGGCCAACTCGTCGACGAATCCGCGGAACGAAATGCCGCCTGATACTTCATAGGTGCGCGCGAGGTCCGCCACGCGAGCCACATTCGCCAGGATCTGATTGCCTCCAGGCCGCAGGATGAATCCGGCATGCGCGCGGGTCGTCTCGAGCAACGCATTCACCGTGACGGCGAACGGCTGCCGGTTGCGCGCGCGATGCAACTCCCGCAAAACGGCGAGCGCCTCCAAGATGGGAGCGAACGCCGGATCGGTATCCTCCGCGAGTTTGTGAAACGGATGCAAACGGCCATGCTTATGGCGCCACCGCAACAGCACCTCATCCGGGATCGCGAAAAGCGACCCTTTGAGCGTGGCGAAAACGCTCAGCTCGTCATCGGGCCACTCGACGGCGGTCAGCGCGGCACGCAGCGTCTCCACTTCTTCGCGATGGTGGAACGACTTCGATCCAGCGAGCAGGTGCGCCACTCCGCGCGCCTCGAGCGCACGGGCGTATTCGCGCGTCAGGTCCGTGCCGCCCTGCGTCCGACGCCGGAACAAGACGGCTACGTCGCGCGCTCGAAACCCCCATTGGCTCTCGTTCAGCAGCCAGGCGATGAAGGCCGCGATTGTGTCGGGAAGGCACTTATTGATGGCCTCTTTCGCGATGCGCGTCTTGTACGGTCTCGGCACCGGCAGCACCACGACGCTGGGCCGGCCTTCGGGATCGGGCCGATGTTGCTCGAGGGGAACCCACTCGGCATGGCCAAGCCCGGCATTGCCGTCCATTTCCGTCTCAAACGCGGTGTTGACGAAGTGCTGGATGTTCCGTACGGCGCGAAAACTACGGGCCAGCGACACCCGGCCGACGCCCTCCTCGATCAGACGATCGCGCACCTGCCGGTAGAGGACCATGTCGGCACGTCGGAACTTATAGATGGACTGCTTGGGATCGCCGACTAAGAAAAGCTTTCCCGGCTTGGGGCGGGCGCGAAGCCAGTCCGATTCCTCCGGATTCTCGGCCGCAAGCAACAACAGGATTTCCGCTTGCAGGGGATCGGTGTCCTGAAACTCATCGATGAACAGATGCGTGAACCGATTCTGAAGGTAGCGGCGGACGTCAGGCTGATCATGCACCAGGTCGCGCACGGAGATCAACAGATCGACGAAATCGAGCTTGCCGGCGCGGCGCTTGCGCTCGTTATATTCGTTGACCAGGCTGGTCATCTCGGACCGCAACAGCGCCGCCAGGTCCGCGTCGGCCCTGCGCCGGAACTCATCGATCCAGCGCAGCAGCTCATCGCGGCCCGCCAGCAAATCCTCGCGGGCGGCCCCGCCGCCGTACTCTCCGGAGCCCTTTTTCATGTCACGCCGCAGGTCGCGCGCCAATTTCAGTAGCAGGCTCTCGACCGCGTCGTGATCCCTCGGGCCCGCGTTTTCGGCGCGCTCAATCCAAACGGCAAGGGCGCGGACCGGCGCCAACCCGCGGTACAAATTGTCGCTGACGCGACGCGGGCGGCTGCTTAGCGCGGCGAGTTCCCGAGCCATCCGGACGAGCGTGCCGATTTCCTCATCGCGCGCGAATGGTTCGCGCCGCCACGGCGCCGGATAGTCGCGCCACTCGACCAGTTTCCTGCCGGCCCACTGCAACTGCTCGAGCGGCGGCGTATCGTCCCAGGAATCGCGCCAAGCCAGCCGCGCGAAGGCCCGGCGTAGAGCGGGCGACGATTCGCCGAGGCTGCGTTCCAGCCAGGCGCGGAACGCACGCTGATAGATCCGGCCGCTTTCCTGCTCGCTCAGTTCTTCGAACGAGGGATCGACTCGCGCTTCGACCGGCCGTTCTCTTAAGATCTGCGCGCAGAAAGAATGAATCGTGCCGATGGAAGCTTCTTCCAGACGCTCCAGCGCGTGTTCGAGCAGCGGTGCGCGAACCCGCGCCTTGTCCAATTCCTCGCGCAACCGCAGCTTCAGCTCACCCGCCGCCTTATGCGTGAAGGTCACGGCCACGATTTGATCGATCCTGGCAAGGCCCGCTTCCAAGACCGCGACGATGCGATTCACAAGTTCCGTCGTCTTGCCGGCGCCTGCCGAGGCTTCAACGATCAGACTTTCGTGCAGCGATTTACGAATGCGGTATCGAGCCTCTTCGTCGGATTGCGGGCGTACAGCGGGATTCATGCCATCGCCCGAATCTCGGTCAACGGCTCGAGCCGCGCATCGCCACGATCCTTGTGACGCGCCACGCGCAGTTCCTCGTAGGGGCCGCACACCACGCGGTAGTCGCACATTTCGCAGGAACCCTTCTGGGGGGCGGGCGGAAGAAAGCCGCCGGCAATCGCGCCGTCGATGTTTTCAAGAAGTTTCGCGAGGAACGCTCGCGCGCGTTCTGTTAGCGGGATCAATGCGTGCTGGTAGCCGCCGCGCTGCGTGGCGTAAAACAATCGTCCCGATTCGACTTGCGCAGCCAGCAGTCTTTCAGCCGCAAGACCGTAGAGCAAAGGCTGTAAGAGCACGCCTCCGCCAACGTAAGCCGGAATCTTATCAGGCGGCTTCCCGGTCTTGTGATCGGTGACGCGCAGCACGCCCCGCGTCGTGTGCCGCTCCACCAGGTCGATCGAGCCGCGCAAGCGCACACCTTCCGCGAGCGACGCCTCCTCGGTAGTGCTCGCCGGGTCGCGGCTGTCGTTCGAGCGAAGGCCGAAGCCGAATTCGAAGTGCACCGGTTCCCAATCGTCGTCGTTCGTGGCGATGTGCTGGAGCCAGCCGCGCAAGTCCGTGCGCAGATCTTCGATCTCGGATTTCCAGACGCGCGGTATGGCCGGCGCGAGCTGCTCTTCGTACGAGGCGGCGACTTGGTCGAGCACGCGATCGGCGATGGTGAGCGCCTCAGCCAAACGCGAGCCGTTGAGCGGCAGCAGCGCGGCCGATTTCAGCTCGCCGAACAGCGCGAACTGAACGGCATGAAACAGACCGCCACGCGTGAGCGGATCCATCTGTTCCAGCGCCGCGGCCTCCTCACGCGGGCGCAGCTCGTAGATACCATGCAGGGCGAACCTGTATGGGCACACGGCGAACTGCTGCAACGCGGACGGCGACCACGCGCGGGCGTTCAGGCGATTCGCGGCGAGCGCGGCCAACGCATCGGGATCGGCGGTAATCAATCCGTCGGCTTCCTTCCAGGCTGGCCGCCACCGCGACCAGCGCGTTCGCAGAGAGCGGGCGAGATGCGGGTTGGCTTCCACCAGGTACCTCGCCCGATTTTTGTCCGCAAGCGCACCGTCGAGCATCACCAGGTCATACTCGGCATCATCGATTGCATCGGCGGCATCACGCGGCGCGGGCCAATTGAGGCGCGCCGGCGCTGCCTCTCTGGCTCGCCGCTCGAACTCGCTCAATTCGGGAAGGCTGCCCTCGATGGCGCGCGGCAGCTCCAGCGCGTAGAAAGAAGGAACGCGCGGTCTCGCTTCGGCGACGTCCATTCGCGGATAGGAGGCGATCAGCCGCTCGCGCGCGGCAGCCACGGCGAGATGCAACCGCAGGCGCTCCCGGTCGACGCGATCATCGCGCACAAGAAGATGCTCACCGGCGAGGCGCCGAAAATCGTCGAGCAGAAGCGGATCCTCGAGCGCGCGCTGCGGAAACAGGCCCTCGGCCAAGCCCGGCAAGAAAACAATGCCAAACTCGCACCCGCGAGCTTCGTCAATCGAGCCGACAAAAACGTGGCCGTAACGCCGCTGGGGTGGTTCCCGGCGCAGAAAGCGCAGGCGTTCGCTCATGACCTCGGCAACCTCTTCCAGGGTGGCGGGCCCGACTTGTCCCATCGGCTCGAACTCGGCCAGGACGGCGAGCACCGGATCGGGCCGCCGCAGCGCCACGCGCGCGAGATCGGATAGGCGGTCCAGCCATTCGTCCCAGGGCGCCGCGGCTGGGAGCGCGTCGAGTTTATCAATGAGCGGGAGGGCGAAGCGCTCCAGCTCGCGAAGCTGGTCGAGCTGGCGCGCAAGGTGGCGGCGTCGCGGGTCGTCATCGCGCTCGAGTGTTTTGAGGCGCAGATCGAATTCATTTTCGAGCCCGGCCAGGCGGCGTGCCCAACGCTCGCGCCCGCCGATCACGGCGGCGTCGACCAGCAGCTTTTCCCATCCTGAGGGCGCCCGCGGAACGCGCGACTCGTCCACGTCGGGCTCGGCGGATTCGTCCGGCGCAGTCGCCTGGCTCGCCGCGAGCATCTCGTCGTCCGCGGGGACCCAGCCGGACCCGGCTTCAAAACCGGCCGGGGGCACCTGGCCGAGCGAAAGATATTCCGCAAAGCGCGACGCAGAGCATTTTTCGGCTGCGCAGGCAAGCAAGGCCAAAAAAGCGCGTCCTCCCGGATCAGGCCGTGCCGTGCCGCGGCTGAAGTAGGCCGGAATCCTGGCGCGGCGCAGAGCGTCCTCGATCATCGGCTGATAACGCTCCGGGCTGCGAAGCAGGATCGCCATTTGATCGAAGGCAGCGCCTTCGCCGGCCAACCGTAGGACGCGACGCGCAATCTCGACGCATTCCAATCCTTCCCCGGGCGCAGAGAAAAGGTCGAATCCGTAATCGCGGCTCTTCGCCGCCGGCGGCGACACCGTAAACAAATGTGTTCGCAAATGTTCGAGCGAAGCCGCGGGCGCCGCTGGATCGAGATCTTCGGAAGTCACACCGAGCACCCTCTCCAACGACCCGTCGTCCCAGGTAACCGCGGCGAGCACGGCGGGCGCGCGCTCCGCGACGCGAGCGAAAAACTCGCGATGCGCGTGAGAATCGAGCGGCGCGTCGAGAACCGCCAAGGGCAGCCCGAGCATTCTGTGGTCATCCTTAACCGCTGCCTCTATCGCGAATTCAAAAACGCTTGCAAGGTCGGTGAGCGAGCGCTCAGTCAGCTCGGCCTCATAGCGCAGCAACAGCCGGGAAAGATCCGCGCCGGGTGGGCCAGAGGACCTGAGGGCGTCAGGTTTCACTCGCGCCAGCCGCAGTTCGGCGAGCGTCCGGGCCAGCGCGCGCGCGAAGCCCGGCAACGCGGACACGGGCCCGAAATATGGGAGCTCGTTTGCGCCGCGCGCGGCATGAACGACGCGAGCAGCCAGCGCTTCCAGGCCCAAATTGCTGAGTGGCGCGAGCCCGCGTTCAGCCATTGTGGGGCGCGCCAGGTCGATTGCGAGCTGCACCAGCGTCGTGCGATGGAACCCGGCCAGACCGCGCCCGCTGTGTGCTAATTCTTCCCCTGCCAAATGGCCAGGTAGGATGGCTACGGTCTCGGAATGCAATGAAATAAACTCAGCCGCAGCAGCGATGAGACGCCCATTGGACCACGATTTCACAATGCGTCTCGTCATACTCCCAGTCTAATGGCTGGTAACGCGCTGCCGCTGCATGAGTTCCAATATCCAAAATTTTTTTATGTGAAACCGTAACCCGGAGTGGTGTATTAGCGTTTATACAAGTAATTAAATCCCCGTTACGACGGCGGGCGCTCTCACCCCTTTTCACCCATAAGAAAGCGCCCGCTTTCCTTTTATTGGGACAAACCTCCGCGGGATTGCCGCGGCCCTCCTCAAGGCCGGGTCCGCTTCAATCCAACAACCCATCGAACAGCACCGAGCTCAGGTATCGCTCGCCTGCATCCGGTAGTATTACGACAATGGTCTTGTCGTTCATCTCCGGATCTTTGGCGATTCGCGCGGCTACGGCCGCTGCTGCTCCGCAGGAGATTCCGGAGAGCAGTCCCTCCTCGCGCGCCAAACGCCGCGCCATCTCGATCGACTCGTCGTCACTCGCGAGTTCCACGCGATCGACCATCTTTAGATCCAGCGTGGCGGGAATAAAGCCGGCGCCAATGCCCTGAATGCCGTGGGGTCCGGGCCGCACGGGCTCGCCCGCCAGCGTCTGCGTGATCACAGGGCTGCCTTCCGGCTCCACGCCGACAGAAAGGAGGGCGCGTTTCTTTTCGAGTTTGAAATACCGCGAGATGCCGGTAATGGTGCCGCCGGTGCCGACGCCAGAGACGAGCACGTCGACGTTGCCCTGCGTGTCGTCCCAAATCTCGGGGCCGGTAGTCTTGAAATGGATGTCGGGGTTGGCGGGATTCTGGAACTGCTGCAGAAGCACGTAGTGATCCGGGTCGGAGGCGACCATTTCCTCGGCACGCTCGATCGAAGCGCCCATTCCCAACGCTCCATCGGTGAGAATGATTTTTGCTCCGAGAGCCTTGAGGACTTTCCTTCGTTCGATCGACATTGTTTCCGGCATCAACAGCGTCACCTTGTAGCCGCGCGCCGCCGCGACGAATGCCAGCGCGATGCCGGTGTTGCCGCTAGTGGGCTCGATGAGTTCCTTCCCCGGTTTGAGAATGCCGCGGCGCTCCGCGTCCCAGATCATCGACGCGCCGATTCGGCACTTCACCGAGTAAGCCGGATTGCGCCCCTCAACTTTGGCGAGAACAGTGGCGCGCGCACCATCGACTACGTGATTGAGGCGCACCAACGGCGTGCGGCCGATACTGAAGGAATTGTCAGGGAATACCATCAGATCTCCCAGTTGGGCACGTAGCGCGCCTGCGATTCTTTCCAGCGGCGCGCGAGTTCCGCGAACGTAGTGCGGTCGACGATGGCCGAGATCGAAGCATCGACGCGCGCCCACAGGTCGGTGAACGGGCCGGAAACCTTGCGCCTGGCGCGCTTGCCGTCTTCGACGAACCTGAGGACATCGCCGATCGTGATCTGATCGGCGGGCCTGGCCAGACGATAGCCTCCCTCGGCACCGCGCCGCGATTCGACAAAGCCGCCTTGCTTAAGGCTGGCGAGGATCAACTCCAGAAATTTCTGGGGAATCTTTTGCCGCCGTGCGATATCGGCGATCTTCACCGGCTCGCCGGATTGTTGCGTGGCGAGATCGAAGATCGCCTGGAGGGCATATTCACCCTTGACGGAAATGTTCATCAAACAAAGAGAAGGGGCGGGTCACTGCCCGATCCCTGATTGTAGGACCCAGTGGTGCGGCCTGTCTACCCAGCGAGCACTAGAAGTCCAGGCGAAGGCCGATTTGAATCCAGCGCGCGCCATTGGTGCGGTTCGGTGGAATGAACGAGCTGGTGACCACGCCAAACGTCCCGGGTTGCTGAAAGTTCAGCGTCGGATTACGGAAGTTCGGGTGATTGAAGAGGTTGAAGAAATCGAATGTGATTCGGCCGCTCACCCGCTCTGTGATCCGCGTGTTCTTGCCGAGGCTCATGTCGAAATTCTTGAAGCCGAGTCCGCGGAAGGGGTTGGCGCGCCCAGTGCGGGTGTCCGTGGCAAGCAGGACAGGACGGAAGCTCTTGAAGGCGGCCTGAGGGTCGGAAAACAAGTTGAGCCCTGTTCCGGTGGCGCCGCCGCCGGCCGTCCCAACGCCACCCGATCCGACGACTCCGCCGTTCAAGCTGGTCGACACGCTTGCGGTTGGAATCATCCCGGTGGCGCCGCCGAGAATGGCATCGTCACCCCAGACCTGGTTGCTCTCAGTCACGAACAGAGGCACGCCGCTCAAGGCGGTGAAGACCCCCGAGGTGTACCATCCGCCGATGATCCGGTCGAGGAACCTGCCGCCGCTCAGCTTGTGCCCTCTGCCGGCGGGGAGGTCGTAAACGTAGTTGGCGTTGAAGACGTGGGTGCGATCATATGCGGACGGTCCATAGTCCACGCCAGGGTGGAAGCTATTCGTATAGAACGCAGCCTGGTTCTGATTCAGGACACCGTCGTCCATCGCCTTGGAGAACGTGTAATTGGCGCTGAACTGGAGGCCATGGGACATCCGCTTCGCCAGCGAAACCAGAAGTCCGTTGTAATTCGCCTGTCCGACATACGTGCGCATGAACTCGGTCTGCGATTCGTCGTTGCTGTAGGGGAGCAGACCGATGGAGCGCCGGTAGGTGCCCAGATTCTGGAATAGTGTGCTCAGATTGCCGTTAATGAAGTTGTTGCGGTTGGCCCCGGTTACGAACGCAGTGGCGGAGGCCGCGTTCTGCTTGGCGGCAAGGCCGGGAAGCTGATTCTCAAACCACGGTTGGTTCGGGGCCGTGCCTCCGCTTCGAAGCGCAGTAGCGACGGCGTCAAACGCCTGGGCGAACGTTTGACCGGACGCAGGATCCATGAACATGTAAGGCGCCTGCGTGAAGTTCACCGCATGCGGGAGACGGCGGGAGTAGCGGCCGACGAAAGACGCATCCACAATGAGTCCGCCCTTGATTTCGCGCTGAATGCTTACGTCGATGTTGTAGCTGCGCCCAACCTTGTTGTCGGGATCGTCCTGGAACGAGAGCGTCTCGCCGAACGGCGTCGAGGGAATCACCGGAGAGGTAGACGGGCCGAATGGAGGCAGGGGAATAGTCCCATCCACACCAACCCGGAACGCGGAAGCGCCGGGATTGGTGCTTCCAAGCGCCGCGTCGCAGCCCTTCCCGGCCGCGCTCGCGGCGGCGCAGTTCGGCAATTGGATATTGATGGTCTGGCCGAATCCGACGCCGAGCATCGGGATGAGCACCGACTGAACGATGTTGGTGCGGTCATAGACCATGGCGAAACCGCCTCGAAGCACCGTCTTCCGGTCGCCCATAACGTGTCCCAGGAACCCGTCTCCGCCGGGATTCCAGGCAAACGAAATGCGCGGAGCGAGATTGCCATAATCGATGTTGAAAACTGGAGCGTGCGCCAGTCCCACCGGCACCCAGCCCAGGGTCGTATTGTAGATGGTGCCCTTGGTTGCGCCATCCAGTCTCGCGGCCATGTAGTCGGTTGCGTTGAGGATCTTGCCGCTGCCTGTGTCGATCTGTACGGTCTGCCGTCCTTGAATGTCGTTAGGCGGGGTCTGCCAACCGTAGGAAAGGCCGTAGTTGAGCGTGAACGAATTGGTCATGCGCCAGGTGTCCTGCCAATAGAAGTAGGTGGCGTACTGATTGGTGATATTGACGAGATTTGTGCCGAACGGGGTCGGCTTCAACTGTGCATCGCGAACCGCCAGGATATTGACGTTGTCCAACAGCCCGAGAGTCGACGCGTAGAGCCGATTCCAGGTTGTAAGATCGCTTGAGCGCAGGCAGTTCGCCGTTACACTAGCGCTGCAGGTGAGCGGCTGATTCGCCTGTGGAATGGTGAGAAAGCCGCCTTGGGCGTCCACCAGGCCGGCCAGCGAACTGAGAGACCCGATCACCTTGTCGGCCCGGACATGCGTGTATGGCAGCTTTCTGAACTGCCCGCCGAACTGCATTGTGTGGCTCCCCTTGACCCAGGTCATGTCGTCGATATACTGCCAGTCGCCGTTGTAGTTGGCCTGATACCGGGCGCGTTGCGTGTCCATATCGATGGGAGAATCGATAAACGAGCTGACCCCGCTTCCAACCAGGAGCGCGACCGGGCCGGCCGAGGTTTGCATTCCGGGAACGCTCTTGTCCACGGAAAGAATGCCGGCTGCGATGGTCGGAGAGGTTGCCTGATTGGCATTCGTATCGTGCACATAGCCGAATCGCGTGATGTTCAGCAGCGTGGGGCGGATCTGCCAGGTGAGGCTGCCGGTGGTGATGGAGCCTCGCCTGGGGCTGCTAACGATCGACTGCGAGTTTCCATTGATTATCGAAATGTCACCCGAGCCGGTTGCAATCTCACGAAAATACGTATAACCGCCACTGAATGTCAGCTTGCTGTTAAACATGTGGTCCAGGTGCCCGATGCCGTAATCGTCCTGGATCGGAGTTCCGATGTTCGCCAGGTAACCTGTGGTGTTCAGATTATCGCCGCCGGGGACGTTTCCGGGCGGCATCAGGGCCCACAGCGCTTTGACGGTGGGGCTGACACCGATGCCGCGCGGATCGCAGGGCTGGTTGCCCGCGGCGCCGCACACCGAAGCCGTAGCCAGGTTAAAGCTCTGGACATTTCCCGAAGGATCCGTGAATCTAAGGATTCCCTGCTTCAGACTGTCGGTCGGAACCGTGCGGGTCACTTGCGTGACGGCATCAAACCGGCGTCCTTCGTACATGCCGAAGATAAAGGTTTTGTCCTTTATGATTGGACCGCCGGCGCGCCATCCGAAGCGGTTGTCCTCGATGTTGGGCTTGGCGATAGCCGCGTGATTGTTGTCCCAGGTGTTCGCGTTCAGCACCGAATCCTGGCGGTACCAATACGCCGCGCCATGCAACTGGTTCGTCCCATGTTTCGTGACCAGTGCGATCTGGCCTCCCGAGGCGCGGTCGAAGGAGGCGATGGGGTTGGCAACCGCGGCGCGAAATTCGTCGACCGCATCGGCGGGAGTCGGAACAACCGTATTGGCGGCGACGACGCCCTGCGTTATATCGATGCCGTCAACAGTCACCGTATTCTGATCGTCAATCGCGCCGGTGGTGCGCATCTGAAGGTTGCCGCCGTTGTTGGCGGCGCCGTTCCCAATCGAGTACACGCCCGGCTGCAGATTCATCAGCTCGACCACGTTGCGCTGCAGAGTCGGCAGCCGTGAGATCAGGTCGACGGTGATCGAGTTTCCGATCTGCGAGTCCGTGGTCTGCAACTGCGCCACAGCCGCGCTGCGTACTTCCACAATCTGAGTTTCGGCGCCAACTTCCAGAGTGATCGTCTGGTTGGTGCTCTTGTTCACCTCCACCATCACGTTCTGAACGGACGCGGTGCGGAAACCCGCTATTTTGACCGTGATCTTGTAGGTTCCGGGAGCAACGTTCGGAAACATGTAGCCGCCGGCATCGTTCGTTATTTGCGTCTGTGCGGCATTCGTTTCGACGTTCAGCAGTTGCACTTCAGCTTTCGGCACCACTGCGCCCGAAGGATCGGTGACAGTGCCGACTACCGCGCCCGACGTGGAGCTTTGGGCCGCGGCTTGAGGTGCAAGAAGAAACACGGTGGAGAACAACACCAACGCTGCGAAAAGGCGGATGTTTCGTTCGGTCATCGAAAGACTCCTGCGTGTGTTTGGTTGGGAACGTGCGAGTTGGAGAGAGTAGGGCTTGCGCTGATGCGCATCGAGCGCGGACGTAAGCGCATTTTCCCCGTGGCCACAACCCCCTCATTCGGCATGGCGCACAACTTTCCAGTGGTGCCAGCCCGGGACCGCGTGGGCTGATATTATCAGCGACCCACGGGAGCTGTCAACAAAAAACTTTGGCGGGACCGTGAGGTAGTTTGTGTACGGTTAGCAGGCTAGGTCTTCCTGGCCAGGGCGAGGAACTCATCGCGGGTGGACTTGTTCGTGCGAAAGCTGCCCAGCATGGTGCTGGTGATGGTGCCCGAATGCTGTTTCTCGACGCCGCGCATCATCATGCAGAAATGGCGCGCCTCGCAAAGCACTCCTACTCCGCGCGGTGAGATAACGCGCGAGATTGCCTCGGCCACTTCCTGCGTCAAGCGCTCCTGCAATTGCAGACGGCGCGCATACATGTCCACGATGCGCGGGATCTTGCTCAATCCGAGCACCTTGTCTTTGGGTAAATAAGCTACGTGCATCTTTCCGAAGAAGGGCAGCAGGTGGTGCTCGCACATGCTGAAAAACTCGATGTCCTTGACCACCACCATCTCGTCACACTTTACGTGGAACAACGCGTTATTGACGATCTCTTCGAGAGTGGTCTGGTAGCCGCTGGTGAGAAAACGGATGGCCTTTTCGTAGCGCGCCGGCGTTCTCTCCAGGCCTTCGCGCGATACGTCTTCGCCCAGCTGCTCAAGCACCTCTTTCATGTGCTCCGCAATGGCTCCTCCTTGCGGCATGACCCTTACGACGGCTTTATTTTTCATTTTTTTCTCAAGCTTCCAATTCAAAGATATTTCGATCTGTTTCCGAGATGCGGACGCCTTTTAAGCGCCCCGCAAGCGGCCAGCCTTCGGCGAGCGTGCCGCGGATCACCGCTGCCAGATTCTCCGTGGTGGGCACTCCTGCGGCCAGCTCCGGCACGTCCGCATTCAGATTCTTGTGATCCAGACGGCGCAGGACTCGCTCGCGCACCAGCGCATCCAGCGCCTCACGATCGATCACTTGCCCCGAGGCATCCAAGGGCCCTTCCACAGTCACATCGAGCACGTAATCATGCCCATGCCCGTAAGGATTGTTGCACTTCCCATACAGCCGGCGGTTCTCCTCCAGGCTCAGCGCGGGCGTATTCAGCCGATGCGATGCCGAAAAGCGGTAGCGGCGCGTCAATCTCACTGGCCGCCTCCATAATCGACGTACAAATCCCGGGTTTCATAGAGCCGGACATTGCGCAGCCGCACTTTCGATTCTCTGATGCGCGGTTCGAGGCGCCGCCAGATCTCGACCGCCAGGTTCTCCGTGGTCGGAACGACGTGATCGAACGGAGTGACTTCCCGATTCAGGAAGCGATGATCCATCGGTTCCACCACCTCCTGATGCAAAATCTCCTTGAGCTCGCGCAAATCAAACACCATTCCCGTTACAGGATCCGGCTCGCCCTCCACGGTCACCTCGAGCACGTAATTGTGTCCATGCCCGTTCGGATTGGCATTGGCCCCGTAGATGGCACGGTTTTCATCCGCGCTGAGGGATGGGTTCGCGCAGACATGTGATGCCGAAAACTCAGCCTTACGCGTAAGAAGCATTCCCTATGAAGTTGGATGCACCGGACCTGCCTCGCGATCCTCTAAAATGATAGCGTGAATCGACGTACGGACTGGCTTTTGGCGGGCTTCGTCATAATGCTTTCAGCAGCACTCGTTTGGGTGGTGGCCGGGACACTCGAGGCGCCCGTGGTCAACGTCGGCGATTCGGCGCCGAAGTTCGCGATCAGCACCGATGCCGGACGGACCTTAACCCGCTCCGATTTCGGCGGCAAGCTGTTGGTTCTGAATTTCTGGGCGACGTGGTGCCCGCCATGCATCGAGGAGATTCCTTCGCTTGACGCTTTTCAGCGGACTTGACGCTTTTCAGCGGACGCTCGGGCCGGAGGGCGTGGTAGTGCTCGGGATCAGCGTCGACCGCAACGAGAAACTCTATCGCCGATTTCTCGATCAGAGACATGTGAGTTTCCAGACCGCCCGCGATCCGGAAGCCGAAATCAGCGCCAGCTACGGCACCTTCCAGTATCCGGAGACGTACATAATCGACCGCTCCGGCAAGGTGGTCCAAAAAATCATCAGCAACCAAAACTGGATGGACCCGGAATTTCTGGCGAGCGTGCGGAGATTGCTCTGATGGCTGAGGTCCTCGCGGCCGTCGAGAGAATCCTCGGGCCGCGCGGCTATCTGCACAGACCCGAAGACCTGACACTTTACGAATACGACGGCGGCATCGACAAATCGCGCCCGGATTTGGTCGTGTTCCCGCAGTCCACCCAAGACGTGGTTGCGATCGTAAAGCTGGCGGCCCAGTTCGGGATCGCCATCGTCGGCCGCGGCGCGGGCACCGGCCTCTCCGGCGGGGCCATTGCGCGGGCGGGCGGCATCATCATCTCGTTCGCACGCATGAACCGCATCCTCGAAATCGATCTTGCGAATGAGCGTGCCGTCGTTGAGCCCGGTGTGGTGAATCTCGACATTTCGCTCGCCGTCGAGGCCGATGGCTACTTCTATGCCCCCGATCCATCCAGCCAGCGCGCTTGCACCATCGGCGGCAACGTGAGCGAAAACGCAGGCGGTCCGCATACGCTGGCCTACGGGGTGACCACCAATCACGTGCTTGGCCTGGAGGCGGTCCTGACGGACGGAACGGTGTTGGAAACCTCCGGCCCGGACGCGCCCGGATACGATCTCACCGGCTTGCTGGTGGGTTCGGAAGGAACCATGGCGCTGGTGACCAAGGTGATCGTCCGCCTGATGCGGAAGCCGGAAATCGTCAAGACCATCCTGGCGGTCTACGATCGTCCTGAAGACGCGGGCGACACCGTGGCCTGGATCACGGCCCGTGCCATCACACCGGTCGCGGTGGAGATGTTGGACGGGATGCTGCTGCGGATGGTCGAGGAGGCGACGCACGCCGGTTATCCCATGGATGCTGCCGCGGTGCTGTTGATCGAGCTGGAGGGCATGAAGGAGGCCGTGGAGGAACAAGTGGAGCAGATTCGTGACGCGTGTCTTGGATGCCGCGCGCGCGAATTCCGTGTGGCGCGGAACGCGGAGGAGCGCGAGCTGCTGTGGAAGGGCCGCAAGAACGCCTTCGGCGCGGTTGGAAGGTGCAGCCCGGCGTATTATGTGCACGCACGCAGATGGCGCCCACGCTGCGCTTCATCCATGAGCTGGCCGGGCGCTATGGACTCACGATCAGCAACATTTTCCACGCCGGCGACGGGAATCTCCATCCGCTGATTCTGTTCGACCCGCGGAAGCCCATGGAACTCGAAAAAGTAAAGCGCGCGAGCGACGAGATTCTGGATTACTGCATCTCAGCCGGCGGATCCATCACTGGCGAGCACGGCGTCGGGATGGAGAAAATGGAAATGATGAGTCATCAGTTTTCGGACGATTCGCTGGAGATGATCCGGCGGTTCAAGAATCTGTTCGATCCCGGTTGCCGTCTGAATCCAGGCAAGGTGTTGCCGACAGGGCGAGGGTGCATGGAAATCCGGCAGCGGCCGGGGGATATAAGCTTATAAGGAGTCCGATATGCGACACGCTATTCTGTGGATGATCGCTACGGCGCTTATAGCGCAGGCGGGTGAACGGAAGCCGTTACCGGGGCAGGCCGGGAACGACGATATTGAGATGGTCGCCTCAGTGCTGATCGATCGTGACGAGATCCATCAGGCGCTTGGAGCCGATCTCGGCGCCGGATACGTGGCGGTCCGGATCAAGGTGACTCCGAAGACGGAGCAGCCTCTGCGCGTGAGCCCGGATGACTTCACGATGATCTCGCGCAAGGACGGCCAGCGTTCGGTAGCGCTCTCGCCGGGCCAGGTCGCGGGCAAGGGCGCGCTGGTGGTCAAAGCGGCTCCCTCCCAACCCGGCGGCTTTGGAACTCAAAGCAATGGGCCGATCTGGGGAGGAATCGGCGGCCCGCCGCAGCGGCTTCCGGGCAGCGGTGGTGGCATCGGCAATATGGCAGGTGCGGATGGCGGTGCCGAAGCGAAGGTCGAACCCAATAACAAAGCAAAAGACAACCCGCTGCTCGCGATATTAAAAGAGAAGTCGCTTCCGGATAAGGAGACCAAGGAACCGGTCGAAGGACTGCTTTACTTTCCGATCGAAGGTAAAGTCAAACCCAAGGACCTCGCGGTTCTCTACAAGGGCCCCGCCGGGAAGCTGGTGATGGAGTTCAAGTAGTAGGGCCAGCCGAAGCCGGCCCTACCAAGCAAGCCCGGAGGCTTGCCCCTAACCGCAAATCACATCTTGATCGAGTCGACCTTCAAAGTGTCGCCTTCCACCGAACCGGTGACGGTGACCTTGTGGCCGACGTGCGGCATTACCTTTTCCTTAGACTCCGAGTCGATCTTCAGCACTTTGTTGTCTGAAGTCACGAACACCGGCGCCGCGCCGCGCTTTACGCAGCTCTGCGCGCAGGCTGCGGATTTTTCGGAAGCGTCAGCGTGAGACGCCGCGCACTTGGCATCGGAGATTACGCCCGTCCATTCCCCGGCAAACGCCGTCATGGAAAAGAGCGCTGCGAACGCAAGCACCAGAAACAGTGTTTTCACCTCAAATCCTCCCAGGATGAAGAGTTAATCACGACCTGACTATACTCCATACGGCAAGCACCCTGCAATCGGATGTCTACCAGGCTACGCGCTTCGCGTCGCGCCACAGTCGCTCGAGGTCGTAGTAGGTGCGGGCCTTCTCGGAAAAGATGTGGATCAGGTAGTCCCCGTAGTCAGCCAGCACCCATTCGGCATGGTTGTAGCCTTCGATGCTCAGCGGGTACTCTCCCAAATTTTTGAGCTGCGATTCGATCTCGTCGGTGATGGCCTGGATCTGACGGGGATTCGTGCCGGAGCACAGGACGAAGTAATCGGCGAAGGACGCAACCTCGCGCAGGTCAAGCACGCAAATGTCTTTGGCCTGCTTGGATTCAGCGGCTCGAACCGCGGTGAGCCAGAACGGATCACTTAGTTGCTGCTGCAGTTTTTCCGCCCGCGCCAGTTATGTCCTCCTGTTGGTATCGTACTACACCCTGCAACCTTACGGTTGACAATCGTGTGAATAGCAATGGATCCTTGCTTTTTCGCCGGGCTACAATACGAATGAATGAAGCGGCTGTTGGTCCTGGCGGTGGCTGTTACAGGTTTGGCTGCCGATGAATCGCCCGCCGTTATCCGGGCGCGCCAGGAACTGGATCGCGTGCGCGGGCTGGTCGCCGCGGGCGCTCTCGCTCCAGCTAGGCTTGCCGAGGCGCAGCAAGGCCTCGAGGACGCCTCCGATGAGGCTGTGCTCGAGCGAACCCTTTACGGCCGCATCGAAATCGAAGATCTGAGCGAGCGTCAGGCAGACGATATGGTAGCGGCGGCGGAGCTCCGCGTCCGGCGGCAGCACAGCAAGCTGGCCCACGCGCAGACGTTAATCGAACAAGGCGTGGCTGCGCGTACGGATTTCAGTGGGCTCGAGTCCGAGATGGAGCAGCGGCGTCTGGCGCTTGACCAGGCGTACGCCCGGGCAGCCCTCGTGCGTGAAATCGTGGAGATAGCGCAGGCGGAGGCGCTGGCGGCCGAGCATGAACGCGAAGCCGTGCGCGAGCAGGCTTCAAAAGCGGCGGAAGAATACGTGGAAGGGGACCGCCTGCTCGAGCCGAAGGGGCTGAAGGCGCTTACGCTCGCATTCGAAAAGGAGTTCGGCAAACCGATGCCGGTCAGCGCGCGCGGCTCAACGGCCGTGCATCGAGCAATGGGATTCGATCACACCGGCCGCGTCGATGTGGCCATGAATCCAGATGCGCCGGAAGGGGTCTGGCTCCGCAAGTACCTGGAGGAGAGGGCGATCCCATATTATGTCTTCCGCGCCGCGATCCCCGGCAAGGCAACAGCGCCTCACATCCACATCGGCCCGGGCAGCACGCGCATCAGCGACTAAACGCCTGTACAATCGTAGCCTTATGTCTTCGCTTCGGGTGCTTATCAGCGCCGAACAGATACAGGCTCGCATCCGCGAACTCGGCGCGGAAATTGATCGCGACTACCCGCAAGGACCGGTCTATCTGATCGCTATTCTCAAGGGGGCTTGTTTCTTCCTGGCAGACTTGGCCCGTGCGATGAAAACGCCGGCGCGCATCGAGTTCATCGGTATTTCGAGTTACGGCAGGGGCAAGACTTCGTCCGGCGAAGTGAAACTCACCAAGGACCTGGATGTCTCGATCGAGGGCCACGATGTTGTTGTGGTGGAGGACATCGTCGATAGCGGAGTGACGCTGAACTACCTGCTGAAGGTGTTCGAGCAGCGGAAGCCGAAGTCGCTCAGGATCGCGGCTCTGCTCGACAAACCCGAGCGCCGGCAGCGACCGGTGGAAGTGCACTATGTGGGGTTCAGGATCCCGGACGAATTCGTGGTCGGCTACGGTCTCGATTACGCGGAGGATTATCGGAACCTGAGAGACGTGTGCGTGCTCAATGACTAGCTGGTGCCGAGGTGAAATGGACTGAAGTTGGTCTTGTAGTCGAACGCGTCCAGACCTTCTGCTCGCTTGAGAAACCCCACGATCGCATAAGTCAGAGGCGTCGCGATGACCTCATACACAACCTTGAACAAGTAGGCCGAACCTATGCCCTTTACAAGCGTGCCAACGGGCGCGGTGCCGGCGAAGCCAATGATGTACAGAACCGATGTGTCGACCGCCTGGCCGGCTATGGTGGATCCGACCGTCCGCGTCCAAAGCATCTTACCGCTGGTCCAAAGCTTCATCCGGGCGAGCGTGTAGGAGTTGGCGAACTCACCGCACCAGTAAGCGATCAGGCTGGCGATGATGAGCCGCGGGATCTGATAAAAAACGGTCGCGAAGGCCTGCTGGTGCGGCCAACCCGGCGCCGGTGGGAGCCAGACCGTAATCAGGCCCATAATCGCCAATAGCCCGTTGGCGAGAAAACCCAGCCAGATCGCACGCCGGGACGCGGCGTAGCCGTACACTTCCGTGAAAACATCGCCGAAGATGTACGTGATCGGAAATAACAGGTTGGCTCCACTGACCACGAACGGCCCGATCTGGCACAGCTTCTGCCCCACGAGATTTGAGATCAGCAACACCACGAGAAAAATGCTGAGCAACAGATCGAAGTGGCTGTAGGTGCGCAGATCACGCGCCTGCACGGCGGCGGGTTTGTCCGATGTGAACAGGCTCATGAAGCGAGAATTTAATGTTAGCGCAGGGCGTGGTTACAACAACGGCTTGATCGCGCGCAACACGGTACCCGCGACAATCTTGTTTCCCTCCGCGGTCGGGTGTATGCCGTCAGGCTGGAGATAGCGGAGATCCCTGGTCACGATATCGGACAACAGGAAAGGGATGAGCTTGACGTTGTACTTTGCCGCGAGCTCCCGATAGATTTTTTCGAATTCGCGAATGTAATCGGGTCCATAATTCGGCGGCAGGGTCATGCCGGCGAGCACCACTTTTGCTCCCGAGCGCTGAAACGTCACGATGATCTGCTCGAGATTCTGCCGCGTGGTTTTGAGGGGCAGCCCCCGCAAGCCGTCGTTGCCGCCGAGTTCGAGGATCACGATCTCGGGTTTCAGCGCCGCGGCCGAATCCACGCGCGCCGCGCCGCCTTCGCTGGTGGCGCCGCTGATACCGAGGTTAACCACGCGCCACGGCTATCCTTCGGCGTCGAGCTTTCGCTGTAAGAAATCCGGAAAGCTCAAGCCAGCTTCCACGCCGAAACCGGCGCTCAGGCTGTCGCCGAATACGGCGAGAACGCGGCGGTTGTCCTGTACCGTGGAAGGCGGCGCGGGCGCAGGGGCGGATCTTGCTTCATCAGTCCTTTCTTGCGGCCGGGAACACGCGCACGCCGCAATCACGAGCAGGAAAAAAATATAAAAACGCACCTTGAGCCATCATAATAGAGGTAGTGGCAATCCTCGAAGCCCAGGGCCTTACGAAAATCATCGATACCGGAACGCATCGTGTGGAAATCCTCCGCGGCATCGATTTCGAAGTGCCGGCGGGGCAGTTCGTGGCGATCGTGGGCGCCTCGGGTAGCGGCAAGAGCACGCTGCTTGGGCTGCTGGCGGGGCTGGATACGGCGACGGCGGGACGGGTGGTGATCGACGGCACGGACATCACCGGCCTGAGCGAGGACAAGCTCGCGTTGGTGCGGGGACGCAAAGTCGGGTTCGTCTTTCAGTCCTATCAGCTCATCCCGACGCTGACCGCAGAAGAGAACGTGCTGCTGCCCTACGAACTCGCCGGAGGCGACGTGCGGTCAGGCACCGCCCGGGCCCGCGCGCTGCTCGATAGCGTGGGCCTGAGCGATCGCCTGGATCACTATCCCGTGCAGCTTTCCGGGGGTGAACAGCAGCGCGTCGCGCTGGCGCGGGCCTTCATGGCAAAGCCACCGATCCTGATGGCGGACGAACCTACCGGAAATCTCGATAGCGTGAACGGAGCGCATGTCCTCGATTTGCTTATCACGCTCAACGGGCGCGAAGGCACCACGCTGGTTCTGGTGACGCACGATCCGGCGTTGACCGGGCGCGCGGACCGCATCGTCACGTTGCGCGACGGAAGGATCGTCGCGGATGAGGTTCGCGATCCTGCCGGAGCCGTGCGCGAATGAGAATGATGCTTTCCTACCGCACTGCCGGGCGCATCGCCTGGCGTGAAACGCGATCGTCCCTCGCCAAGTTCCTCTTTGTCGTGCTGGCGGTGGCGGCCGGAGTGGGCGCGCTTTCGGGCGTGCGCGGCTTTAGCCAAAGCTTCCGTTCGATGTTGTTGAAAGAATCGCGCACGGTGATGGCGGCCGACCTGATCGCCCGCCAGTTCACGATGCCGACGGATGAGCAGGTGGCCGCGTTGGATACGCTCAACGGACGCGGAGTGGAGCGCACCTGGATCACCGAAACCTTTACGATGGCCGCGGCGGCAGCCCCGGACGCGACGCCGGTGCTGGTGGCGCTGAAGGCAGTCGATCCCGCCAAATATCCTTTCTACGGCAGCGTGAAGCTCCAGCCGGACATGCCGCTGGTGTCAGCGCTAACGCCGGACACAGCGGCCCTGGGCGAAGATCTGCTGATTCGCTTGCACCTGGGCGTGGGCGATTCGGTGCGCGTGGGCGCGAAGGAATTCCGCATCGTTGCGATGATCGTCTCCGAACCCGATCGAATGTCGGCCAGCCTGAACGTGGGTATGCGGCTGATGATCTCGCGCGCGGCGCTGGAGCGGACCGGCCTGATCCAGCTCGGCAGCCGCGCTTCGCAGCGCTATCTCTTCAAGCTCGATGCGAACGCGCCGCCGGTCGAACAAGTGCGGCGAACCATCCGCCATGCTTTGCCGACATCGATGGTGGCAGATTTCCGCGAATCGCACCCGATCATCACCAACGGCCTCGACCAGGCGACCACTTTCCTGAGTCTGATCAGCCTGATCGCGCTGATCGTTGCCGCCATCGGCGTCGGGATGGCGATGCACGCCCACTTGCAGCAGAAAATGGACCACATTGCGGTGATGAAATCGCTGGGCGGCACTTCGGCGGAGATCATTCGGATTTATGTGCTGCAAACGATGATGCTCGGACTGCTGGGCGGGTTGGCCGGCGTGGCTGTGGGCCGGGTTGTGGAACAAGTGTTTCCGCTGCTGATCAAGAAGTATTTCTCGATCTACGCCGCGATGAGCTGGCACATCGTGGCCGCGGGGCAGGGCATCGCC
Source organism: Acidobacteriota bacterium (assembly GCA_003223065.1). GTDB lineage: Bacteria > Acidobacteriota > Terriglobia > Bryobacterales > Bryobacteraceae > Palsa-187. The sequence continues at coordinate 13,273 of QHXU01000012.1, read as the reverse complement.
GTCGGAGTGCTGACGACTCTGCTGTTCACGCTCCCGCCGCTCCTGGCGATTCGAAAGATCCGTCCGGCACTGATCCTGCGGCGCGATATGCCGGAGGCCAAGCTGCCGTGGCGGCGCCGCATAGTGGAAGGCCGCGCCGCTCTCGTGGCGGGGGGCCTGATCCTTACCGGCATCGCCGCGATCGCGACGTGGCTCGCTGAATCCCCCAGGGTGGGCGGATACTTCGCCGGAGGGCTAACGGCCAGCCTGATCGCGCTGTCGGTGGTCGCGTGGGGACTGCTGCGGCTGGTTCGCTTGTTTCTAAGCCGCTCGCCCGTGCGGGTCCCGTCGCTCGTGCGGCAGGGCATCGCCAATCTCTACAGGCAAGGGAACCAGGCGCAAGCGATCCTGGTGTCGCTCGGCTTAGGCGTGATGTTCACTCTGACGGTCTACCTGGTTCAGGAGTCGCTGGTGGATCAAATCGTCAAAACGGCGCCTCCCGGCGCGCCCAACGTTTTTCTGGTGGGCGTAACAGAGGCGCAGGTCGAACCACTGAAAGCACTGATTTTGAAACAGGACGGCGTGCTGGGGCCGCCCGAATTTGTGCCGAGAGTCGCGGCGCGCCTGCTTACCGCCAACGGCGCTCCCGTTCCGAGGCGGTTTCTGTTCACGACGAACGTAATGTGGGAAGCGGAGCAGCCCGAATACGCACGCGTGTTGGAAGGCCGGTGGTGGTCACGCGGCACCACGGAGCCGGTGGTGTCCGTGGCCATGGAAACGGCGAAGACGCTTAACATCATGCTTGGCTCCTGGATCGAGATGCAGGCCAGCGGGCGGACGATTCGCGCCCGCGTGGTGGCCGTGCATCAATGGCAAAACAGGCGGTTCATGCCCACCAGCGCATTTGTCTTCAATCCTCCGGCTTTAGAAGGCCTGCCCGTGAGCTTCGACGGCGGAGTGCGGATGCGTCCGTCCTCGGTGGGCGCGCTGCAGCGAGCTTCGTTCGCAAAATTTCCGACGGTCACCGTGGTGAACATCGCCGATGCGCTCGAGATCGTGCAGCAGGTGGTCGACCAGATCGCGCTGGTGATCCGTTTTCTTTCCGCGTTCGCGATCGCTGCCGGAGCCGTGATTCTGGCGGCGAGCGTCGCGGGCACGCGTTTCCGCCGGCTGCGCGAAGTGGTGATCCTTAAAACGCTCGGGGCCACGCGGCGCCAGGTCGTGCGGATTTTTTCAGTCGAGTTTCTGACGCTGGGCGCGGTGGCGGGTCTGATGGGTTCCATCCTCGCCGCGATTTTCTCCGGCCTGCTGCTGAGGCGGCTGCTCAATGCGCAGTTCCAATTCGATCCGGCGGCGACGCTTCTGGCGATCGCCTTCACGGCGCTGCTTGCGAATGCATCCGGATGGCTGGCGAGTTTCCGCATCCTGCGCCAGAAACCGCTGGAAGTGCTGCGGGAAGAGTAGACCGCTCCTAGAAATCGATCGCCGCCAGGATCTCCGAGGGCTTCTTATCGAACGCCTTCGAGATCGACAGCAAACTCTCGATGCTTGGCAGGTTCGTGCCGCGCTCGATGGCGCTGATCTGCGAGACGCTGAGCCGGGTCTGCGCGGCCAGGTCCTTGAGGGACCAGTCGCGCTCCACACGCAGCATCTTGATGCGATGACCCAGGCGCTCGCGCAGGCGATCCTGAGAAGGGCGGCCGAGGCCGAACGCCTCGATCGCGTTCTTCAGCACCTGGCGGAGCTGCGCCAGGGAAAACGGCTTGGCGAGATAGTCGAAAACCTTCAGCTTGAAGGTGGCGCGCATATCCTCCAGCGACGGATAGCCGGTGACGATGATCACGCACAACGCCGGCCAGCGAGCGAGCAGTTGACCCAAGACCTTGTCGCCGTTCACGTCGCCCATCTTCATGTCCAGCAGGACGATATTGGGCACGTGTTCCTCGCAGCTCGCGAACAGCTCGCGCGGATGCGCGAAGGTGCGCACGGTATAGATGCTTTCGTCCTTAAGAAAATCCTCGATATAGTTCCGGAAATCCACATCGTCGTCGAGGACGGCGATGTCGGCTACGGTTTCCTGCGTGATGTCCAACATTGGCATAAATCGGGCAAGCGCAAAAGCCCACCGGACAATCATACCGCTCAAATCGTGAGGCTCAAATCGTGCGGCCCTTCCACTCGATGCGCCGGCCTAAGAGCGCGGCCGTCATGCCGTGCCACAGGACCGGAAGCATGCAATAGATCGCAAACGGCGCCAGGAGCACTCGCGCCCAATTGCCGTACCAGCGGCAAAGAAGAGCCATCGGCAGCAGCGCGAATCCCGCCGCGGCGACATACTGGCGCTCTTTGACCAGCCACGCCAGCGCTGGGAGCCACAAGGCCATCGACAGCGCCGCGGCGATGATCAGGGCGCCGATCCACGGGCTCACCACCACGAAGCGGAACGCGTTGCGCTCGAATCCCCGCCAGATTCCACGCAGTCCCGTTTGCATCCGCGCATGGCCCAGGTGGGGAGCGCGCGCCAGGGCGACCTTCAGCCGATGCCTTTGCGCCAGCGCCGCGAGTTTCACGTCGTCGACCAGATTGTTCATCACAGGGGAATGACCGCCGACAAATTCATACGCCTCGCGGCGCACCAGCAGGCATTGGCCGTTGAACAGCACCGCCGGGTTCCGGCGCGGGCCGGTCCCGCAGAAGTACAACGCCACTGCGTAAGGAACGAGCATGCGTTCCGGCCATGTTTCGCATTCCGGCTGCAAATAGAGGGAAAGGAAATCGACGCCGCTCGCCTCGGCAAAGGAGATCAAGGCATTCAGGAAGCGGGGCTCGTACCAGGTGTCGGCGTCGGCGAAAAGGACCCAGCGTGAGGTAAGCACGCGAGCGCCGGCGAGACACGCCGCCGATTTGCCGATCGCGCCGCGGGAAAGCTCGGGCGCGGGCAAAACGCCGGCCCCGGCCTTCCGAGCCGCTTCGGCGGTGCCGTCCTCGGAGTGGTCGTCGACCACGATGACCGTGTCGTGAGGGAAACTCATCACGGCGCGGGCGATGGCCGATTCTTCGTTGCGCGCCGGAATGACGACCATGCAATCCGGTAATTTGTCGTCCGACGCCGGCGCGAGGAGTTTGGGAATGGCGAGGAAATTCAGACGCGCCCTGATAAAAAAGCCGGACATCAGTGCGGCTACCGCCAGTGCGACCCACCGGCTGACACCCGCGCCCAGACCGTCAAGCACTCATCGGCCTCCACAGGCGCGGGCCGTGGCCGGGCAGCGTTCTGACGCGTGCACGGCGGGACGATTTGGTGAAGCGCATCGTGATTCAGGCGATGATATCACGGTGAGCCGGAGCCGTTCAGGTTCTCGGCTGTCTTCAACAAAACAAACAACAAACTGGTTCTAGGCAAAGACTTCGGAAGGTACTGCCTGCTATGGGTCGATAAAAATTACTAATCAAAGAACATCCTTGCATTTGCGCAGCTTCTTGTGTATTCTGATCCACAAGAGGCACCGATGAAAGCAACGGAACCCAACCAGGCCATCCGGCACAACATCGTGCTCTCTACCGCATTCATTCTAAGCGCACAGGACGCAGTCCGTAGTGCGCGTCCCGTAATCGGTCTCGTTCTTATTATTGGGGTCGGTGTAACCGGCCCCGCCTGAACGGCCCGATTTCGGGAAGTCAACGAATTGGCCACTGGCGGGGGGCAAAAACCCTCGGTCAGTGGCTTTTTTGCTTATGGGGAGTTGCCGGGATGAGCATAGTGAAGACATCAACGACGAGCACAGTGAAGACATCAACGACGAGCACGGCGAAGACATCAACGACGAGCGGCGCAAAAATCGTGCTCGAGTGCCTGGCACGCGAGAACGTGGAATGCATTTTCGGCTACCCGGGCGGCGTGACGTTGCCGCTCTACGATGCCATATTCGATCACCCGATTCGCCACGTGCTGGTAAGGCATGAGCAGAACGCATGCTTCGCGGCTGAAGGCTATGCGCGTGCCACCGGAAAGGTCGGAGTCTGCTGCGCCACCTCCGGGCCAGGCGCGACCAACCTGGTGACGGGACTCGTGGACGCGATGATGGACTCGATCCCCGTGGTGGCGATCACGGGCCAGGTTTCCACCAAGCTCATTGGCAGCGACGCATTTCAGGAAGCCGATACGTTCGGCATCACGCGGTCCTGCACCAAGCACAATTTTTTGGTCAAGACGCTCGCCGACCTGCCGCAGGCGATCCACGAAGCGTTCCACATTGCGGCTACCGGCCGGCCCGGTCCGGTGCTGGTGGACATCCCGAAGGACGTCTTTCAGGCGCAGGCGCATTATGCGCCTGTGTCGACGATCCATCTGCCCGGCTACAAAGTCTACACCGAAGGTCACGCGGGCCAGATCCGGCGCGCGGCGCAGATGATCTGGGAAGCGAAGCGGCCGTTCGTCTACGCGGGCGGCGGGATCGTTGCGGCGGACGCCGCGGAAGAGCTTCGGGCGCTGGTGGAACTGATCGATGCGCCCGCGGTGTGTACGCTAATGGGCCTGGGCGCTTTGTCGAGCTCGCATCCGAATTTCGTGAGCTTGCCGGGCATGCACGGCAGCTACGCAGCGAACATGGGCATGACGGAAACCGATCTGCTGATCGCTCTGGGCGTGCGGTTCGACGATCGTGTCACGGGACGCCTGGCCGCGTTTGCGCCGCATGCGAAAGTCATTCATGTCGATATTGATCCGGCCGAGATCGGGAAGAACCGGGCGGCGGATCTTCCCATCGTGGGCGACGTGAAGCGTGTACTCAAACGTCTGCACGAAGCGCTGGAGGAGTTCGCGGCCGAGCTGAAGCCGAAACACGCCACGGCGCGCACGGCATGGTGGTCTCGGATCAAAGAGTGGAAGCGCGAGCATCCTCTCAAGCCCGAAATCTCGGACGGCGAGATCAAGCCGCAGCATCTTGTCGCGGAGATCGACCGGCTGTCCGGCGGCGAAGCGATCGTCGCGAGCGACGTCGGGCAACACCAGATGTGGGCCGCGCAGTTCGTCCGCTTCCATCATCCGCGGTTGTGGATCAACTCGGGCGGGCTCGGGGCGATGGGCTTCGGTTTGCCCGCGGCGATCGGCGCGCAATTCGCAAGACCGGACAAGCTGGTGTTCGCGCTGGTGGGCGACGGCGGTTTCCAAATGTCGATTCCGGAGCTTGCGACCATTGCCAATCACGCGCTGCCGGTGAAGATCGTCGTAATGAACAACGGCTATCTGGGGATGGTGCGCCAATGGCAGGAGCTGTTCTACAACAACCGCCTATGCGCGGTGGAACTGGAGGGATTCCCGGATCCGGAAAAGCTTGCAGGCGCGTACGGATTCAAGGGCCGCACAGTGGAGAAGCCCGGCGAGTTGAGAGACGCGCTCGAAACCTGCGTCCGTGAGCCGGGGCCGTACCTGCTCAACGTGCGCGTCACTCCCAATGAAAACGTCTACCCGATGGTCCCGGCCGGCGGCGCCATCAACGAGATGGTGCTCAAGCAGCCGCAGCCGGCGGAGGTGGCCTAAATGTTGCAGCTGATCTCTCTGCTGGTTGAAAACA
>QHXU01000012.1:0-7638 GCA_003223065.1 Acidobacteriota bacterium | reverse complement strand
TCGACATCGAGCCGAATCAACGGGCGCAGCTCATCAAACAAATGAACAAGCTGATCAACGTGCTGCAGGCCACCGATCTCACCGAGACGCCGGCCGTGCGCCGCGAACTGGTGCTGGTACGCGTGCGATCCAGTATGCAAAACCGCACCGCGATCCTGAAGGAAGCCGAGATTTTTGGCGCCCGCGCGGTTGACTCCTCGGTGGAGGGTTTTGCCCTCGAGGCGACCGGCGATCCGGAAAAGCTCGACGAGTTTATCGACGTCATGCGCAGCTACGGCGAAATTGAAGTGACGCGCTCAGGCCTGGTCGCAGTGTCGCTTGAAGCGAAGAAACTGAAACTCGCCCCGCCGGTGCAAAAACAAGCGGAAGTTCAACTCAAGAATGGAGTTTTACAAAATGGCTAAGCGCTATTACGAACAGGACGGCAATCTTTCCCTCCTTAAAGGCAAGACCGTTGCGATTATCGGTTATGGCAGCCAGGGTCACGCACACGCGCTGAATTTGCGCGACTCCGGCGTCGACGTCGTGGTCGGCCTCTATGAAGGGAGCAACAGCTGGGCTAAAGCGCAAGGGGCGGGCCTGCGCGTGCTCCCGACCGCGGACGCGGCGAAAGCGGGGAGCATCATCATGATCCTGGTCTCCGATCACATCCAGGCGGACCTCTATCACCGCGACATCGCTCCGAGCCTCACCGCCGGCAAGACGCTGATGTTCGCGCATGGATTCAATATTCACTATGGGCAAATCCAGGCGCCCAAAGACGTCGACGTGTCGATGATCGCGCCCAAAGCGCCGGGTCATCGGGTGCGCGAGTTGTTCACCGAAGGCGTAGGGGTTCTGGCGCTGGTCGCCGTGCATGAGAACGCGTCCGGCAAGGCGCTGGAACAAGCGCTGGCCTATGCATTGGCGCTCGGATGCCTGAAAGCGGGCGTGATCGAGACGACCTTCAAAGAGGAAACCGAAAGCGACCTGTTCGGGGAGCAATCGGTCCTGTGCGGAGGCGTCAGCGAGCTGATCCGCGCGGGGTTCGAAACGCTGGTCGAGGCCGGCTACGCCCCCGAAATCGCTTACTTCGAGTGTCTACACGAATTGAAGCTGATTGTCGATCTGATTCAGGAGGGCGGACTCAGCTACATGCGTTACTCGGTTTCAGACACGGCCGAATACGGGGACTATACGCGCGGCCCGCGCGTCGTGAATGCCCAGACCCGCGCCGAGATGAAGAAGATCCTCGCCGAAGTCCAATCCGGCGAGTTCGCGCGGCAGTGGATCGCGGAGAACAAAAGCGGCCGCAAGAACTTCCTGGCGATGCGCGAGGCTGCGCAGAACCAGCCGATCGAAAAGGTGGGGGCGGAGCTGCGCAAGATGATGACGTTCCTCAAAAAGAAAAAGGAGGTCGGTGTTCCGGCCGGCCGTTGAGGTCCTATGAGGATATTTACGCTTGACACCACGTTGCGCGACGGCACGCAGGGCGAAGCCGTCAGTTTTTCTGCCGATGACAAAGTCCTGATCGCCCGCAAGCTGGACGAGTTGGGGATTGACTACATCGAAGGCGGCTGGCCCGGTTCGAACCCCAAGGACAAGGAGTTCTTCGGCCGCGCCAAGGACCTGGATTTGAAAAACGCGCGCCTGGTGGCCTTCGGCGCCACGCGCTTCGCGCGCCACACGGTAGAGGAAGATTCAAGCGTGCGGGCCCTGATCGAAGCCGGCACGCAGGTCATCTCGATTTTCGGCAAGAGCTGGGACCTTCACGTCCAACGGGCGCTCGGTATCACGGAAGAAGAGAACCTGAGGCTGATCGCGGATACCGTGCGGTATTTGAAGGATCACGGAAAAGAAGTCATTTACGACGCGGAGCATTTCTTCGACGGCTACACCGCCGGCCGCGATTTCGCGCTGCGCACGCTGGAGGCCGCAAAGAAAGCGGGCGCCGATGTGCTGGTGCTGTGCGACACAAACGGCGGCACGATGACCGCCCGCGTGTCCGAGATCTGCGCCGATGTACGGAAGCGATTCGACGGCATGCTGGGCATCCACACGCACAACGACGCGGAACTCGCGGTCGCCAATACTCTGGCCGCGGTGGAGCAGGGTTTCGCGCATGTGCAGGGCTGCATGAACGGGTACGGCGAGCGCTGCGGCAATGCCAATTTGACATCCGTCATGGCCAATCTCGAGCTGAAGATGGGCCACATCACGATCGGGAAGGAACGCCTTGCGAACCTGACGGCGACGTCGCGATTCATCGCCGAGCTGGCGAACCTCCCGCTGCGTGGCGACCAGCCCTACGTGGGCCGCAGCGCGTTCGCTCACAAGGGCGGCGTGCACGTCAGCGCAGTGTTGAAGGACGCGGCCACCTATGAGCACGTAAACCCCAAAGTAATCGGCAACCGCCAGCGGGTCTTGCTGAGCGATCTTTCGGGGCGGGGAAGCATTCTTTACAAGCTCAAACAGCACGGACTCGAAGAGCGGCTGGATGACGCCACCCGCCGCGAGCTGCTCGACCGTATCAAGCTGATGGAGTTTCAAGGCTATGAGCTGGAGGCGGCCGAGGGCACGTTCGAACTGCTGGTGCGCGAGGCGCTGCATCCCGGAGTTCAATTCTTCGAAGTGGTGAGCTACGAAGTCACCACCAAGGCGAACGGTTCGACGGCGACGGTAACTTTGCGTGCGCAGGACGGCGTTCACTCAGCTACAGCCAGCGGGAACGGTCCGGTGAACGCTCTTGACCTGTGCCTCCGGCAGTGCCTGGCGACACTCTATCCGGCGATCGCCGGAGTAAATCTCACCGATTACAAAGTCCGTGTGCTCGACTTCAAAAAAGGCACGGCGGCTCGTGTTCGCGTGTTGATCGAGTGGTCCGACCACCGGCGTAGCTGGGCCACCGTCGGCGTGTCGGAAAATGTCATCGAAGCGAGCTGGTTCGCTCTGGTGGATGCTCTCCGCCTCGAACTGATGCGTCTCAGCGAAAAAGACCCGAGCATCGAGCGGGCGATGGAAGATTATTGCTGGGGAGTCTAAGGCAAGCAGGAATAGGTGCGGTAATAAGCGACTGCCCGATTCCCAACTACCCAGATAAGTCAAAATCCTTACCCGCTCCTAAGGGGTTCGCTGCGTAGTAAATTCGAGCCATTCACAGTACGATTGGGTGATGTCGTGGTCTGATGACATGAGATGTCTGTACTGCGACGGCAAACTGCCGCTATACAGGAAGATCACGAACGGGCAGTTCTGTTCCGCCTCGCATCGCAAAGCGTATTGGCAGGAGCAGGAGCGCCTGGCTGTGGAGCGCCTGCACCAAACCCACAACTCTTTGCGCGCGTACCGGCCGGCGGCGCCTTTGGAGATGGCCGGCGGTCCTGAACCGGGCCAGTTGGAGCCGGTGGAGCCGGCAGCCAGCGGCCTGATCGTCGTCCGCCCAGCACCCACTGCCGATCATCTGCCCGCAATGATGGCTGCAGATCCCTGCCACTACGAAACACAGTTTGAGACACTGCATCCCCACTGGATCCCACAACCGTTCGAAGCGGACAGCCTGGCGATGCGGGACCAGATGCCGATCCCGGCATCGCCCGACTCTAAGGGCCCTGAGTACCGTGCAATCGCGGTCCAGCCCGATCGGCTCGAGTGGATCACGGCGCCCGTGAGTCCGTCGTTGGAATCGTCCGTGCATCACGGCCAGATTCCGGCAGCGGAACTCGAACGATTGGCCGACGAACAGATTCCATCTCCCGCAACGATGATCGCGATGCCCCGCATCGCGGCTTGCGAAGCGGGAGCGGACGGCGATGCCGCTCGCCAGCCGCAGCCGGCCGTGCTGAACCTGCGCGCGCAACTTCCGGCTGATCCGGCGCGCGAAGACACCAAAATCGCTCCGGCGCTTGGACAGCCCGGTCTGAAGCAGCTTCCGGTCGATCGCATTCCACTGGTCCAGGGCGCATGGATCGAGAGCCTGCGGCCGCTCGATTCTCGCAACGACTCTCAGGCTCCGGAATTAATACTCGAGACTCCAGCGCGGCGGCCCCGCCTGCACCTGGCCCCCGGCCGGCGATATCCGGTCGAGGTGCGGGCAGGCGCCGTGGCCGCCGCTGAGCTGGAGACTGGAAATTACGCGGCGGCGTCTCCCCACATCTCGTTGCCCCGGCGCAATGTTCTCGCCCGTGCCGCGACGGCCAGCGCCGGTGGTGCCCAAGGCATGAAAGCCGCCGAACCGAATCTTCCGGGACCGGGCACAGGGGGCTTGCTGGCGCTGAAGCTTGACGCAGGGACCGGGCATCCGGGAGAGGGGCCCACACCAAACCGCCACTCCCCGCCGCCTTTAACGCAGCCACTTCAAAGCGCGCCCGTGCGCCCCGAATCGAAGCTGGAGCCGCTGGACGCCAAGCCGGTCTCGGATCTCATCGCCTCGCCAGCCGCGGCCGCTGCTACCCAAGCGCCTGCAACGCCGGACCGCAGCGTGCACGTCTGGATGCACACCGTCGATTTCTGGAAGAATGCGCCGCGGGATCTGAAACTACTGGCGTTCGGAATTCCGGTGCTGCTCGGCCTGGCCCTTCGTCCCTCGTTGCCGAAAGTGCGCGTGACAGCGCGATAGCTTCGAGCGCGCGCTGAGTGCGAAATGGACGAACGTGCGGCAAACGATGGTCGATCGCGCGGCGGTCGCACTCGATGAGGATTTCCGAACCGGTCTCGACGAATGGACGAGCCGCGGCAATGCCACCGCTTCCTGGTCCTTCGATGCCACCGGTTTCGTGCGCCCAGGAGCGCTCGCGCTGTATCGTCCCTCTCTGGGGCTCACCGATTACCAGATGCAGTTCCTGGGCTTGATCGATAAGAAGGCTATGAGCTGGGTGGTGCGGGCCGCCGATTTCGACAATTATTACGTCGTGAAATTGGTGGTGCTCAAGCCGGGCCCGCTACCGACTATCGGCGTAACACGCTATGCCGTGGTCAACGGCAAGGCCCAGAATCGAGCCGATGTCGTCGTGCCGATCAACGCACGCCCGGACATGCTGTACCGTGGACGTTCACGGAGACATCTTCGCTCTCGCCGTCCAAGGCCAGATGGTCGATAGTTGGTCAGAGCCGAGGCTGCGGCACGGTGGTGTCGGTTTCTTCTCCGCGCGCGGCGAGGAGAGCCGTGTGCGCTGGATCCAGGTGACGCATCAGTACGACATGTTCGGACGGCTTTGCGCCTACCTGGCGCCGTATAACATTACATCCACAAATGGGAGTTCGCAACAATGAGCGTAGTACGAAATAACGGACCAGAGACGGCGGCAGGCGTCCGCACCAACGGGAAGGCGGCGTCGCCGGCCCTGGCGCGCTCGGTCTCGTTGCACCTGGAAGGCAAGCGCAAGGAAGCGCTTCGCGAGTTGAATACGACGATCGAAAACGGTGATGAATCGCCTGAGGTGTTCGCCGCCAGGGGCCACATCCAGTTCGAGCTCGAGCAGTACGATGACGCGATCAAGACGTACGAGCGGCTCCTCGGCCTGGCGCCACGCCACCCCACCGCGTATTTCAATCTCGGCATCTGTTACGAGAAGCTCGGCCGCTGGCAGGAAGCCTCCGATGCATTCCAGAAAGCGCTCGAGATCGATCCCGAGCGCGAGGACGCCCACCTTGGCCTCGGCATCTGCCTGCTTCATCAGGAGAAGCCTGAGCCGGCCGCCGAATGCTTCGAAAAGGTGCTGGCCCGCCAGCCGAACCAGGAGACCGCGCTGTTCGGTAAAGCGGTCTCGTTGCAACTGCTCTGGAAGTTCGACGAAGCCACGAGTCTGTATCTGAGAATCCTGGAGAAGAATCCGCAATCCGAGGAATGCCTAGTGAATTTGATCACCATCGGAATGGCGCGGAAGGATCACAACTCCATCCAGCAGTATTCCGAGCGGCTGCTGGCCTTGCGGCCATTCTCACAGGCGGCGCTTGAAGGACTGGCCACCTGCGCCTTCCACTCCAATGACTACGACGCCGCGGCACGATACTGCACTAAGCTGGTCGAGTTCACACCCGATCACTTCGAGCGCTGGTTTAACCTGGGCGTCGCCGAGCAGAAATGCGGACGACTGGCGGAAGCGGCGAAGGCATATTCGGAGGCGGTGCGCATCCGCCCCGATGCCAAGCAGGCTCACGTCAACCTGGGAATCGTGCGGCAGGAAGCCGGCGAGCTGAAGCAGGCACGTGAATCCTACGAGCGGGCATTGCAAATTGCACCCGATCTGGCCGATGTCATCTACAACCTTGCCAGCGTGCTGGAGCAACAGGGCGAACTCGAAGACGCGGAGCGGTTGTACGTCAAGTTGCTTTCGAGGAATCCGGAATGGGAGGACGCGTTGTTCCGGCTGGGTTATCTGCGCCTCCAGCGGGCAGATCACCGGGGCGCCGCGGAAGCTTTCCAGGCTTGTGTCCGCAAGCGTACGCCATGGGCGGAAGCGCAGCTAAATCTCGGACTCTCCTACTGGAACCTGGGCGATCACGACAGCGCCGCCAAGGCGTTCGAGAGCGTGATCGAATCGGATCCGCATTCGATAGACGCGCTGCGAGGTCTTGCCGCGCTGGCTGTCGAGCGCGAGGACCTCGACCGGGCGCTGGACCTGCAAGCCAAGCTGATTGAGGCCGGCGAGCGCACACCCGAACTGTTCTACAATACCGGCTTGCTGCTGCAAAGGTCAGGCCAGATCGAGGACGCGATCCGGCTGTACCACGAGGCGCTCGCCGAGCGTCCCAACTTCGCCGAGGCGCTGCTGAACCTGGGCCATGCGCTCAAAGCGAAGGGCGAGGTCGACGAAGCGCGCAATTACTGGCGCCAAGCGCTCGAGCAGAAGCCCGAACTGGCCGTCGGCTACTTCGAGCAGTAAACCTTTTAATTGCGGCCAACGGGCCTTACGTGGGCGTATGTGGAGTAAGCGGAGAGGACCCTGCCATCCTCAAAAGAGATAAATGTTTGGCCCAAGCCCTTCTCCCGCTTATACACAAAGGTTTCGACAAGATGCCCGCGATCCGTGGTTACCGCCGCAATTGACGGGTTGCCGAACATCGCCGTAATGCGCGGTTTCTCCGTCCCGACGGCGATCTGCTCGACTGTCGGAAACGGCGGCGGGGCCGGCGCGACTGGCGTGACAACTTCAGGGGCCAGCACCGCTGCGACGGGCTCTTCCCAAACTTTCGGCGCAGCTTCTTTGACCCGGTGCTTCAGTTTCGGAACCGGGCGTGCCTCCTCCTTAGGTGGTGCGCTGTTATCCGCGGCTCTTGCGGCCGCAGTTGACGCGTGGCCGTTATAATATCGCACCAGTAGCAAACCCAATCCTGCGATCAACGCAAGGCCAACAACAAAAACAAGACCATCTTTCATGCTTCTCCTCCGGCTGAACCTACCGTGGCACACGCCAGCACCTTTACAAGCACTGGTCGCCGCTCTCCGTAGATAAGATTCTAACCCAGAGAAGCAAAAGGTACCAGACTCTCTATAGTTACGTACTGTAAGATTCGTACTTGACGCTTGTAGAACAACTGATATACAGTATATAGCAGTTGTCATATAATTGGCTTCTGCTTCTCCATCAATTACCTCCCAAGCCGGCCTATGCTCGTGCGAAAATCCTACGCCGGCTCAATCAGTTGGGTGCGCTGCCGGTG
>QHXU01000011.1:22456-30695 GCA_003223065.1 Acidobacteriota bacterium | reverse complement strand
GGTCCAGTTGCAGTGGAGTTCGCGAGCACCGCGCCGGGGCGGTCGGCGGTGTGCAGGTGAACGTCCGCCATGGGCGTCTCGGGTGATAACCTGCCAATCGTGATCACGATCAATGGCGTATCGACTTCGCCAAGTCCGTTTGGCTCCGACTGTTCCCCGAACGCATCCATCACGGCGAGAGGGATTGGATGTCTTGGAGTTTCCCCGAGCGCCCCCTGCCCGGGTTCCAGCCGACGCCTTCGGAGCGCTTCAGTCCCGGCGCTCTTCGAACTTTTTCCCTGTTTCCCCCCTTGCTTTATCACCTGATACACCCCTGATCTCGCAGATCGAGTGTCAAGCGGATCTGGTTTTCGAACTTCTGGCCCTGATAACACCCTGTTTTACAGGACCAATCCCAAACGTCTTCACCGATTCTAGGGCTGGCTTCTCCATATAGGATTAATGAACGCGCCGTCCGCCGCTACATCCCATACTGCGAACCGGGCCCACTTCCAGTTCCCGCCTTCGGCTTCAGCAGAAAACGAAAAATCGCCGAAAGGCCGCGTTTCCGCTAGCGGAATCATTTTGCGATAGGTCTGGGAGCCATCTCCCCACACGATTTCCGCCATCTCCAGCGGGAATGTGTGCTGGATTCGCGCACGCACCAGGATTCGTCCGCCGAGGCCTTCAGCGATGCTCACCTCCGGAAGCAGGACCTCACCGGTGGTGATAAAGAAGTCGCTGCGCCGGAGCCGATCGAGCAGATTTGCATAGTGGTCGAAGGAAGGCACTGCCGGCACCTTCACATAATTCACGTTCATGTGAGCGTAGAGTTCGTGGGTCCTGTCAATCTGAAATACGTCCACTTCGCCGACTAGCTGTTTGTGGAGGCCCCAATTGCTCATATCGTCGACCAGTTTGAAAGCGCGCTCTCCCAGGCGAGGCGAGGAGAGGTCGGACGGCAATGCCTTCCAGCCGGCGCCGAACCAGTGCGGATCGAGAAAATGCGCTGAATCACGAATCTGGTCCGGATAGCCCGTGGAGCCCTTGGTGCGCGGGTGTGTTTGATACACGAATGCGTCTTCTCTCCTTACCAAATCGAGGAGTTCTGTGGCGCTCGCTACATTGTAAACAGTCCCATGATTCGGGTCCTGCTCCTGGAACATCTGCGAAGGCTTGCGGCTCATGCGCCAGTAAACCGGCTTGGGAAAGGCAAGCGCCCAGTGCCCGCCGAAGTGGACGTTGGCCTCCTCGGCGGGGATCAGTAGGAAGTCCGGGCCGGATTGCGCACGGCAGGCGCGATAGAACGCCTCCAGTTCCCGCAGGCGCGTCTCGCCGGTATCGGCCGGGTGGCCGTCGCCATGAAAGTCCATGATCATCGCGGAGTTCACGCCCAAGGACTCCAAGACCGGCTTGAACGGCGGAACCCACTCAAGACCTTTCTCGATAGCCTGCACCGTGTAGGCGTAATGCCAGTGAGAAGCAAAAGTCATGTAGCCGTCGAGAGCCGGATAACGATCAGAGTGCGTAAACCGCAGGACCGCGTCTAGCGCAGCGTGCGGATCGCCCGGATCGAGCATCAGAAACACACTCATGTGCTGCGCGGTTCCGGGCGGAGCGTTGGACCACGGATAGTAGGGCGTAGCGTCGGTCGGCAGTTGGCGGATGCCCAGCGAAACAACGCCCTTCCAGGACGAGTGCCAGACGTAGCCCATGTTGGTTGTGAAATCGCGCGGAAAGAAGTACTGGTGCGGAGCCGGAAAAACAGCGACGCTTCCCGCGCCGGTGCGACCCGCGATGGTGCGGTAGCGTACTTTGGCCGGATGGCGCTCCGGGCCATCGGAAAGGATCGTCCTCAGTTCGCCGCCGGTGTCGTAGAACGAAACGAACGATTCCATGTTGCCGCCCACGCGGCGGCCGGCGTCGACGGCCATGCGTAGCCCAGAGTCGTAGAAGTATGCCGTGTCGGGCTCGGAAGTCGTCATGACGGCCGTCTGCTCGATGAGACGGCTGCCCGGAAAAATTACGTACTGAATACTCCCATCAAAGATGCCCATGTGCAGCCCGTCGAACGTGATCTGGACACGGTTACCGACGGTAATTGCACGCGCGGATTTGAGAGTGAATTCACCGGCGAAGGAGCGTGCTCCATCCGGGTGGCTGGGCGGTAGATCAAAGAACGCGTCCCAACCGCCGCGGCGCTTCCCCGTGGTGCACTGATAAAAGGGACGACCGCGGTCGATCACAACCGCATCATTCACCGCGATGGCGGTGATCAGAGGAGCCTTTGGATCGAGCGAAAACTCGGCTGTCCACCGGCGGTTGGCCTCATCGCTCCAGTGCACGGTCGCCGACTGTGCCGTGGACGTCACGTACACTGGACCGGGCCGTACGCCCGATCCATCGAACGGTACAGCGGTACGGACCTGGCCTGGAGCGCAGGCCGTGAGGAAAGAGACGATGCAGATTTCGTACTTCATGTTTAGATATCCCCCATATGCCGCGAACCGTGGCGGCCGGCGCAGCGCCGCTCAGCGATATTATCTTTAAAAAACAGATCCGGTGTTAGCTTGAGTTGAGCTGATGATTTGACCCCCAATGCTCCCTGTCCATATACTTTGACCGGAGGTAGAATCCATGCGCTACAAGCTCGCTGCGGCATTGTTTGTCGTCGCTTGTTCCGTGCTGCATGCGGAGTCGGCCGCAATTGATGTTCCCTACCAGAAATTTGTCCTGAAGAATGGGCTGAGCTTGATCGTTCACGAAGACCACAAGGCACCCATCGTCGCCGTCAATGTCTGGTACCACGTAGGCTCCAAGAACGAGCGGCCCGGGAAGACCGGGTTTGCGCACCTGTTCGAGCATCTGATGTTCGGCGGGAGCGAACACCACCAACGCCGGTACATCGAGGCCATGGAGCCGATCGGAGCAACTGACCTGAACGGCACCACCAACTCCGATCGAACGAACTACTTTGAAAATGTCCCGACCTCCGCTCTGGACTACACTCTCTGGCTCGAGTCCGATCGAATGGGACACATGCTGGGAGCAATAGACCAGAAGACGCTCGATCTTCAACGGGGCGTCGTTCAGAACGAGAAGCGCCAGGGTGAAAATCAGCCTTATGGCCTCGCTTATGAGCTGATCACCAAGGCCACCTATCCGCCGGGCCATCCGTACTCGTGGACGGTGATCGGGTCGATGGACGACCTGAACGCAGCTTCGATGAGCGACGTCCAGGAGTGGTTCAAGACCTATTACGGGCCGTCCAACGCGGTTCTGGTCCTAGCCGGCGATATCGACGCGAATACAGCGCGCCAAAAGGTGGAGAAGTACTTCGGCGATATTCCCGCCGGACCTCCCATCGCCGCTCAGCGCCTCTGGGTCGCGAAGATGACCGGCTCTCACCGGCAGGTGGCGCAGGACCGCGTTCCGCAGGCGCGGATTTACGAGGTCTGGAACGTTCCGCAGACCGGCTCGCCGGACGCGGATTATCTGGACATGCTCAGCAGAGTGCTTGCGCAGGGTAAGAGCTCCCGGCTTTATAAAAGACTGGTCTATGACGACCAAATCGCCACCGACGTTAGCGCCTTCAACTCCACCCAGGAGATCGGAGGGCAATTCCGGATTCAGGCGACTGCCCGCCCGGGAGACGACCTGACGAAAGTGGAGAAGGCTATCGACGAGGAGCTCGCGCGTCTGCTCGAGGCCGGCCCGACCGGCCTGGAAGTGGAGCGGGTGAAGAATCAGATGCTGGCCGCGTTCGTTCGTGGAATCGAGCGAGTTGGAGGGTTCGGTGGGAAATCGGATTTGTTGGCGAGCAACCAGATCTACCTCGGCAGCCCGGACGCTTACAAGACCAGCCTCAAACGTATCGAAGGGGCGACGCCGGAAGACATCCGGTCGGCCGGAAGGCGGTGGCTGTCAGACGGTGTGTACATCCTCGAAGTTCATCCGTACCCGAAGTACGAAACTTCGAAGACCGGGGCGGACCGCTCGAAGCTGCCCGAATTGGGCGCATCGCCGGAATTGCGGCTGCCGAAACTTCAACATTCCACTCTCGCCAACGGGATGAAGGTGGTGCTGGCGGAACGACACCAAACTCCGATCGTCAATCTCTGGCTGTTGCTCGATGCCGGCTATGCCGCCGACCAATTCGCTCTGCCCGGAACGGCTATGGCAACCGCAGCGCTGCTGACCGGCGGCACCAAGAGCCGCACCGCCCTGGAGATTAGCGACGAGCAGGGATTGCTCGGCGCGCAATTGAGCGCGTTCTCGAATCTCGACACGTCCGTGGTCCGCCTCTCTGCTCTGAAGACCAAACTGGATCCGTCTCTGGCGCTGTATTCCGATGTGATCCTGAACCCCACTTTCCCGCAGGAGGACTTCCAGCGGCAACAGAAATTACAGCTCGCTGCTATTCAGCGCGAGAAGGTCACCGGCATCGCGATGGGGCTGCGCGTGCTGCCTGCGTTGCTATACGGTAAGGGTCACTCGTACGGGAACCCACTGACTGGCTCCGGGACGGTGGAGGCAGTATCCAAGCTTACCCGCGAGGACCTGGTGAAGTTTCACCAGACCTGGTTCCATCCCAACAACGGCACGCTGATCGTGGTCGGGGACACGACCATTGCGGAGATTACACCGAAACTCAACCAGCTTTTCGCCAACTGGCCCAAACGCGATGTTCCGGCCAAGAACATCAGCCGGGTGAATTACCCCGCCAAGCCGGTTGTGTATATCATGGACCGGCCCGGCGCGCTCCAGTCGGACATACTTGTCGGCGAAGTTGCGCCGCCGCGAAACAACCCGGATCAAATCGCCATCGAAACGATGAACTCGATCTTCGGGGCCGACTTTGGCGCGCGCATCAATATGAACCTGCGCGAGGACAAACACTGGTCATACGGTGCAGTATCGATCCTGTTCCCTGCCCGCGGCCAGCAGCCCTTGCTCACGTACGCTCCTGTGCAGTCCGACAAGACGAAGGAAGCTCTCGCGGAGCTGAGCAAGGAGTTCCGTGGCATCGTCAGCGACCGACCGCCAACGGAGGCGGAACTCCAGCGGGCGCAGAACACGATGACGCTCAAGCTCCCCGGGTCACACGAGACTATCGATGAAGTTGGAAATTCGATTCTGGAAATCGTGCGGTTCGGGTTGCCGGACGACTACTACGATACGTTTGTCCGGAAAGTCCAGTCACTGAATGTGCAGGCGGTCACTGACACTGCGAAATCGACCATCCGCCCCGACAATCTGGTGTGGGTTGTGGTCGGTGATCGCAGCAAGATCGAGGCGCCGATCCGCGAGCTCGGACTGGGGGAGGTGAAGTTCCTCGACGCGGACGGGAATCCTATCTAAGCTAATCCGGAACCACCGCGGTCACTTCGATTTCGACGCGCGCCTGTTCCTCCATCAAGGCAGCCACTTGCACAGCCGTCATGGCAGGGTAATGGCGTCCGATGATCTCGCGGTAAACCACGCCGACCTCCTTCTCGGCGGCGAGGTACTCCTTCTTGTCAACCACATACCAGGTCATCCGCACGATGTGCTCGGGCTTTGCCTTCGCTTCAGACAGGACCTCGACGATGTTCTGCAGCGCCTGCCGCACCTGTCCGACGAAATCCCCGCCAACGAGTTTGCCTTGCGCATCCCAGCCAATCATGCCGCTGACAAATACCGAACGGCCCTTGGCTGCCACGCCGTTCGAGTAACCCTTGGGGCGCACCCAGTGCGGCGGTTGCAAGAATTCCATATCGATCATGCGGTTGACTGCTCGCTTTCTTGAAACGCTTTGATGATCCCTCGCGCGATGATTAATTGCTGCACTTCGGTCGCGCCCTCGTAGATGCGCAGCGGGCGGATCTCGCGGTACAGGCCTTCCACAGGCTGTCCGCTCGCGACGCCCAGACCGCCGAAAATCTGTACGGCCGCGTCGATCACCTGTTGCGCGGTCTCAGTGGCGGTCATCTTGGCCATCGCGGCCTCCACCGTTACGCGCCGGCCGAGGTCGCGCAGCCATGCGGCCCGGTAGGTCAGGAGGGCGGCGGCGTCAATTCCAGTCGCCATCCCGGTCAGCTTGGCCTGGGTCAACTGGAAATCCGCAAGGGTCTGGCCGAACATCTTGCGCGAGGTAGCGCGGGACAAAGCCTGCTCCAGCGCCCGGCGCGCGAGACCTAGGGCTGCGGCAGCCACCGAGGTGCGAAAAATGTCGAGCGTGGCCATGGCCACCTTGAAGCCATGGCCCGGTTCGCCCAGGCGCCGCGAGGCCGGGATCCGGCAATCGGTGAACCTTAGGTGGGCAAGCGGATGTGGCGCGATCACTTCGATTCGTCCGGCAATTTCGAATCCAGGGGTCGCCGGCTCGATCACGAACGCGGTGATTCCTCGCGCGCCCGGCGCTTCTCCGGTCCGAGCGAACAGAACATAGAAATCGGCGATGCCGCCGTTCGAAATCCACGTTTTCTCGCCGTTCACGACGTACGAATCGCCATCACGCCGCGCCTGGCAGCATAGCGCCGCCGCATCGGAACCGGCATCGGGTTCGGACAGCGCGAATGCGGCGATAGCCGAGCCTTCCGCGACGCGAGTCAAATACTCCTGCTTCTGGACCTCGCTGCCGAAAAGCGTGATGGCGCCCGAGCCCAGGCCCTGCATCGCGAAGGCGAAATCCGCCAGACCGGAATAACTCGCCAGCGTTTCGCGAATCAGACACACGGCTCGCGTGTCGATGCTATCAGCCGGGGCGCCATAAGCTGTGCCGCCGATCGCATACTTCAACCAGCCCGCTTCGCCGAACTGGCGCACCAGCTTTCGGCATGCCTCATCCGTGTCTTTTTCGTGCGCGCCGCTCAGATGATCGCGGGCCCACGCGTCCAAGTCCGAGCCGAGCGATCGATGGCGCGGTTCAAAAAAAGGCCAGTCGAGATGAGTGCGCCCGCCCATTCTCAATCGCCCTCGAACACAGGCTTCTGCTTTGCGACGAAGGCGTGATAGGCCCGATGAAAATCGTTGGTAGCCATGCAAATCGCCTGCGCCTGCGCCTCGGCCTCGATGGCCTCGTCGACTCCCATGTTCCATTCTTGTTGCAGCATTTTTTTCGTCATGCCGTGGGCGAATGCCGGACCAGCCGCCAATTCCGCGGACAGGGCCCGCGCCTCCGCCAGAAGTGAGTCCGGCGCGCACAGGCGATTGAAGAATCCCCACCGCTCGCCCTCCTCGCCGCTCATGCTCCGTCCCGTGTAGAGCAGTTCGGCCGCACGGCCCTGGCCGATGACGCGCGGCAGCAGGGCGCAGGCGCCCATATCGCAGGCGGCCAGTCCCACGCGAGTAAAGAGGAAGGCGGTCTTGCTACGAGCCGTACCGAGGCGTAGATCCGAAGCGAGCGCCAGCAGAGCGCCGGCGCCGGCGCAAACCCCGTCGACCGCAGCCACGACCGGCTGCGGGCAGGCGCGCATCGCCTTGACCACGTCGCCGGTCATACGGGTAAACGTCAACAGGCCCGGCATGTCGAGCTTAGTGAGCGGGCCGATGATCTCGTGCACGTCGCCGCCAGAGCAAAAATTCCCGCCTGCGCCGGTCACGACGATGGAGTTGATGTCCTCGGCGCCCGCCATCGAGCGAAACAGGTCGCGCAGCTCAGCGTAGGAGTCAAATGTCAGCGGGTTCTTCCGGTCCGGACGGTTGAGCGTGATAATGGCCACCTTGTCCCCGGCCTCGTAATTGAAGTGCCGGCTTTTATAGTCTGCAAGGAGGCTGCGGTTCCCGGGCAATTCATGCCGCACTCCAGCGAGATAACGCATAAGCTTCTCCAATCAAGAATCAAACCCTCGTCGGCACAGTCTCACATTACTTCTCCGCCTGCCACGGCGATCGCCTGCCCGGTTATGGCCTCACTTCCGGGCAGACACAGCCAGGCGACGGCGTTGGCCACCTCATCGGGCTGGACCAGCCGCCTCTGTGGATTACGCCCCAACAGCTCGGCCCGCGCCTGTTCCGGTGTGCGGCCGGTCCTGGCGACGATATTAGCCACGGCTTGGTTGAGCATGCCGGTGTCCGTATAACCTGGACATACCGCGTTGACGGTCACGCCCCTGGCCGCGACCTCCAGCGCCAAAGCGCGCGTCAGACCGATCACGCCGTGCTTGGCTGCGCAATAGGCCGAAACATAGCTGTAGCCGGTCAAGCCCGCGGTGCTCGCGATGTTGACGATCCGGCCCCAGCCCGTATCGAGCATGCCGGGCAGTGCGGCGCGGATGCA
>QHXU01000011.1:0-22432 GCA_003223065.1 Acidobacteriota bacterium | reverse complement strand
TGCTGCGCCACAACTCGAGATCCATCTTCAGGAACGCCGCAGAACTCGCCTGGCCGGCGCTATTGACAAGAATGTCGATGGCGCCGGCACGCTCCCGTGCGTCCGCGAATGCCTGGGACACCGCACCTGAATCGCTTACATCCGCTTTCACAAAATGGGGTCCGTCCTCAGGCCCGCTCGAATTACGGGCGAGCACGGTGACGCGCGCGCCATGCGTGAGGAGCGCCCGAGTAACCGCAGCGCCGATGCCGCGGCTTCCCCCCGTGACAAGAGCATGTTTGCCGGCGAGCAATTGCGAGGTCTGGTCCAGGCCCGCTCGCGTCACACCTGCAGCCTCAGTTGGACGGCGCGCGCCAGGTTCCGCTCCAGTTGTTGCTTGCCGCCCAGGTAAGGATCGGGCCACCAGACGTCGGCATAGCCCTGCTTGGCCGCCTCATGCAGCGTCCAGGCGGGGTCGGCAAGATGAGGACGGGCAATTGCGCACAGGTCGGCGCGTCCTGCGGCGATGATGGTGTTGACATGGTCGCCTTCGAAAATGTTGCCGACGGCGATGGTGGGAATGCCTACCTCATTGCGGATTCGATCGGAGAAAGGCACCTGGAACATGCGCCCGTATACGGGTTGCTCGGCCTTGCTGACCTGGCCGGAAGAGCAATCGATTACGTCCGCTCCGGCGGCTTTGAACAGGCGCGCAACCTCCGCCGCGTCCGCGGGCGTGAGGCCGCCGGGCACCCAGTCGTGCACCGAGATGCGCACGCTCATGGGTTTGTCCTGCGGCCAGGCTTCGCGCATCGCTCGAAACACCTCGAGTGGATAGCGGCAGCGGTTTACAAGCGAACCGCCATACTCATCCGTGCGGTGGTTCGTCAGCGGAGAGATGAAACTCGACAGGAGGTAGCCATGCGCGCAATGGAGCTCCAGCCAATCGAACTCGGCGGCAACGCCGCGCCGCGTCGCGGCCACGAAATCGGCCTTGATGCGCTCCATATCGACGCGCGCCGCTTCGCGCGGCACTTGCGACAAGCCTTCGATGTAGGGCAAGGGAGAGGCGGATAGCAGCGGCCAGTTGCCCGATTCGAGGGGCTGATCGATGCCTTCCCAGCCGCGCCGCGTAGATCCCTTCCGCCCGGAATGGCCGAGCTGAAGCGCGATCCTGGCGTTGGTGTGCGTATGGACGTAATCGACGATCCGCTTCCATGCGTTCTGCTGCTCGTCATTCCACATGCCCGGGCAAGCCGGCGTAATTCGCGCATCCGGGGACACACACGTCATCTCCGTGACGACCATGGCCGCGCCGCCCATGGCCCGCGCACCCAAGTGAACCAGGTGGAAATCGTTCGGCACGCCGTTGTGCGCATTGTAGGTGGCCATGGGCGAGCAGATGACGCGGTTCTTGAGAGACAATCCGCGCACACAGAACGGCGTGAACATGGGCGGAATCGGACGATGGATTCCGCAGCGCGCCGCAAACCAGCGCTCGACGCCTTCTACGTAATGGGCGTCGCGCAGCTTGAGATTTTCGTGGCCAATGCGCTGGCTGCCGGTCAGCAAGCTGTAGCTGAACTGCTCCGGGTCGAGATGCACGTAACGCTCGACCTGCTCGAACCACTCCATCCGGTTACGCGCGGCGCTCTGCAGTTTGAGGGCTTCGACTTCGCGTTCCTCCTGGTAACGCTCGAGTGCGCATCGAACATCGCTCCCGTGATGGGTGAGCACGCGGGCGAGAGCAATCGCGTCCTCCATCGCGAGTTTCGTCCCGGAACCGATGGCAAAGTGGGCGGTGTGCGCAGCATCACCGATCAGCACGATGTTCTTGTGAAACCACTTCTCGCACAACACGCGTTGGAACTTCAGCCATACGGCCGAGCCCCGCAGATGGCTCGCGTTGGAAATCAGCGGGAAGCCGTCCAGACGATCGGCAAAAAGTTTCTCGCAGAGCGCGATTGACTGCTGCGCCGGCATCCTGTCGATTCCGGCCTTGAGCCAGTTTTCTTCCGGCGTTTCGACGATGAACGTCGACCACTCCTCGTCGAACCGATAGCCGTGCAGGTTGAACCAGCCCCACTCGGTTTTTGCGAAATCGAAAGTGAACGCGTCCAGCTTCTTCCTGGTTCCAAGCCAGATAAAGCGATTCTGGCGCACCTGAATGTTCGGCTTGAAGACGGCCTCGTATTTCTTCCGCGTGACGGAAAAAACGCCATCCGATGCGATCACAAGGTCATATCGCGCGGCGTAGGCGTCCGGACCGGTCACTTCGGTTTGAAAAATTAGTTGCACGCCGAGCCCGGCTGCCCGTTCCTGCAAGATCTGCAACAGCTTGATGCGCGCGATTCCGCAGAAACCGTGCCCGCCCGACGTGATCTTGTGACCCTTGAAAAAGACGTCGATATCGTCCCAGTGGCGGAACGCGAGCGTGATGGCGGTGTGCGTCTCCTGATCGGCGTCCCTGAATCCATCCATCGTCCTGTCGGAAAACACCACGCCCCAGCCGAAGGTGGCATCGGCGCGATTGCGTTCGATAACCGTAATGTCCCAGGACGGGTTGGCCTTCTTGGCGAGGATCGAGAAATACAAGCCAGCCGGACCGCCGCCAAGACAAACGATTCTCATGCACTAACCTCCCGCAGAGCCTCGGCCAGTTTCTGTCCGCTCTCATCAGCCAGCGCCGCTTCGCGCAGCTTCTTGAGACGCCTCGCTCCGTCCGCCGCGCGCCGCAACATGGGCACCGCGTCCATCACCGCGTCGAAGTTGCGGCTCCCGCGCAGATGCGTATCGCCGTAGCCTTTCACCAGCCGGGGGCATTCCGACACTTCCACCGCCAGCGCGTAGTCTTCCGGCGCCAGCGCGGTGACTTGCGCCAGCCACTCGCCGATCCTCCTTTGCTCTCTTTCGAAGCGAAGGGATCTTCTCCGCCACCGGCGCAGACTCGCCACGAAGTAAAGCAGCAGAAAGCCGCTCACCGAAGTCGTCTCGACTACCCTGCCCTGATGAGTGAACCGCTCCACCAGCCGTCTGGCCCAACCCGTGTTCAACAACCACCGGCCGAGCGCAGCCGGCAGCGTGTCCGAAATTTCTTCGACCCGCGGATGCAGAAACTCGTTGATCGCGAGCAATTGGGTCTGGCCGGTCCGCACCTCCCGATGCACGCGCTCGAAGCGGGTGCGGCGAGTCTTCAGATCGGCCACACGGATCGTGTCCTCATACGACATCCACAGCGCGAGATAGCGGCCCGATTCGCGCAGCAGGGCGAAATCGCCGTTGCCGTATTGCGCGTCCAAATCCCGGATCGGGTCCAGCCGGTCGAGGTACTCGGCCGCGTAGCTCTCATCCTGGTAGTCGGCCAGACGCTGCACGCCGGCGAGCAGAATGGCGTGGCTCGCGGGCGGGAAGCTAGCCTCTACGCGTTTGGCGAGCGCATGCAGCCGCGGGCCGAGCTTGGGCCAGCCTGCCTCGCTTTCGCCCGCCGCCGCTGCGCGAGGCTCTCCCGCCGCGCTGAAGCCCGCGGCAAACGCGGCGAGGCTCGATTCGACGCCGACTCCGCCTCTGCGAACGGCTTCCTCGAACTGCTGCCGGGAGAACGGCAATCCGCCCGTGGCGGCAAGCGCACCGAACAAAGGCGCGCTGATGACGCTGCCGGTCTGCTCGGCGATACGGGCGAAATCGTTATGTACAAGAACCTTCGCTGCCGCGCGGGCCGCGTCGATGAGTTTTGCGGGATCGACCCGTCCGTCGGCGACCGCCGTCTTCTCCGTCATCGAATAGACGCGATGCGTTGAAGCAATGAGAGTGGTTCGATCAGGCGTGACCAGGCCGCGCTGGATGGCGCGTCCCGCTTCCATCAACTCGGACGCGATCACGATATCGACTTCGCCTGGAACCGGCATCAGCGCCAGTACTGGCTCCTTGCCGGCGGCGCGTACCGCGGCTTCGGGAAACATCTCCAGATAATAGATGGTCGAGCCAGTGCGCTGCGCGACACCCGGAACCGAGGTGGTCTGAGCGTAATAGCCCGAATGTTCACCGAGGTCGACGATCCAATCCGCCAGAACGCCGCCGCCTTCGCCTCCCATTGCAAGTATGGCTACCGTGATCGCCTTTGGCGTTCGCGCGCCGGCGTTGATGGAGGCTGGTCGTTCGGCCGGGTTCGTATCTATCATCCAGCGAATATGCCCGCCAGGCGGCGGTCGGTGCGCCGCTGCAGGAACCCGATCACCGCGCGCCTGACGCCGCCTTTCAACCCGTCCCACGCACTCGGATTCGAGACGACATCGGCGCGGAAGAAAGAGGGGCACAGGACTGCGGCATGGGCCACTTCGCCGCAAAGCCCGCATCCGACACAACTGTCGAGTACCGTCGCAACCGGATCTTTGCGCAAGGGATCGGGATTGGGCCCGATGGAAAGCGAGGGGCAACCGGAAAGGCGAATACAGGAGTGGTCGCCCGTACAAGTATCCGCGTCGACGCCGAATCTTTCGCGCACTACGCGCTTGCCTTGGTTGGCCAGCTTTCGCATCAGCGGCTTCACACGGCGCTGCTGGTTCAACATACACTCGCTCTGCGCGACGATTACCTTCGGACCTTTCTCTTTTGTCGTCAGCGCCTCCTTAAGCAGGTCGCGCATTCCGGCTACGTCGTAGGTGCGCGTGATCGTCTTGACCCATTTCACGCCCACGCCGCGCACGGCGTCCGCAATCGAGAGCTTGGTGGTGCGAATCGGGTTGACGGCGTGCGAGGACAGGATGTCCTGCCCGCCTGTCGCGGCAGTGTAGCTGTTGTCCACTACCAGCAGCACGCTGTCACTCTGGTTGAAAACAGCGTTGCCCACGCCGCTGGTCAGTCCGTTGTGCCAGAACCCGCCGTCTCCCATGATGCTGATCGTGCGCTTGTCGGTTTTCCCGGTTTTGAACGCGGCGGAACTGGCCCAACCAAGCCCGTATCCCATCGTTGTGGCGCCGATGTTGAATGGCGGCAGAATCGAAAAAAGGTGGCAGCCGATATCGCAACTGACATGGTGCTCGCCGAGTTCCCTTTCCACCAGCTTCATAGCCGTGAAGATCGGGCGCTCCGGACAGCCGGTACAGAAGGATGGCGGCCGCGGATGAATCTGATCGCCGGCAGGCTCGGGCACGCCCGCGAGCCGCCGTACGACTCGGGGCAGACGCTCCTTGTCGATCAGATGCGGTGCGTAGCGCTCGACGAACTTCAGAACGCCCTGGATCACCGTGGCCGCCGTGTACTCTCCCGCCATCGGCAGCACGTCCTTTCCGAGAATCCTGGTCTCCAGGCCGGCTTTGCGCAGGATCGCGTGCAGGTTCTGTTCGATGAAGTCGGGCTGTCCTTCCTCGATCAAGAGCACCCCGCGTTTGCCGCCGCAAAACCGCTTGATCTCGTCATCCACCAGCGGGTAGGTGACGTTCAGGACGTACAGGGGAATTTTGCACTCGCCGAACGCGTCGGCAAGGCCCAAAAGTTCAAGCGCCCGTACCGTCGTGTTGTACATCCCGCCCTGGAGGATAATGCCGAAGTCCTGCGCGCGCTCGGCGAAGAACTCATTGAGGGCGTTTTCGCGGATGAACGTCTGCGCCGCGGGCCAGCGTTTCTGGATCTTTTCCTGTTCGTGCAGAAAGCTTGCCGGGGGAAGCACGATCCGGCTGACATCACGCACCGGATTCTCGACGGCATCGCTGAGCGTGAACCGCGGACGCGCGTTGTTCTTTGCGATGAAACGTCCATGGACGTGGCAGGCGCGGACGCGCAGCTCGAGCATGACCGGAGTATTGCTCGCTTCCGACAAAGCGAATCCCTGTTCCACTGCGCGCACGATCGAAGGCAGGTTCGGCCGGGGGTCGAGCAGCCAGATCTGCGATTTCATGGCGAACGCGTGCGAGCGCTCCTGCATGATGCTGGAGCCTTCGCCATAGTCTTCTCCGACGATGATCAGCGCGCCCCCGGTAACGCCACCGGAGGCAAGGTTCGCCAGCGCGTCCGAGGCGACGTTGGTGCCGACCGTCGATTTGAACGCGACTGCGCCGCGCAGCGGATAATTCACGGAGGCGGCAAGCGTCGCGGCGGCAGTGGCTTCCGACGCGCTGTGCTCGAAATGCACGCCCAGCTCTTCGAGAATATCGTTAGCATCGTTCAGCACATCCATCAGGTGCGAGATCGGCGCGCCCTGATATCCGGCAACATACGAAACTCCGGACTGCAACAGAGCCTTCGTGACGGCGAGAATACCCTCGCCGTGAAACTCCTCGCCGTCACCGAGATACAGTTTCTGAACTTCCCGCTTGAAGGACCGTTCCGCCATTGCTGCCTCCCCGGCGACTCCCTATCTAAATTCTATTCTTCTCCTACGCCGCGACCAGCGCCAGCACCCGGCACGGGCTCCCTGAACCGTTGACAATCTTGAGCGGCGGCGTGATCAGGATTGAACCCTTCGGAGGCAGCTGATCAAGGTTCGTCAGGCTTGCCAGCCCGAACTTGTTGCTGCCGTGCATGATGCTGTGGCAGGGAAAGGGCGGATCAAACCGGAACGCCTGCCCGGCATCGGTACCCACGCCCTCGGAGCCCCAGCCGATTACGTTCCGCTCCTTTGCGAGAAAGGGAACCAGCTCGGGATGCGGCCCGGGCACGTGTGATCCGTCATCTTTCATATTCAGGAACGCGGCGTCTCTGCGCTTGGACCAACCGGTGCGCATCAGCACCCAGGAGCCGGCCTCAATGCGCCCGTGCTCCTGCTCCCAGGTCTCGACATGACGCGGCGTCAGCAGGAAATCGGGATTGGCGGCGACTTCGGGCGTCGCGTCGATCACGCAGGCCGGCCCAAAGAATTTTTCGGGAGGGATGGTGTCGGTCGCGTTGCCCGGATAGTCCTTGCCGGTGACCCAATGGATCGGCGCATCAAAGTGTGTACCTGTGTGCTCGCCGCAAGAAAAATTATTCCAATACCAGGCTGGTCCGCGGCTGTCATATTTCGATATTTCCTCCATGCGGAACGGCCACGACTTTCCGAACTCCGGCGGCAGTTGAATAATCGGGGTGCTCGCCTCGAGAGGTTGAGTCAGATCGACCACACGAATCGCCCCCGACGCGAGCGCTTGCGCAAACCTGGCTAAAACATTCTCTTCCATTCTGTGATTCTCCATTATGCCGGAGGGTCATGTGGCGCAGCGGCGCCGGGGCACCAAAAAATAAGCGGCCGTGAGCACGCAAAGCCATGGCAGTCCGGCTATTAACGCGACGCGCATGCCTTCGACCCACCACGTAGTCGCCATGATCGCAGCGATGGCTCCGGCTCCGGCGAGCGATGTATACGGGTAGCCGATCATGCGCACCGGCAGTCGCGGCCGCCCCGAAGCGTCCCATTTCGCCCGGAAGAACAAATGCGTGACAAAGATCATGAGCCAGACGAACAAGCCGCCGAACAGCGAGATTCCGAACAGATACACGTAGGCGCTATCGGGATAGAAGAGCGCAACGAGGACGGCGACTCCCAGCCCGGCCGCGGAGACAAGCAGCGCGGGCAGCGGAGTTCCACGCGAGGAAACACGGCCGAATGCAGCCGGGGCGTAACCGCCGCGCGCGAGCGAAAACATCATGCGGCTGACCAGGTAGAGATTGCAATTCATGCTGGATGCGGCGGCGGTGATCACCACGAAATTCACGATGTGCGCCGCCGCCGGCACGCCGATCAAATGGAATACTTTGACGACTGGACTCGCGGTGACGTCCGAGCCGGGCTGGATCTGGCTCCATGGAACGATGCCGATGAGGACGACTATTGCGCCCAAGTAGAACACGATCAAGCGGCCCACCATGGTGCGCATCGCTCGCGGCACGGCTGTGTCGGGGTCCTTCGCTTCCCCGGCGGTGACCGCTACGACCTCCGTTCCGATGTAGCCGAAAATCACGAACACCATCGCAGTCCAAACTCCGCGCAAGCCGGTTGCGAGGAAGCCGCCATGCGCGCTGAAGTTCGACAAGCCGATCGCGGGCGAGGGGCCGAGTCCGGCCAGCAGCGCCAGTCCGAAAGCAATGAATACGACGATCGCGATTACCTTGATCATCGCGAACCAATACTCGAAACTGCCAAAACTGCCCACGTTACGCGCGTTGACGTAGAGCAGCGCGACTGAGAAGCCAGGATCCAGAGCCATTTCGGCGTGTTGGGGAACCACCACTGGCAATAAATGGCGATCGCGGTAGCTTCGCCGCCGATCGCGATGCATTGGGCCGCCCAATAGGTGTAGCGTACTGCGAAACCCGCCCAACGGTTCAGGTAAAGCTCGGCGTAAACTCCGAACGACCCCGCGGTCGGATGAGCCACAGCCATCTCCGACAGCGCTCCCATGAAGAGCAGGGCGATCGCTGCGCCGATGAGATAGCTGAATATGACACCGGGACCGGCAACATGCACCGCCAGCGAACTGCCCAGGAACAGTCCCGTGCCGATCGCCCCTCCGATTGCGATCATGCTGAGCTGGGCAGAGGTGAGCTGGCGCGAAAGCTGCTCGCCCTTTTCGACGCCGCTTGTTCGAGCTTCAGTCGTCTTCATACGCAGCGCCGGGGCTGCCCGACGGATGAAAGACGCCCAGCAGCCGGATCGGCGAGGGTCCGGGGTTCTCCAGGCAGTGCAGGACGCCGTTGGGCAAATAAATGCTCGAACCGGGGCCGAATTCACTCGCCGACATCTGTCCTTCCAGGTGCAGGATTCCGCGGCCTTCGAGAATAAAGATGCTTTCCTCGTAAGTGTGGAAGTGAAAGGGAGCTTTGCCGGGCGGAATCCATCCCACGAACTGCGTGACTTGCCGGCAGCCGAGATCGGTGTGAACCAGGAACCGGAACACGCGGTCGGCGCCGGCTCGAATCTGCTCGCGTTCGTCCTCGTGCACGGTCAGCCGCGGCGGCTCGCCGGAGGCCGTTTCAAGCGGCGGGTCGATGAACCGGCGCTGGAGATCCTCGGGGCAACAGGCTCCGATGATACGAAGTGTTCCGGGGCCGGAATTCTCAATGCTGTAGACAGCGCCCGGTGGAATAAAGACCCCCGTGCCTGAACGGAGGCGATAATCAAACCCATTGATGCGGCAGGCGCCCTCGCCATTGGCGACGTAAAGCACCTCTTCCGCGTTTGGGTTCACGACGGCGCGCGAGGAGCCGTGCGTGTAGTCGTTTACGCTCTGGGTGATTCGCTTTGCGCCGCTATCGCGGCAAATCACCATCCGCCCCGTCCAGTTGCCAGCCGCCGAGACCTTCCCGTCCTCCGGGCCATACAACCGGCAGCCGTCTTTGAGGATTCTCATGAGCGCACCATCAGATCAAGATTGTCTTCCAGAGACGTCAGGGCCGCATGGACATCGTCCAGCGTATTGTAGACGTGGAACGCAAACCGCACTCCGTCGTGACGGGTAGAGACGACTAGGCCGCGCGCCGACAGATTGCGGAGCAGGGCGGCAGCGTCGTTCGAGCGCAGCACCACCAAAGGCCCAACGCTCGAGGCCGGCGTTTTGGCGGCGATCCGCAGATCGCGAACGCCCTCAAGAAATGCGCGCGTCAGCCGCTCGATCTGCGCTGCAACGTTTTCCATTCCGATGCGGCAGAGCAGTTCGAGCGCCGGCCGCGCGAAGTAGATGTTCGGAATGGAAGGCGTCCCGCCTTCAAACCGGCGCGCATCCGGCGCCGGATCGAGGCACTTTGTATTGAAGGCAAAGACCTCCCGCTGAGCCATCCAACTGGTCATCGTCGGCGTGAGCGACTCGATGAGTTCCCGGCGCACATATAGGAACCCAAGACCCGGTGGGCCCAGCAGATACTTCAGAGTGCCGGTCACGAAAAAGTCCACACCCAGCGCTTTCACGTCAAGCGGGCGGGTTCCGCAATCCTGGTATCCGTCGAGGAAAACGTAAGCTCCAGTAGCGTGGGCAATCCGCGTGATGGCGGCCACGTCGGAGCGGAATCCGTTCACGAAGGAGACGTGCGTCAGGGGCACCATGCAGGTTCGTCGATCGATGGCGCGTTCGTAGCACTCGGTTGGCACCGTATTGTTGACGCCGTTGAGGAAATGGATCTGGGCGCCGCGCGGCCGCTGCGCAAGCCAGATATGGCCCATGGTGGGGAACTCGTACTCGCTCATCACCACCTTGTTGCGTTCATCGAACCGGAGCGCGCTTGCAATCGGATTGATTCCCGCAGAGGCACTGGTCACGATGGCGACCTCGTCTGGTTGTGCGTGGATGAAGCGTGCGAAGTCGGCACGCAGCGCTTCGTAAATTTCCATCCATTCATCCCAAGGCGAGGCCGAAGTCCGCCAGCTCGCCGCGTATGCGCGCATGCCGGCCTCGACCGCGTCCGACAGCGCGCCTTGCGAACAACTATAGAGGTATGTTTTCTCGCGGAGAATCGGGAAATGCGACCGCAACTCCGAGATTTGTTCATCAGTCAGCATCTGGTTTCCTGTGATCTTTCCCACAATCGCCACGCGGAATAAAAGTGCGGTCAGTGATTGGCGCTTCCGGCCGAAGACCCGCCCTTCCGGTTCACCGGCAGATCCAGCTTGCCACGGTCAATGATTTCCCCATTCTTGATGAGCATGTTGATGCGCTTGGCGTTGTTAATGTCGGCGGCCGGGTCGGCATCGAGCAGGACGAGATCGGCGATCTTACCCTCCTCGACTGAACCGAGGTCGCGCTCACGCCCCAGAAACCGGGCCGCGTTGAGTGTCGCGATGCGGATGGCATTGAGCGGAGGAACACCGCCTCCGACAATCAGCTCCAGCTCGCGATGCACCGAAGGGCCGCTCGACTGGTCGGTTCCCAGCGCCATGATGCCTCCCGCGGCATCGATCCTTTTGACGTTGTCCTGAGCCACCGGGGTCATGATCTTCATCCACCAGGCCCAGCGATTCTCCTTCTGGCGCGCGCTCTCGACGACCTTCAGGCGCTGGATCTCATCGGGTTCTATCGTGTCGCGATAGAGCGGTTGATCGAGAAACTCGGGATGCTCGGCGAGGCGGCTGTAGCCATCGCCGATGGTCAGGGTAGTGGCTTCCGGGATCAGCTTCGCTCGCATCAAGCGGATGAAATCGTCGCTTGCAGGCGCCTGGATTACCGGATGCGCCAACGTGTCGATACCGGCGAAGATCGCTTCGCGCGCCCGAATTTCATTTGAAATGTGCGCTGTACTGCGGACTCCGTGGTTGTTGTA
Organism: Acidobacteriota bacterium; assembly: GCA_003223065.1. Taxonomy (GTDB): domain Bacteria; phylum Acidobacteriota; class Terriglobia; order Bryobacterales; family Bryobacteraceae; genus Palsa-187. Next base: position 11,233 of record QHXU01000011.1, on the reverse strand, counting down.
GTACTGAATGATGTGTGACATCAGGTCCGCCGGCAGCAACGTAATCATGGGCCGCGTACCCCAGCCGTGCTCTTCGTAGGTAACCTTAAGCATGTCGGGTTTGCGGGCGAGCGCCGCATCGAGCTTCGGGATCGCCTGCGGCCAGCTATCGACCAGGGTTGCCGAGGGACCGCCGCCGTGGCTGCCGGGGTAGGTTACGATTCCACCGACGGCGAGCAGGCGTGGCGAGATGATCTGTCCGCCCCGCTCCATATCCCGCAACTTGAAGATGTAATCGGGATTATTACCGCAGTCGAGAATCGTCGTCACGCCCGAGTAGATGTAGCTGTGCAGAGCACGAATTCCCACGCGCTCATTAGGCGCGCGGTTGTCCGATTCCAGCGGGCTCCCGCCGCCGCGAAGGTGAACGTGGACGTCCATCAGGCCAGGGATGAGAAACTTTCCCTTACCATCGATGCGGCGCGCGCCGGAAGGCGCCGTCATGGGACAGCCTGCAACTTTGTCAATCTTGCCATGATCGACGAGCACGCAGAAATCCGGCTTGGCCGGACGGCCCGTACCGTCAATCACTGTTACGTGCTCGATCAACAGGGTGGATTGCGCGTCGAGCGCCGCCAGCCACAATGCAGCAAGCACCAGTACTGGAAAACGCCGTCGCCGTGTTCCGTGGTGCGCGTTTACTGAAGAGGATTTCAAATTCATTGGGTCACTCCAGCACGCCCTTGTAGGAGAAGTGAGGCGGCCGACTGGTCCCGGCTTGCGCGTCGAGACTGGAGGCACAGGAGGCGAGGACCACGGAGAGGATGACGAAGCGGCAAGCGAAACTCGTTGACGCATTGTTCTATTCCTCTTTTAGAGTGTATTGGCCGCGAAAGCGGTGGCGGTCCGGACGCGGATACATGGCGCAGCATGTTCCCGAGGACTCTGAAGCTCCACCAGCATGTCACCGGTTCACGTTTCTTGTCAAGCAGACGAGCAGGTCCGCCAATCTGCGGTGAGACGTTCTTTCCGGGTAGCCGGCGCGAACGGAAATGTCAGAGGTCAGTGACCGCCGATGGAATCGCGAACCACGCCGTATTGCGCTCCCCAAGCGTCGGTCATCTTATTGCGCACTTCCCACAGTTCACGGAAAAATTGAACCCGCAAGCCATCCTGGAGGAGCTCGACCGAGCGGCCTTTTAGAGATTTCGCCCCTAAGCCGATGGTCCGGTGAATCAGCTGCAAGTGATGGTAGCGGAATTTCTGGAATAGCTCGTCGAATTCAGCTAATGATTCGGCCACAACATAGGCATCCGAGTGGCTGTATGCGGAATTATAGATTGCATCGATCGTCAAGCCGTGTTTGCTCAGGTAATGCGTCTGGAACGATTCCCAAATCTGGTGGGGCATCTTTAAGAGAACGCGAAAACCAGGCGACTCCTGGCCGCTGCCGTGGCCCAGCTGCAAGCGAATCTCCTGGTATTCTTTGGGCGACATGGTTTCCAGCAGGCCTAGCTGGTCCGTCATCAGGCGCAAGGCCAGATGGATGCGCCTGAAAAGCGTGACCACCCGATTCGTGTTTTCCTGTTGAAGGAAGTCGTCGATATCGAGCAAAGTGTAGGCGATCAACTTCATCCACAGTTCTTCAACCTGATGGACGATCTGGAACTGCAGCTCGTCGCGGTTGCAGAAGGCGTGGAAGTCCTTCTGACAGGAGAGCAGCGCTTTCGTGTTGAGATAAATCTCGTAATCGAGCGTGCCTTCGCCGTTCATGATGGCGTAGTAATAGTTTCTGTCCAAAGTCAGTCTCCTGGTTGCGCACCGAGTTCAGACGTCGAGGTTCGGGGTGGGCATGTTCTTCGGCAAATAACACTGCACGAAGGCGCTGCCGCTACATTGAGTGGTCGCACCGTAGATGTGGAGGAAATCGCAATTTCGCGGGTCTCCAGCCGATCGAAGCCCGAGCCCAGCAAGTCCATGTGCGCAGCGTGCCCTGCGCGGTAGTGCGTCACGCCCTTTGGCTGAAGGCGTGCCGGGTTCGAGCCCGACAGAACCGCGGACGCCGGCCCGGCAAAATCCGCGAGATCCATCGCGCTCTTTTGAATGCCCTGAACGTCCAACTGCTCTTATCGCACAAGCCATGGATGGGTTGCAAGATTTGTCCCAGCCCTAACCTATGCTCACGTGAGTGCGGACAAACAGGCGTCATCACGGCGCGTGTGGCGCCCTGACGCTCACGCGCTAAGCTGTTGTGCACCTGCACGGCGTCTTGGTCGGACGGAAGCTACGCGATCAGCGACATGGACTTCCTCGATCAGCTCCTCCCGAGCCCACCAATCGGTCTGCTCATCCAGCGCCATGGAATGCGCCCCGAAGACATCCATGATGATTTCCGCCACGCGGTCTACAGCGATAGAGCGCCGCATTCCGGGGCATGCCTTCTCCGGTGAATCCAAGTTCGTTGTGAGGATTTTATGGGCCGCGATATACGCCGCCCGTCCCATCTGATTCGCGTTCATTTGTGTTAGCCCTCCTGAAATGTTTCGATCAATTGCGCGCCGCCAAGTCTCGTCAAGCGGTCGAGAGGATGTTCAGGACGAATCCCTTTGAGTCTTCCAACCCCGATTTAGAGATCGCGTTCCTAACACCCGCCTTTTCCATTCCCAATGTCTGGTGCAGGTCAGAGTCCAACCTGGAGGGGCCTAACACGATGAAAACACGAGAGGCGCCGGTACTAAGACGGCCTTGGCCCCAGGGACAATGTGTCGCAACGGGGCCAGACTGTCGACTTCTGGCGCAGGGCTACGTGCAGGATCGCAGTGTCAACGCTCATCGAATACCATACTTCATATGTCGTACCGAACGCTTCTGTTGGCAGGCTTGATATGCGCGGCGCGTTTCCTGGATGCCGCCGAAGCGCGCATTCCAGTGCGCGTGGTGGTCGTCACGATGTTCGAACTCGGCGCCGACACGGGAGATCACGCCGGTGAATTCCAATACTGGGTGGAAAGGGAGAAGCTGGATCGGGTGCTTCCATTCCCGCAAGGCCATCGTGACCTGCGAATGAACCGGCACAGCGTACTGGGGATCGTCACAGGAACGGGAACGGCGAGGGCCGCGGCCAGCATCATGGCGCTGGGGCTCGATCCGCGCTTCGACTTGAGCAAGACCTACTGGGTGGTGGCGGGAATCGCCGGCATCGACCCCGCGGATGCTTCAATCGGATCGGCAGCGTGGGCAGAATGGGTGGTGGATGGCGACTTGGCGCGGGAGATCGACGCCCGCGAAATCCCGCCGTTTTGGAAGACTGGATACATCCCTCTCCGAAAATCTAAACCCTACGAACTTCCCAGAAACGTGCCGGGCGAAGGAGAGTGTTACCACCTAAATCCCGCTCTGGTCGACTGGGCCTTCCGGCTGACGAAGGATGTCGCGCTGGACGACAACGAAGCGATGCGCAAGGAACGGGACAAATTCGAATCGCCCAACGCGCGGCGGCCTCCCTTCGTTCTGAAAGGAGATACGCTGTCGGCTTCCACGTTCTGGCACGGAAAGCTCCTGAATGAGTGGGCCAACGACTGGGTCAAATATCATACCGGCGGCAAAGGCAACTACGTGACTACCGCCATGGAGGATACCGGAACCCTGCAAGCGCTCACGTTCCTGAGCAAAGCGGGCCGGGTCGACCTCGGCCGCGTGCTGGTGCTACGCACCGGAAGCAATTTCGACCAGCCTCGCCCAGGAATTTCCGCAGCCGAAAGCCTGGCGGAAGCGAAATTAGGCAGTTACGTCGCCTATCTCCCGGCGCTCGAGGCGGCCTGGCGTGTGGGGCACGTCGTTGTCGAAGAGATTGCGCTCCACTGGGAACGATACCGCGATCACTTATCTGCCGCTAACAGATAAAACGCTTTCCGCCGGCTCAGCCGGCCTGTTGGCAGCCCCCTTTGCCTTTCGGTCATGATTCAGGCTACAATCCAAAAAGCAGCGCTCGGAGATGCGGTCGGAGCATTTCGTGCATCCCTTTCAGTTTGTTTTTGCCCGCTCCCTTTGATGCGGGCCGGTAGCGTCAGCATGTGACTGGGATCGCTAAGGCGGAGGGACGAATCGGAGGCGTCGAATGATTGGGACGATCATCCACGGCTTGTGGTCGGAGGAAAGTGGGCAGGACACGGTCGAATATACTCTACTCCTGGCGTTTGTGTGCTTTGCTTCCGCAGCCTTGTTTATCGGTGGCGGCGGAACCATCAACGCCATTTGGATAACCGCGCAGGGCCTTCTTTCGAACGCGAGCACAGCAGCCAGCTGACACGAGGGACGGATTTCGCCGTCGAACTCGTCTCGTGCGCTTAGAAAGCCACTCTTAGCGCGCCAGGATCTATACTGGCCTTGGGTTTGCTAAGGAGGCATTCATCCCATGCGGCAACTCATCCTGTTTCCAGCGTTGCTCTTTTCCTTGTTCTGTTCATCCTGCGCAGATAAGAACAGTTCGCCGGCAGCCGACCGCCCTCATGCAATGGTTGTGATGCGGGACGGAACCAGGCTGGCCGGTTCGGTCGTCGAAAGTTCTCCGTCGGAAATCACGCTCGCCGGAGACGACAGCGTCCGTCGCACGATTCCGATGAAGCAGGTGAAGTCGATTGAGTACGACGATGCATCACAAACGGCGGCGGCCCCGGGCCAGAAAGCGCCCGCACATAAATCCGCGCGCTCGCAGGCGCAGACCGTCCACGAAAACCATTACCATCCCGCGGAGTCAGTCATCCAAACCAGAACGTACCAACTTCCGGTGGGAACCGAGGTTTCGGTGCGGACTGAAGAGACCATCGATTCGAGCAAGGCGGCCGAGGGGCAGGTATACGCGGCCGAAGTTACGCAGGACGTGCTCGATGCAACAAGCGCCGTCGTGATCCCGAGCGGGTCGAACGCCAAGATCGTCATCAAGTCAGCATCCAAAGGCGGGCGTTTTCGGGGTGCCTCCGACCTTGTGCTGGATTTGCGGTCCGTTTCGGTCGAAGGACAAGAATACTTACTCGATACCGCGGATTTGCAGCAGCGGGGGAAAGCCGGCGTGGGGGCGAACCGGCGCACCGCCGAGTACACCGGCGGCGGCGCAGCGATCGGGGCCATCATAGGAGCCATCGCGGGCGGCGGCAAGGGAGCGGCCATCGGAGCCGGCGCGGGCGCCGGTGCGGGTGCGCTCACCCAGGTCCTGACCAAGGGCAGTGCCATCCGCGTACCGGCTGAGACGATATTAATGTTCAAGCTCGACCGCGCTCTGCGTGTCGTCAAGGCCCAATAGTCTTACTTGTCACGCAACTGATTCAGGAGCTGAATGTCCTTCGCCGGCTTTGGCGCCGGAAAGGCCTTCAAGTAAGCATGGATGTCCGTCAATTCCTCATCAGACAGTACCTTCGGGGTGTAGGCGGGCATGGCCCCAGACGGGCGGCGCACGTAACGGACGAACGTTTGCGCACTCAACGGGGTTGCGGCGATCCGCGGGCCGTCCTTCCCGCCCTGACCGGCGTGGCCGTGGCATTCGTAGCAGCCATCTTTCTCGAACAGGCGCCGGCCATTCTCGGCATCCCCCTTTCTCGGCGCCTGGGCCTCCGCAACGCTCACGAGGATCATCGCTGCGGCCGCCGTGAGGACCATCAACGTTGATTTCTTCACATTCTGATCCTTAGCGGGGCTGGGTGACCACATCGATGAGTGCCGGCTCCCCGCGCTTCACCACCTCAATGGCGCGCCGGATCGCGGGTCCCAAGTCGTTGGGATTGTCGATCGGTCCCGCGCCATACACGCCATAGGCTTTCGCCAGAGTTGCGTAATCAATGTTGGGGTCGGTCAGAGCCGTGCCGATGTTGGCCCGGTCGATTCCGCGCTCAGCGCGGGCAGCCATGTCCTGGACGTACATGCGCTCCTGATGGTAGGCACGGTTGTTATGCATGACGCTCAGGAGCGGAATGCGGTGATGCGCGGCGGTCCACAAAACACCGGGCGCGTAGTTCAGATCCCCGTCGCATTGTATGTTGACGCTCAGGCGGCCATGCTTCCTGTTCGCAAGCGCGGCGCCTACCGCGGCAGGCGCGCCATAACCGATGCCGTATGCTCCCTGCCCGCCGATGTACTGATAATGTTTGTCGAAATCCCATAACCGCGTCGGCCAAAAACTCAGGAACACGACGTCAGACACCAGCGACCAGTCTTCGTTCTTGATCTGGTTCCACAGCTCGGCTGACAGCCGGGCCGTCGTGATCGGGCTCGCGTCCCAACCCCATGCCGCTTGATCCAAGGCCTGTTCGCACGCCCGCCTGGCCGCCTCGGCGAGCCTGGCGCCGCGCTCTTGGAGCGCCTTCTTGCGATTGCCGGTGATCAGGCGTTTCGACGCGTCGATCAGGGCGGGCAACGTTGCCTCCACATCGGCTGCGATGGCCAAGTCCACTTCGGCATAGCGGCCGAAATCCTGGTAGTTGCTCCTGGAGACAAGATCGGCCGAAGAAATCGTAATCAGCCGGGCGCCTGACGTCGTCGTAGGCCGCGCCTCCATGCCCATCCGGTTGACGGGAGTCTGCGCGTGGGTCGCATTCCAGAAATCAGGGACTTCCAATCCCAAGATCACATCCGCGTCTGTCAGGCTTCCGCCACCATACAAGGGATGACGCGTGGGGAAGTTCATACGGAATCGGAATGGCCGGTCCTGAACCGGCGCTTGCAGAGTTTCGGCCAGTTCGACCAGCAGCTTGACTCCATTGGCTGTGCGCGCGCAGCGTCCGGCGACAATGACAGGATTCTCCGCGGCTACGAGCATGCGGGCAGCTTCGGTCACCGCGCCGGAATCGCCCGCCGGCGGTGTCGCGAGGTTCAACTTGGGGACACGCAAGCGGTGGCGGGCGGCCTCTGGAACTGGCTCCTCCTGCAACACGGCGTCCGCCACGATCACTACCGGCCCCATAGCGGGAGTCATTGCGATTTTGTAAGCCCGCACGGCGGATTCGGCGAAGTGGCCAAGGGAAGCCGGCACGTCATCCCACTTCGTGTAGTCGCGAACCATTGCGGCTGCATCCTGCACGCTGTGGGTCCACTCGACAACGCTCCGCCGAAAAGCGGCATCCAGGATGTTGCCCAGAATGATGTACACCGGAACGCGGTCGGCATAGGCGTTATAGATAGCCATGGACGCGTGCTGCAGTCCCACGGTCCCGTGTGCCATCACCATCATCGGCTTGCCCTCGATCTTGGCGTATCCATGGGCCATGGCGACAGAGGACTCTTCATGGCAGCATGTGAGCAGCTCCGGAGCTTGGTTGCCGCCATAATTGATGATTGACTCGTGCAGCGCGCGGAAGCTCGAACCCGGATTCGCGGCGACGTACTCGAAGCCAAGCGACTTGATCACGTCGACCATGAAATCTGACCCAGGGCGGTCAGTCGTATAAACGTCGACCCGCGCGGGCGGAGGGCTGGTCTCGGCCGCGATCTGGCTTGGCGAGGGATGCGGCGCGGCGCGCCGCGCTTGGGGATCCTGCGCTTTCGCAGCTGGAGATTTCGCAGCCAGCGCTGCTGCGCCCGCCGCGCCCTTGAGAAAGCCACGGCGGCCGACGGCGCGCTTATTCGATTTCGTCATAGCGTCGATCTCTGCTGAAACGCCTTCATCGTACCCTAGGCGGACCTCCATCAGCGTCGAGCGAGCTATCTAAGCCAGCGATCGCGATTTTGTTGCACGAAGTCGCTATCCTGCAACTCCGGATAAAGGGCACATACCCGGTCAATCTCGTCAGATTGGCCGGGTGAGAGTGTCTCATCAGGATCGAGGCACCAGAGACCTTCCAGCATTCCCTGGCGCCGCAGAATTTCATGGATTCCGGCAATGCAGCCTCTGAACCCATGCGCGACATCGAAAATCGCGGCATTGGCGTCGGTAAGCTCACAGGCGACGCGGCGCCACGAGGCCGCACCGGGATCACGGTGAATGCACTGGAGCATATCAACGGCGCGCCGCGTCCAGACGGCCCATTGCCCCAGGAGGCCGCCCACCATCCGCAAATTCTGAAACGTAGTAATCAGGTCGAGCACGATGTGATCGTCATTTCCTGTGTAGAGCGCGATCTCAGCGGCCCTTCCCGACTCCGCTACTCCGCGAAACACATCCAGCGTCTGATAACGGTTGAACGGAGCGATTTTGATGGCGAACACGGCTTCGAGCGCCGCGAAACGGCGCCAGAACTCGACGTTCAGCAGGCGTCCGCCGGCGGCGGGCTGTAAATAAAAGCCGACGAGCGGGATCACCGCCGCGACGGCGCGGGCGTGCTCGATCAACTCCTCAACGGGGTCATGAGCGAGCGCGCCGAGGCTCAGCAGTGCAGCGTCGAATCCCAGTCGCGCCGCGCACTCAGCCTCTGCGATAGCCTGGCGGCGCGTCCCCCAGACACCTGCGATCCGGACGACGTTACGCCCGCGGGTCTCCTCGGCGGCGAGTTCCAACACCGGCTGATAGAGGCCGTGCTCGCGAATGGAAAACTGGGTAGTGTGGACGCCCACGGCAATCCCGCCGGCGCCGGCCTCGACGTAATAGCGCGTCAGCGCGCGCTGCCGCCGCTCATCCAGCTTGCGCGCGGCCGTCAAGGCCAAGGGATGAGCCGGGATAACGACGCCCTCACGAAGCGCTGCCCGCCAATCAAAACCGGCCATCGCGCACCTCAAAATGAGTGGGCTTATCTAAGAACGGTTGTCCGGCGCGAATCCATTCCGCAGTCATCGCGATCATTTCATCGGGAGTCACGCTAGGTGGCCCGAGCAGTTGACAGGCCAACGAGGAGTCGCTCAACAGCGCCGTACCGCGTTCCTCGCCCTCGAAAACAGGGTCTACGCCGAAGATTTCGCCGAACCGCTGCGCGATCCATCGCACGCGAAGCACCTCCGGCCCGGTGACGTTGAGGACGCGCGGGGGCGAGCACGCGAGCTCCAGAGCGCGAAGACACATCGAATTCGCGTCACCCTGCCAGATCACATTGACTGCGCCTGTCGAAAGCGGCACAGGCCGGCGCTCCCACACACAGCGGCCGACGTCGGCCAGGACGCCGTAGCGCAGGTCAATGGCGTAGTTGAGCCGAACGAGTGTGACGGGCGTCGAACAGAGGCTGGAAAAGAATTCGAAAATGCGCTCGCGCCCGAGGACGGACTGCGCGTACTCACCGAGCGGCGCCGGCACGGTCTGCTCGTTCGCGGGAACCGTCGTGAATGGATAGACATTGCCGCTCGAAAGCGCCACGATGCGCGAACTGCTGTAACGCTCCGCCACATACGCCGGCAACAGAACGTTCGTGGCCCATGTGAGCGGTTGGTTTTCGGTGGAGCCGAACTTGCGACCGGCCAGGAACACCACATTAGGGCACTCCGGCAACCGGACCAACTGATCACGATCGAGAAGGTCGGACGAAACCGCTTCGACGCCCGATTCCGCAAGACTCTTCACGGTCTCCGGTGAACTGAAGCGTGAAACGGCGACGATGCGCCTCCTGGTTCCCGCCAAATCCGATGCGCGGCGCGCCAGCCGCGCCATCGTCGGGCCCATTTTTCCGCCGGCGCCAACGATCAGAAGGTCGCCGTGCAATCGCCGCATGAAGGCGCAATCGGCTTCGCTCGGCTGCGAGAGTTTATCTTCGAGTGTGTCCACTGTCATCGGCGCACCCGGCATGTCAACCGAACTCCGGTCCCGCAATCCCGAACTGCCGCTCCGGCAATCCGTGACTTCGAATCTCGCCACGAGACATCCTCAAGAACGGCCGCTCCACTTCAAACCCGACGGATTCCATCCATGGGACCCACTCACGCGCAGCCTCCGGCACATCAATCGCGAAGCTCACGCCGTCATGTCGGAAAAAACAGTGCGAAACCAATTCCCGGGCGATGGCGGCGGATTCCGCGATAATCGGGCCGAGCTGATTATATAAATAGCCGGGCCTCCCGAAAGAATAACCCGCCAGCAAGGTGCCTTGACCTGCGATCCAGGCGAACTTCGGCGCGCGCCGATAGAGGGAAACAAGCAACTCGCGGCGGTCAGCCCCGAAGACTTGCCGGTCGAACTCGAGTACTCGGTGTAAGTCTTCCGGTTCCATGGGCCGGGCAGCTCCCGGCAAGGGATGGAACCGCTCGGCCGCCACTGTCGCCTTGGCCCGGTCAAGCTCATATTCCGGCACGAAACCGTGGCGGCAGTAAAGCGGCTGGCCCAAAGGTGTGGCGTCCAAACGCACGCACGACTGCGGGCCAAGAGCGTCAAGGGCGGATTCCAATAGGCGGGACCCGATACCCGCCCCCCTTTCGCGCGGATCGACCAGCATCATGGAAATCCAGCTAAAGGATGAGCCGTAGCGAAGGAAAGCGGCGGTTCCGATAACAGAGCCATCGCGCTCCGCCAGCATGCAACCGGATCCTTTCAACTCGAGAAAGCATCGCCAGTCATCTTCCAGTTGATTCCATTGCGCCGCGCGGCACAGGCGGAGCCCGGCGGCGATGTCCGCGTGCGCCATGGGGCGAAGGATCACCTGCCCTCCTCAAATTGTCAGTGCGAAGCAGCTCGTCGCAATCAGAGCCACCGCCCATACCAAATCGAGGTTGAGCCATGCCTTGCGCAAGAGCGCCAGCCCCAGCCATTGATAAACGGCAAAGGCAACGGCTGTGGTAAGCGTCAGGTAACCGAGCGTGTGAACGAGCGTAGCTCCAATGCCTGTCAGCAGCCCCTGAGAACTGTTCACATGCTGATGATGCGCTGCCGCGACAGGTTCCGGATTCAGCCGGAGCACGACCGGCAGTACCATAAGCCCCGCGCCATGAGCGGACGCCATCAAGAAGGACCAGATGGTAAGGTCGCGAAACCCCACCTGCATTCCGCCCCAGCGGAAGTGGCGGCTGCGCACAAGCCTTAATAGACCGAGACCCAGGAGCGCGCCTGCGACTGCGAACTTGATGTATCGGAGAGGCAGTACGATCCGAACCAGTCCAGCGAGAAGAATCACTGCACCGATCGCTATCGCGTGGCCGAGAGCAATCGGCGCCAGAGAACGAGCGACTGCTTGTGCCCTTTTCTCCTGCATACCAAGAGCGACGGCAAAAAGCCAGCCCATGCCCGGGTTGATGCCGTGATAAGCGCCGAGGAGAAACAGAGTGGGCCAGCCCCAGGGTGCACCATCGCTCATGCGTAGCAATACGAGTCGGAGGAGGCGTCGCCGCCTTCCAGACGCACCTGGTGACCTCGCAG
>QHXU01000010.1:7537-32556 GCA_003223065.1 Acidobacteriota bacterium | reverse complement strand
TGAAAAACATCTCTATGCGCACGGAGAACACACCACGAATGCCTGTGGCACACAACAGATCAATAGTTTCCGTATGTGTGTACAGGCCTTTCATTCTGGTATGGGATTCTTTCAACAACGCTGGTACCTCTGCTTTTAAGGCGGGACGATAGCAGTTAACGTTTGGTACTGGACTTGCCTGCTTTTGGGGGTTCAAGCAGGAGGGACCGAGTCCGGTTCGGAGACGCGATTGGATCATTGAAAGAGAAGTCGGAATACCCGCTCGACCGCTTTACGAAAGGCTGTATACCTAAGTGGCCGGGCAATTTTGATCCGCGGCTTGCAGGAGGGCCAAAAAAATGAACGTTAATCAAATGGGACGGGCGGCGTATATCGCAGCCCATCGAATCCTCTCTACGAATCTGGATTCACCCGAAATGGCGTGCCCCGGGATGCGGCGCACAATCGCCGTCGACCGTGTGGCGGAAATCATCATGGATGTCTTCGGTGCTCACTCCATGAGGCTCGATGAGCAGACGGACTGGTGGCCTCGTGAGGAGTTGATTGAGCAAATCCACGCGCGCATCGCCAGCGTCGGTAACGAGGCGTAAAAGCATGCGCTACGGACAGGAGAGATCGTCATGAGCATGATGCGAGTGGTGACTTTTAACGACGAACCTTTGTTATCGGCGGCATTAACGAGTATCTTGCGCGACGCCGGCGACATCGATCTGCTGGCTCTAGTGGCGAGGGTTGACGGAGTTGTACCCGCCGTCCTCGATCGGCAGCCGGACATCCTGCTGCTGAGCTTAACCTCGGAAGTCCACGCCGGCATGATCCGGCAATTGCGGCAAGCGTCGCCGAACTGCCGGATCGTGCTATGGGTCCACTCGATTGCGAGCGAGCTGGCCCATCAAGCCATGGAGATCGGCGTACGGGGAATCCTGCGGCGAACCTGCCCCGCGGACATGGTACTGAAGTGTCTGCGCAAGGTTCACGAAGGGGAGCTGTGGTTCGACCAATCCCTGACATCGAGCTTCTTGGCGTGCCGGAAGGTCCGCTTGACGCGCCGTGAAGCGCAGCTGGTGCACTTGCTGGCCGAAGGGCTGAAGAACAAGGAAATCGCAACCGCGTTGTCGCTCTCCGAGGGAACGGTGAAAGTATACCTGTCGCGGCTGTTCGAAAAGGTAGGCGCAAAGGACCGCTTCGAGTTGGCGCTCTTCAGCTTGCGCAATTTACTCAAAACGGAGCCGGCGCCGCGCAGCAACGGCATCGTGAACGACGATTTGCGGGTCCTCTATCTGGACGCCCCCGGAGGGCCGCCAATGGCTCCAAGGCCGCCGCTCTCCGTGCTCCCTTTCCGCAGATCAGTGGTCGGAGCAGGAAGATTCCGCTAGGGCCGCTGAAGTAGCGCCTGCGGCTACTTCGTGTGATAGTTCGGATACGACGGGCGTTTAGGCTGCGGCACTGGACTGGTCTCCAGCTCCGCCATGACTACGTGCACGTATTTCTCTAACTGCGGGTCATGGCCTTCGCGCACGGACTTCGGATCTAGCTCGATCTCTATGTCGGGCGCGACGCCGCGGTTCTCCACGTCGAAGTGGCCGTCCGGGTTCCAGACGGCGGCGTTTGGCGCCGTGACGGCCCCGCCGTCCATCAGACTGGGCACTGCGAAGATACCGACCAAGCCGCCCCAGGTCCGTTTGCCGATCAGCTTGCCGACGCCGGCACGGCGGAAATACCACGGCATGGCGTCGCCGCCCGAGCCGGCGAATTCGTTGATGATCATTACCTTGGGCCCGAAGATCGCACCCTGGGGTTGTACCCAGTCGGCACCATCGCGAAACGTCACCAGGCTCATCATGGGCCGTTTGAGGTATTCGATAATATCGGTGGCCAAGGCGCCGCCGTGATTAAAGCGTTCGTCAATGATCGCCGCCTCCTTCCCTACTTGTGCGAAAAAGTAGCGGTTGAAGTTCGTGTAGCCTCCAAATGATGTGTCCGGCATATGGACGTAGGCGACACGTCCGTTGGTCATCTGGTCCACCTTGCGGCGGTTGTCTTCTATCCATGACAGATGCCGGAGCTTCGATTCGTCCGGGACCGGAACTACCGTCACTTCGCGGGCATTCGCCCCGCCCGGGTCGGGTCCAACTCTCAGGACCACAGACTTGCCCGCAGTGGCTTCAAAGAAACTATAAATGTTGTCCGATGAGCGCAACTCGCGCCCGTTGACCGTGAGCAGGTATTCCCCCGTGACCACGTTGACGCCGGGCTGTGTCAAGGGTGCCTTAAGATCCGGGTTCCAGTTTTCTCCGTTGTACACGCGCACGAACCGATACCTGCCGTTCTCGATTTTGTAATCGGCTCCGATCAGGCCGGTCTGAACGCGCTTCACCTCCGGCGAATCGCCGCCGCCTATGAACATGTGGCCGACCGTCATATCGCCGAGCATCTCGGTGAAGAGATAGTTCAGATCCCGCCTCGAGGCGATGTTCTCGAGGTAAGGTTCATATCGCTTTTCCGCGGCTTTCAGGTCCAGGCCATGGTAGCCGGGATCGTAGAAGAAATCGCGCTCGATGCGCCACACTTCGTGATACATCTGCTTCCATTCGGCGCGCGGATCAACGCGCACCTCGATGGCTTCCGTCTTGAGCGCGCCCTGGCTTCCGGCCGGGGGTGGTGGCGGCGGTGGCGGCCCTACGGAGTCAGCCATCGGCTTAGGCGAAGTAATGTACCAACGATCGTCTTGTTGATACAGCATCTTCTCGCCGCCGTAAGACATCTTGAACGTGCGTACGCCGCCGATCACGACATCGGACTTTCGCTTGCCGAGGTCAAAACGGTGGACGGTAAGACTGGGCCTTGCTTCCGGAGCCGGAGGCGGCGCTTCGATGGCGTAGAGGACTCCCGCTTTGGCGATCTGCAACCCGACGTAACGCCTTGGAGGCATCGGTAGAGCCAGAATGCGCTGGCCAATGTTATCGAAATCGACTTTGACTTCGACGGTCTCTGAAGACTTAGGCTGGTCTTTCTTTTCATCTTTTTTGCCGTCTTTCTTCTCGGGGGTCGCCTTCTCGTCATCGCTCTCCGGCGCGAGAGGCGAGCCCTCGGCCTTCGAGAGGACCATCAGATAAATGCTTCGCGTTACGGGATGAGTGAAGCTGTGGATGTCCGGTTGCATCGAAGCGCCTGAATCGGTGCTCGCTGTGAAATACAGATGCTTCCCATCCTTGTCAAAGACGGGATCTTTGGCCTCGCTCATTCCATCGGTCACCTGCGTGCTCCTAGCGTCAGCAAGTGAGTAAACATGAATGGCTCGCATGTGGCTTCTCAGTTGTTTGGAGTATGCCAGCCACTTGCTATCCGGCGACCATGAAGGAGTCAGGTCGCGGTCGGAGGAATAATAATCCTTGTCTACCAGGACGGGTTTCTTTTGCTCAAGATCGATATACCAGACGCCCAAATGATTATCGAGATAAGCGATCTTCTTGCTGTCGGGAGACCAGCGGGGCGCGGAATAAAAGGCGGGCTTATCGCCGAGAGTGAGCTTTTTCAATTCCCCCAAGCCGTTTTGATCTCGCAAGTGAAGCGCGTATTCACCTGATTCATCGGAAAAATAGGCGATGGTCCTGCCGTCAGGTGACCAGACGGGTTCGCGCTCATTCACATCGGCGGTATTGGTGAGATCACGCGGGTCGCCTTTTTCGGCTGGAACGGTGATGATCTCGCCCCGCGCTTCGAACACCGCACGCGCGCCGTTCGGAGAAATATCCGGATTACGCAGGCGTTTCGCTACGTTCACGAAATGCGGCCGCAACTCGGTGATGTCACCCGCGAGGTGAACTTCGATCTGCTTCGTCTTGCCGGACTTAAGATCGTATAGGTGCAGGGAGCCGAACTGCTCGTAGACGATGGCTCCAGGCCCGGCGGATGCGGATTTGAGATCGAAGCCGTGATTCTCGACCACCTGCTTCACCTGCTTCGTGCGTGTGTCGTAGCTGAAGAGTGAGACGGGGCCGTTACGGTCGGATAGGAAATAGATCCTGTCGCCGATCCACATGGGGTTGAAGTCGTTGGAATTCTCGCGCGGAATCGCGGCAACGCTCGAATCGGAGAGATCGGCGATCCAGATTTTCTTGGTCTGGCCGCCGCGGTAGCGTTTCCAGGCCGCCTGCCACTGGAACAGCGGAACGTATGCCAGGTGCGAGCCATCCGGCGAATAACAGCCCTCGTCGGCGATGGGGAGAGGAATTTCGTCCGGGAAACCGCCATCGGCCGGCATGCTGAACAGCTTTCCGCCATCAGTGGCGCTGGTGCGAGTGGAACCGAACAACACGCGCTTGCCGTCAGGGGTCCAGCCGACCGGCCAATCGGGTCCCGGATGGTACGTCAGGCGCTTTGGTTCACCGCCCGATGCAGGCATCACGAACACGTCGATGTTGCCGTCGTATTCTCCTTCGAAAGCGATTTGAGAGCCGTCCGGGGAGAATACAGGATCGGTCTCGACGCCAGGACCGCTGGTGAGCCGTTTGGCCTCGCCGCCGTCGCGCGGCACGCTCCAAAGATCGCCTGCGTAGGAAAAGACGATCTGCGTGGCGCTCAACGCGGGTCTTTGCAATAGAAGACGGTCGCCGCTCCCGGCCTGCGAAGCTGCGCACGCAAGAACGAATAACGAGGCGAACAAAAAACGACGCATGTATCCTCCCGGATGCCTCAGTATACTGTGTGAAAAGTGGACCGCGCACATTAAAAACGCCAGGGCCGTCACTCGTCCGGCGGCAGTCCGGCACGGTAATCCCACGGGTTCAAGAGCTAGAGTTTTTCCTAGTGGCCAACCGGCTAGAACCACGTACACAATCTAGCTAACCGTCCGAAGGCTTGACCGGGATGGAAACCTGCGGATAAATGCCGCGGATGCGTTGCGCAACTAAGACGTGGAGGTGAGGTTGCCACAATGAGCCGGAAGACTAAGGAGTCGGTACAGGGTAAGCGAAGGACGCGGGGCCACGCTGTTGTGGAGCTCGCGCTGATGTCGCCTTGGATTTTTGTCCTGTTCATGGGAATCCTCGATTTTGGATTCTATTCCTATGCTGCCATCTCTGTCGAAAACGCCGCGAGGTCTGCGGCGCTTTACACCTCCGTGGCCGGCCTGCCCGGCGATTCTCAAGGCGCTTGCAATTACGTCAGCCAGGAGCTGAAGAACATGAGCAACGCAGCCAGTTTCGCTTCGGACTGCAGCGCAGCCCCGCTGGTTGTGACGGCGGCCGCAGCAGCCGTCGCAGGCGTTCCCGGAACCCAGGTGACCGTCACGTACACGACGATCAACATGTTTCCCCTCCCCTGGCTGCCTGGAGTTTACAGGATTACGCGCGTGGTTTCGATGAGGCAATAATCCCATGAGGACACGGGCACAACGGAATCTTGAAAAGGGAAGCTCGATGGTGGAGTTCGCGCTGGTAGGCATCCCCCTTATCTTCATCCTCATCTCCATCTTCGAGATATCCCGTGGGATGTGGATGTATGAGACAGTAGCGCACGCGGTGCGCGAAGGAGCGCGCTACGCCGCTGTGCACGGACAGGACTGCACGACATCACCCAATCAGTGCGACGCGAAATTTTCAGATATCGCGGCGCGCATCAGAGACGGTGGCGTCGGGTTGGACCCGGATCAACTCAACATCACGATCACCACCGCAGCCGGGGCCGGGGCCGGCACCTATGCCAGCAAGGGTCCCAGTACTCTGACGACTCTACTGGCCGACAATTCGAGCTTCTCAGGCTGGACCTTCGGCTCGCCGGCCGGCCCAGCGACCGGGGCAGGCACCGACGTAATCGTTACCGGAGTTTTTCCATTTAGGTCGGCCTTGGCCATGTTTTGGCCGGGCTCCAGCAATATGAGTTTCAGCACAGTCAATCTGGGGGCCACGTCCCGAGAAAGGATTGCCTTCTGATTATGCGACGACGCAGAGGCGGACAAGCGCTCTTCATGGTGACGGTCAGTCTATTCGCCATGTGCGGCCTGATGGGCTTGGCGATCGATCTGGGATGGTCGTTCTACGTTCACAAGACGGCTCGTGCGGCGGCGGATACAGCGGCCCTGTCGGCTGTCAAGCAGGCAATTGCCGGCATGGGAAGCATTCCCACCCCTCCGTATACCTGTGCCTCGTCCGGCATCACCTGCCAGCCGACACTCATCGATTGCAACAGCGCATCGGGAAACTTGCTCACAGGCTGCCAGTACGCGCAGCAGAACGATTTCTTTCCCGGCGGTCACGGCGGGCATCAGAAGCTGCAAATCCAGGCCGATGTTGGCGCCCCCGGCTGTGACACCGCTTCGCCGCCTAACTGCGTGCCGAGCGCGCCCGGCGTGGCGGCGTTTTACTGGGTCCGCGTGGTGGCGGTCGAAACCATTCCGCAGCTGTTCTCGGCAATGTTGGGCAACCTGAACGCCGTGGTTAGCGCGGAATCGACAGCCGGGCTAGTGAATGAGGTCGCCGTCGGAGGTCTTATTCTGCTGGATCGCGCCGGCGACGTTCCGAGCGGCGTCGGGTTTCCCCAAGATCTATCCTCGAACGGCGGAGGGCCGATCAGCGTCCCTGGCGGCATCGTACTGTCCTCGACCTGCCACGGACAGAGCGGCTCTCC
This sequence comes from Acidobacteriota bacterium, assembly GCA_003223065.1. Taxonomy (GTDB): domain Bacteria; phylum Acidobacteriota; class Terriglobia; order Bryobacterales; family Bryobacteraceae; genus Palsa-187. Next base: position 25,929 of record QHXU01000010.1, on the reverse strand, counting down.
TTGTAACGGCGTTTATGCCGGCGATCTTCAGGGCAACACCGCTGTGAGCGCACCCTTTACCAACGTTCGCGGCGCGGGCACCACGCACTTGCAGGGTGCCGCCACGTGGACGGCTGCGCCGCAAAACGGATTTCCCGATTCCGGGATGTTCTCCGATCCGGAAAGCAGCAATAATAAGGGTCAGCCGCCGATGAATGCCGGGCAGGCCAGCAAGCCATACATCAAAGTGCCGGGGGGAAATCTAACCACTGCTGTCTGTAATCCCTGTGGTTCCGGCAACTATTACGCGGTCGACGCCGCCAACCACGCGACCGGCAACCCAATCACGATTGGCGACGGTGTAAACTTCAGCGGCGGAAACTTCGGCGAATTCGTGTTCTTCGGTGGGGTCACTATTGGCCAGGCCACAGTCAATTTCGGCCCGGGGCGTTATTTCCTCGCCGGCGCTCAGGCTTCCAATCCGGTGTTCACCAGCGCCAACAAAACGAATATTAGGGGCGGGACCGGCTCTGACGCAGGCAGGATTATCGTCCTGACCGACTCGACCTACGACGGCAATTCAACCATGGCTGCGGTGGTGCAGGGTGTCAACAGTGACTGCGCTTGTGTATTGCCGACGATGGGCTTTGGGAAGTCCGCCTTTCAGTCCGGGAATAACGGCGCCTACATTGAGCTTCACGGACTCAAGGCAAACGATGGGAACGTACCGCCTAATTTGGACGAGTTCAAGGGCATCGTGATCTGGCAGGACCAGCAGAATTCTTACGTCAAGTACGATTCGGGCGGAAACGTGATGACAACAGGTGGCGGCGCAGGAACGTGCGACGGCGCTGGAAACTTGGATTCTCCCTGCAAACAGACTCCAGTCGTGGCCGATTCTCCGGAAATGCAACTCTGGGCGGGGCAGAACAATATATACAGCGGGATTGTATATCAACCCCGGGGGTCCTGGATGGTTATCCATTCCGGTTCGGGCACTACCGGGCCGCTGAGAATCATCACCGGTGCGCTTAATCTGCAGGGCAGCCCGGGTCTGTCGCTCACCGGAAACTCGAACCCCATCACGAAGACTGTCGCCGCTCTGATTCATTGAGAATCTTGGATAAAACACTTGCCAAGGCCAATTGGCTGATCGGCTGATGCCATCGTTTGAACCCTTCAGCAGCCATTACTCAGCAAAGGGGCCTGTCGCCGTCAGTACCCCACGCGATCCTCGCGGTGCTTCTCGGATGCGGATTGCGATCAGAGGTGGCGGCGTTCACGTTCGCGCACATCCACGGGAATGCCGGCCGGCGTGGTCCTGGCGTCCGCTCGCCAACTAAGAAAAGCTACCCGCGCCTTGATCCTCGTGCGATGAAGCCCACTGTAGTAAGCAAAAGACAAAGAGAAACCAGAAAGATCGTGCGTCCCAAGAAAAGAACGAGACTGCCGCTATTGTGCGCAGCGCGCTCAAACCTGATTCCGAGTCAACATTTAGGCCGACGAACTAGAACGTAAGCAAAAAGAGAAGCACTTTTCTGCGTGCATCTACAAGATACTTTGAGTGTATCAAACATAGCAGCTAAGCGCAAATCTTACAAGATTGTTTGTGTCGTTAGCACGTTAGTTGTCCGGTCAAGGCCGGGGGCGGAAGCCGGCGAGGTGGAGACACCCAACCGAGCGGTCCCGCCCGAGAAATGGAGCGGAATGATTCGTGGCAAAATCAGCTCTAACGGCGTGCCGGTGGAGTGACTCGCGCGGCTCAGCGATCCGGTTACGCTCGTCTCTCCATTTCGAGGCGAGCCTCCCTGATCTGATCAATGGGGGTCGCGATCGGGGGCTTTCGACTCCAGTGCTTTAGGACGAACATTCTGCCCAAGCTTCGGGCTTTGGGGCCTTTGGGGCGCGAATCGGCGTCGACTCTTACCTCTCGGCTACTCTTGCCTCTCCATGCACTGTTGACAAACGCCCTTAATGCCGATGAACATGATTCAATGCATGTCTTTCTTCAGGAATGGAGCCAAGGAGTTATGAAATGATCGGCGTAGGCGTGGTTGGGTACGGCTATTGGGGCCCGAACCTAGTACGAAATTTCTCAGAGGCGCTGGAAACGCAGGTAGTGGGAGTGACGGATCTGCGGCCCGAGCGGCTCGCGCTTGTGCAGAACCGTTACCCGGGAGTGCAGGTTAGCAGCGAATATCAGATCCTCCTCGCAAACCCGAAGATCGACGCGATCGCCATCAGTACGCCGGTTTCCACACATTTTGACCTGGCGATGAAGGCTTTGCGAGCCGGAAAACACATCTTCGTGGAGAAGCCGCTGGCGAGCAGTTCGGCTCAGGTCCTCACGTTAATGGAAGAAGCAGAACGCAGGCGCTTGGTGCTCATGGTCGACCACACGTTCGTGTACACTGGCGCGGTGCGGAAGATTGCCGAGTTGGTCCGCAGCGGCCGGGTGGGCGACCTTTTCTATTACGACTCCGTTCGCATCAACCTTGGCTTGTTCCAGCACGATGTGGACGTGATCTGGGACCTCGCTGTCCACGATTTTTCGATCATGCAGCACGTTCTGCCCGAATGGCCGAAGGCGGTTACCGCCAGCGGCATGAAGCACGTCGTCGGCAGCATGGAAAACATCGCCTACATTACCGCGTTTTTCGAGAGCAGTATGATCGCGCATATTAACGTCAATTGGCTCTCACCCGTCAAGGTCCGGCGCACACTCATCGGCGGCAATAAGCAAATGATCGTGTACGACGACATAGAAGGGAGCGAAAAGGTGAAGATTTACGACCGCGGCATCACACTTAACGGCAACACGGAAGACGTGTACAAGATGCTCATCAGCTATCGCAGCGGTGACATGTATGCTCCGCAGTTGGACCCCACTGAAGCGCTCAAGGTCGAAGTGGGGCATTTTGCCGAATGCATCAACAAGGGAACTCGCCCGATCACAGGCGCATGCGCGGCTTTGCAAGTAGTTCAAGCGCTTGAGGCTGCGACGCTCTCCATGCGGGAGCGCGGACGCTTGGTCGAGTTGCCGCCCGCGCCAACGTCCGCGGGAGTCGCGCAATGATTCCTTTTGCAGATCTGAAGGCACAATATCACTCCATCAAGCCCGAGATCGATGCCGCGATCTCCCGCGTCCTGGAAAGCTCGCAGTTCATTCTCGGCGAGGAAGTGGCCGCCTTTGAGAACGAATTCGCCCGCTACACTGGCGCGGACCATGCCATCGGTGTGAACTCGGGAACCAGCGCGCTGCATCTGGCGCTGGTAGCCGCCGGAATCGGCGAAGGAGACGAAGTCATTACAGTCCCGTTTACGTTTGTTGCTACCGTTGCGGCCGTACTTTACACGGGCGCGAGACCGGCTTTCGTGGACATCGATCCCCTGTCGTACACCAGGGACACGAACCGGATCGAAGCTGCGATTACTCCCCGCACCAAGGCAATTCTGCCAGTCCACCTCTACGGCCAGCCCGCCGACATGGACCCGATTCTGGAAATCGCTCGCAGACACCATCTGACGGTCATCGAGGATGCCTGCCAGGCCCACGGCGCGGACTACAAAGGTCGCCGCGTCGGCAGCATTGGGGACATAGGATGCTTCAGCTTTTATCCGGGTAAGAATCTTGGGGCTTATGGTGAAGGCGGTGCCGCGGTGTCAAGCAACGCGGAATACGTGCGGAGAATCCGTATGCTGCGGGACTGGGGCGCGGAGAAGAAGTATCAGCACGTGCTGAGGGGTTATAATTACCGGATGGAAGGCTTGCAGGGCGCGATTCTTCGCGTAAAGCTCGGGTATCTAGACAAATGGACGGAAGCGCGGCGCGGGCACGCTGCCCAGTACACGAAACTGCTGGCTGATTCGGAAATCGGCTTGCCTCGCGAGAGGCCATATGCTCGCCACGTGTACCATGTGTACGCGATCCGAACCAAAGAGCGGGAACATCTGCAGCGCGCTTTACAGGAGGAGGGGATTCAGACCGGGATTCACTATCCGATTCCGGTTCACTTGCTGCCCGCATATGCCGACCTAGGGCACCACGCAGGGGCTTTTCCGCATTCTGAACGCGCGGCGAATGAGGTTCTTTCGCTGCCGATGTTTCCTGAGTTGTGTGGTTCGCAGATTGACGAAGTTTCCCGAGCCGTCTCAAACGCGGTTACACCACGAAATGCGGCCCACAGCTGATCGGTTGCCTGGGCGACGAATGGGCTCGGACCAACAACACGCCAGCAGCATTGGCAATCAGATTGAAGTTAGGCCGCCGACTCCGCGTGCCGGTGAAATCGAACTGGAACCAGCGTCAATGCCTTCATTTGCTGATGGGATCAGAGTCCCGTTGCCTAAACTCACTTCCCAGCGCCTAGTCGGAGGTATCGTAGTCTGCGCGTTGACCCTGCTTTACATGTCCCTATGGTGGAACAGATTTCTGGGTGGTGGATCAGATGGTGTACTGATGGTGATCGGCCAAAAACTGTTGCGTGGAGAAACCCCCTATCGAGATTTTTTTATGGTTATTCCTCCCGTAATGGCCCTGAAATTCGCCGCGATGATTCGGATTTTTGGCAGCAGCATCAGGGCCATCCGCGCGGTGGGAGTGTTCGATCGAGTGCTCTTATCCCTTTTCGTATACATCTGGATAACTCGTTTATTTTCGACAAAATCAGCAGCGATAGGGAGTATTCTGAGTATCATTATATTCTCCGGAGATATTGCCGATGTTGTCGAGTATTATCCCGCGGATGTGGCGATTTGGTCCCTAGCGGCAGCGTACTGTGCCGCTAATGTGATCGACTCCGCCTACATGAATCGACGCCTTGGCTGGGCAATTTTGTCCGGAGCGCTAGCGGCGATTGCGGCTCTAACCAAGCAGAGCACCGGATTAGGCGTTCTGGTTCTACTGCCGGCCGTGAGCGGTGTTCTAGTGTTCAGATTTTACGGCCTTCGCTCCGCGCTAAAAACCTTTGCAGGTTTTGGAATCGGCTCAGCAGTTCCGATTGCGCTCGCAGCAACATGGTTAGCTCGAATTGGCGCGCTGAGCGCATTTCTCGATCAGGTATTTAAAGAGGGGGCATCCAGTAAAGGGTCGCTTGCTGCTGCGCTACTCAGGCCAGTTGTGCAGCCGCTAGGCCGTGGGAAGTGTGAGGCGAGTATTGCGGCCCTCGTGTTGTTGATTGCATGGCTTTTTTGGCGATACGGCGTCAAATCGACGGCTGAATATCAGGGGCCGATCGCATTTCATGCGATCGCCGGGCTTTGCATTTTCATTGCGGGAATGGCTCTGATCGTCATCCTAGGCACACATATAGGATTTAGCGCGCGAACGCCGCAATTAGTTGTCGCAATGATCTCACTTTATGGCTCTGGCGCGGTATCGGTGTACAGTATGTTCCGATGCTTCAAGAGATCGTTCAATAAACGGGATGCACAATTGTTGCTTCTATCTTCGTTTTCATTTGTGACGGCGTACCTAGTCGGAATGAGTTGGACACCTTATGAGCCGATGGCCCTCCCGGGTATCGGCATGCTGATTTGCCTGGCGATGAGCCGGGGGTGCTCTCGAAGCGAGACATGGCGGCCGGTGGCATGCGGTCTTGTCGTCGCGGCGTTCGCGGTGATATTCTTCGCTGTTTCATTCAAGCTGTTTCTACCATTTAAGTGGACGACTTGGTCCGACCGGCCTGTATTCTTCGCGACAAAAACATCACAGCTTGCCGCTCTAAAGGGAATCCATCTTCCTGCGGACACCGTTGACAGCGTGGAGAGGATTACTGACTTAATTACTAGCTATAGCCGCCCCGAGGATCGTATTTTTGTTTTTCCGTATCTCCCGCTATTCTTTGTCTTATCTGCTCGGATGCCGGCCCTTTTCGCTATCGTGCATTGGTTTGACGTTGCTCCTGACCGACTCTGCCGGGAGGAGGCGGGGAGATTACTCCAGACTCGGCCTCGTATCGTCGTGTACCAGGAGATAAGTTCTTCAATGCTCTTAGACAACGAAATCGAATTCCGTGCAGGTCGCCCGAGCGGGCAGCGTGACCTCATAAATGCGATTAAAGAGTTGACCAAGACTTACCGGCTCGTTGGATCAGTCAAGCCATGGGGAGGGAACCCGATTAACGTATTTGTGCGAGATGTACGATAATAATAAAGTCTCAAAGCGTTTGAGCGATGGCGTCGGACGTGACCCGTTACGCTTAGTTTCGCTGGATCGCTGTGTTAGAGGAAAAGAGTGACGCAGCCCTCGCCCCCGGGCCTCAATCCGGTTCGTCTCCTTCGCCAAGCATTGAAAGCGAGCCAGCGTTGCTCGCTCGACCTAAAAGATCTCACGGTGCTCACAGAGGCAGCAAATGGTCCATACGTGATCACGCCGATCATGGCTGCGATCGCTGGTGCCAAGGTCTTCGCGATAACGCGATCAACGAGATACGGCTCCTTTCAAGAGATCCAGCAGGCGACGGTTAAGATTGCAGCCGTCGCGGGTGTATCAAATCGAATCGAGATTTTTGAAGCGCTGNNNATCGACGCGGACATGGTCGCCGTTATGAAAGCGACGGCTGTGGTTCCACTTATGTATGAGGCCTGGGAACTTCGAGATTCTGACGTGGACGTAGAAGCGTGCCTGCGACGTGGGATCGGGATTGCCGGAACGAATGAGCGCCATCCCGCGATTGATGTATTTTCTTTTCTCGGCGTAATGGCGCTTAAGCTCCTTATGGAAGCCGGTGTGCCAGTTTATGGCAGCAATATCATTCTTTTATGCGACAATCCTTTCGCGTCATTCATTGAGAATGGACTTCGACGCGCAGGAGCTACTGTCTCTACTGCGTCGCAATTGGCCGCACTGAGAGGCGATACCGAAGACGTTGATGCTATCTTAGTCGCCCTCCGCCCCCGTAAGGAGCCGGTGCTGAATCAAGCGGACTTGCATTCAATCCGTTGCCTTTTCCCTGGCGCCGTGGTTGCCCGTTTCTGGGGGGATGTCAATCCCGTGCAACTTGCTGCAGCTGGAATCCCATTCTGGCCCGCGGGGGACATCGTCCCAGGGCACATGGGGATTCTGCCCTCAGCCATTGGACCGGACGCAGTAATCCGGCTCCAGTGCGGAGGCCTGAAAGTAGGCGAGGTGATGGCGGCAGCCGCACGTCGCGGACACGATCCGATCGAAGCCGCTGTCATCTCGGGTTTCGGTCAGGCGCTTCCCGTGGATTCGGCCTATACTTGTAAATCGGGAATTTGATTTACAATGCAACTGTCCGAAATCGCGCAGATCGTCGACGTCTTGGTTGTAAGAGGCGGCGATTTCGACAATCTAGGATTGCTAACTCACCGCGAAGGTCGAGTGCTAGCTGGCTACTACGAAGAACGCTTTGCACGTGCTCTCCAGAACCCCCACCTTGCGTGCGTGATCTCCAGTGATGCACTTGCACCCCAAGTACCTGACCACATCGGATTAGCGGTCGCGGACGACGTCAAAGCGGCATTCTACAGACTTCACGAATACCTGTGCCGGCACACTGAGTTTTACTGGAAGGATTTTGAGACGGAGATTGCCGCGGATGCCCGAATTCACGGGAGCGCCTATGTGGCTCCCTTGAACGTGCGGATCGGCAATCGTACTACCGTGGCGCCACGCGCGATCATTCTAGAGCACAGCATTATCGGAAGTGACTGTACAATACATGCCGGTGCCGTGATAGGTGGGGAAGGCTTCGAGCCTAAGTGGGTCGCGGAGAAGCATCTTGTCATTCCACACGCAGGTGGCGTTAGAATAGGTGACTGTGTTCAAATCATGTGTTGTGCTCACCTAGCCCGAGCGGTTTTTGGGGGATTCACAGAGATAGGCGACGGCAGTATCGTCGACGCCCTTGTACATATCGCTCATAATGCGAAAATCGGTCGAAATTGTGAAATCGCTGCGAACGCCCTCGTAGCTGGTAGCACTTCTATTGGCGATGGCGTTTGGATCGGGCCTAACGCGTGCGTCTCGAGTGAGGTGCGGGTAGGGAATCACGCCTTCATCAGCCTCGGGTCGGTCGTGATCGATGATGTTCCAGACGGGGGCCGCGTGACCGGATATTTTGCTTTCGATCACCGCGAATATAAGCGGTCCCATAGACTCTTTAAGGCGGCTTCGCTGAAGGATTGATCATGCAAGCTGGGAATTCCGTTCTGCGAATTTCTATTGTGACGCCCGCCTACAACGAGTCAAAGAACCTTCCAATCTTTTTCGATCGCCTGGACGCTGTGTTTGCGAGGCTCAGCGCGGATTGGGAGTGGCTGGTAATAGACGATCACTCGTCTGATGACAGTTTGAGAGTTTTGTCCGCTCTCGCCGAGCAGCATTCTAATATTCGGGCGCTCCGCTTTTCACGCAATTGCGGATCACACCTGGCGGTGACCTGCGGTTTGCGCGAAGCAAGAGGTGAGTGCGCCGTGGTTATGGCGGCCGACCTTCAGGATCCGCCGGAGACCATTCCGAATCTGATCGACAAATGGCGGGCTGGCGCGCAAGTGGTGTGGGCCGTTCGAGCCGCGCGCGAGGGGGAAAATGCAGTGACTCTCGCATTCTCATCCTTCTACTACTGGATTATGCGGAGATTTGTTGGATTTGAGGAGATGCCGCCGAAGGGCGCGGATTTCTTTCTGCTGGACAGACGCGTTCTTTCCGCTTTCGGAGAGTTTAACGAGACTAATGCAAGCATCACCAATTTGATCTTATGGATGGGTTTTCCTCAGGACAGCATCACGTACGAAAAGCAGGCCAGGGTGCATGGGCAATCGAAGTGGAACGCCGAGAAGAAACTAAAGCTCGTCGTCGACTCGGTCACCGCATTTTCTTATAAGCCAATCCGGTATATGTCGTATGCGGGATTTGTGATTGCAATACTTGGTTTTCTTTATGCCATCGATGTGGTCGCGAATGCGTTTCGGGGTCATCCTATAGAAGGCTGGACCTCTTTGATGGTAGTGGTCCTCGTCTTAGGCGGTTTTCAGATGCTGATGATGGGCATTTTGGGCGAATATTTATGGCGAACATTGGACGAGGCGCGCCGTCGGCCTCGTTATCTGATCGAAGCGAGGTTCGGCAAAGGCTTACACTCCCACTGGACTAAAGATGTGTTCATGAACGAGCCAAGACCGATATGAAAAACAAACGAGTGCTCATCACCGGCGGCGCCGGACTAGTCGGTTCGCATATCGCGGACCTGCTCGTCGAACAGAATGTCGGCGAGATCGTTGTTCTCGACAATTTCGTCCGCGGACGTCGAGAGAATCTCGCGAAGGCTTTATCCTGCGGGCGCGTCACTATTGTTGAGGGGGATATTCAAGACAGAGCGCTGCTTACGGAAGTGATGCAGGGCGTCGATGTTCTATTCCACCAGGCTGCTATTCGAATCACGCAGTGCGCCAAGGAGCCAAGGCTCGCGCTGGATGTTCTCACTGTCGGAACGTTCAACGTTCTGGAGGCCGCCGTCGCGGCCGGTGTGAAGAGAGTCGTTGCGGCATCGTCCGCATCCGTTTACGGGCTCGCCGACCAGTTCCCTACCACCGAGGAGCAGCATCCCTACAACAACAGGACTCTGTACGGCGCTGCCAAAGTTTTCAACGAAGGTCTGCTGCGAAGTTCTCATGAAATGTACGGCCTGCCCTACGTTGCGTTGCGTTACTTCAACGTGTACGGTCCCCGCATGGACATCTATGGGGCCTACACCGAAGTGCTCATCCGATGGATGGAACGGATTGAGGCGTGCAAACCGCCGCTGATTTTTGGAGATGGCAAGCAGACAATGGACTTCATATACATCGAGGACATCGCTCGCGCGAACATCCTGGCGGCTCAGTCGAACGTAACGGATGAAGTCTTCAATATTGCGAGCGGGACCGAGACGAGCCTTACTGATCTCGCTTTAACACTCGCGCGAGTCATGGGGTCCGATCTCAAGCCGGAATACGGCCCTGAGCGCACAGTCAACCCGGTGCAACGGCGCTTGGCCAGCACGGACAAAGCTCGGAAGCAGCTCGGGTTCGAGAGCCGCATAAATCTCGAGGAAGGACTCAGGCGGCTCGTCACGTGGTGGCGCGGCCAGCGCTCAGCGCAACTGGTGGCGGATCGTGCCTGACGAGCTCATCCCGATCACTAAACCATTCATGGACGAGCGGGACGCTGACGCGGCGCGCCGGGCGATCCTCTCTGGATGGGTAACGCAGGGACCCGAAGTCGCCGCCTTCGAGCGCGAATTCGCCGCCTTCACAGGCGCGACTCATGCTTGCGCCGTTTCCAGTTGCACTACGGCGCTGCATCTAGCGCTGTTAGCCGTTGGCGTGAAACCAGGCGACGAGGTTGTCACGGTAAGTCATTCCTATATCGCGACCGCCAACAGCATTCGCTATTGCGGTGCCACCCCAGTGTTCATCGATATCGAGCGTTCCACCTTCAACATGAATCCGGACCTGCTCGATCGAGCCATTTCGGGTCGAACCCGGGCGATTCTGTGCGTTCATCAGGTGGGGATGCCGTTGAACATCGAGGCGGTGTTGCGAGTCTCGCAAGAACACTCAATCCCGGTTATCGAGGATGCCGCTTGCGCCATTGGTAGCGAAATTCTCTGGAAGGGCCAGTGGCAGAAGATTGGTAAACCCCATGGCGAGATCGCATGTTTTTCATTTCATCCCCGCAAGGTGATTACGACCGGCGATGGCGGAATGCTGACGACCTCCAGTGGCGAATTCGACCGCAAGTTCCGCTTGAGGCGTCAGCACAGCATGAGCTTGTCGGATACGGTCCGCCATTCGGCGAGCCAGGTGAAATTCGATGAATATCCGGAACTCGGCTACAACTACCGAATGACCGATATTCAAGCAGCCGTGGGCCGCGAACAACTCAAGCGCCTGCCGGAAATCATTTCTCGCCGGCGCGAGCTCGCAGCTCGCTACGGGACACTGCTGTCTAACGTGCCAGGTGTGACCGCTCCGGACGAACCGTCGTTCGCGCGCAGCAACTGGCAAAGCTATTCAGTTCGGCTTCCCGACGCCTGCGACCAGATTCAAATCATGCAGTTCATGTTGGTCCGAGGAATCGCAACGAGGCGAGGAATCATGTGCTCACATCGTGAGCCGGCCTATTCCAATGGCGAATACCGGGCCGCCAGCCACCTGACGGAAAGCGAAGCCGCGCAGGATCACTGCATCATCCTGCCACTTTTTCATCAGATGACGGTCGAAGAGCAGGATCGTGTTGTTTCGGCGCTGAGAGCGGCCGTCGCGTTCGCAGCGCAACCAGCGAGTGCGAACAGGTAAGGCCGCGCGAGCCCCCTGCCTGTGAAGGGATCGTAGAAATCCATGATTGCCAAAGATGTCGTGTTAGCGGCCGACGTCAAGATTTTCCAGCCGGATCTCGTGAATCTTTACGGATGTCGCATTGGCAACGGAACTCGCATCGGCGCGTTCGTGGAAATTCAGCGCGATGCTTTCATCGGCGCGAATTGCAAGATCTCCAGCCACACATTCATTTGTACTGGCGTGACGATCGAGGATGGCGTCTTCATTGGTCATGGTGTCATGTTCACCAACGATCTCTATCCCCGCGCCACGAATTCGGACGGAACTCTGCAGACGGAGGCCGATTGGAAGGTTATCGAGACTCGTGTCAAGTCGCACGCATCACTCGGCAGCAACTGCACGATCCTGTGCGGGGTCATCATTGGTCACCGAGCCATGGTCGCTGCTGGGGCTGTCGTTACGCATGATGTCCCGGATTTTGCGATCGTGGCTGGCGTTCCAGCGCGCGTGATCGGTGATGCGCGAAAAACGAACCGACCCTCGTCGCGGTAGCGATCCGTCGAAGCGAGCGGTTCTCCCGGATCGGGATTCCGAAGCGCTGAGGAATATCAAGGCGAAATCACTCGAGCACCCCCGCAACACGGATTGATCGATACCGTCGAGTGCTCTTCGCCTTCGTTCAGCACGTACGCCTTGGCGTCGATGCGCACGCGCCACAGGCGACGATCGGAGTAATACTTCAGCAGCTCCTGGTTTTCTTTCGGGCCCATGTCCCGTGCAAACACGATTCTCGAATGGTCGATATCGGGCTCGTTGTAGACCCATTCGACCGTGTCGTAGCGCTTGAGATCGTAGCTGACCAGCACCAGGTGTTTGCCCGGCTGCTCCAGGAGTTTTTGGATCAGCGGCTCGCGGTCGCGAAGCCGCGCATCGGTGCAGCACCAGGAAATATAAGTTGTCTCGGCCGGCGGTGACCATGCTGGACACAGCGCGACGGCTCGGATCCCGATCACCAACAACATAAGCGGCGCTGCGAGCCTCACCATTGCGGGACCCCACGGAATCCGCAGCGGCCGGCATTGGGCAAGGCGCTGGAAACCGCGCACGATGAAAAGCATAATCACCGGCGCGGCCGGCGCGACATAGTGCGCATACGCGCTCTGTTCCGTAAGCGCCTGGAGACCGACAACGCCTGCCGCCGCCCAGATCACCCGCAGTCTCGGCGTACTAAGGATTTGCGTGGCGAACAACAAGGCGCCGCTTAACGCGGGGCCAAAAAAAAAGATCCACAGCGACGCCGTTTTTTGGAGCAGCCCAAGCGGAATCTTATCCGGATTGGTGATCATCTCATGCTCGCCGATTTCAAAGTCGCGATACCGCGCCAATTCCGGATGGCGATATGCAATCTGACGAACCGGTGTAAACGGAAGCGTCAGCGGCCATCCATAGGTTCGCTGATTGACTTGGTACGGCAGTGTGAGCGCGCTTCCCGTCACGGCTCGCCAGTGCCGTGCCATCGCCCAGCCTGCCGCACTGAACACAATCGACGCAGCCGCGACGCTCAACGCCACTCGGCTCCACCGCATTCGCGCGCGCTGCTTGAATGCGCGCCAGACGAGCGAGATAAACAGAACAGCCATAAACCCGAATCCTTCATATGGCCGGGTATTCGCCAGCAGGACCGCTCCGCTAGCGAACGCCAGCGCCGGCCCGATTTTCCAATTCTTCATCAATCCCGCCCAGCCGCCGAGGGCTAATGCTCCGCCGAGCGCGGCCACGCTTCCGCCCCAGTAGCTGTTATTCCAGTAACTCGCCGCTCCGAATCGCACAGCGGCGATCATTCCGCCAAAGAGCGCCCAGCCAGGTGGCACGAACATGCGAAGAAACCACGTCAACGCGGCACAGAACAGAGCCGTCGAAATAATCACGCCGCCGAAAAAGCCACCGGTCAGGAGTTTTCCCAGCGCGAGAAAACACGCCTGCCCGGCCATGTACATCGAGTTGTACGTCGGCTGGGAAAGAATGTGGATGCTTTCAAAATGCTGCCACAACGGGTGCGGAGGATTGGTCAATCTTCCGGCCAGAAATGTCTTCGCAAGCAGCAAATGGCTGTATTCATCCGGAACCACCGGATGCGGCGGCGGTATCCACGGCAAGAGCATCAGGCGCAGCGTCACACTGGTCGCGGCGGGAAGCAGGCAGCAGATCAAGGGCATTCGGCTCCAGCGCCGCAGCGGCTTACACCATTCCGGCGGACGAGCGCTCCACACGAGCTTATTTCGAGCCAGCCACACTCCGAGCAAAACCACGCCAAGCGCCGCCAGTTCGATCCGGACAAAATCGACATATCTCATGACCAACAGGAAGACGGCCGCGGGAATGAGTAAAAGGCAGTTCACTGGATTGAATGTTTGGCTGACTCGCATTTGATGGTGCAAAATCGATTTTACACGAAAATGTTTAATTTGCGTCTGGGTGACCGTCGATGCCACCTTTCGGGCTTTCTGGCTCCGATAGTATCGGTACCGGCGGCCCTCTGAGTGCGATCACTCTCATATCCGCGTGTCGTGACCGCATGATCATGATCTGTCGTGAGGTACGCGGACTAGGGACGCGGGTTGGGCCGTGAGGCGGTACTGTCATAAGAGGTTGGAGGGTTCTCCTTAGCGTGAGCTTGGTCATGTCACCGGCACCGTGCCCTCCGAGCTGTCAGCGCGGCGAGACGGGTCTGGCCTGCGAGCATCTGCTGGTGGCCAAAGTAACGCAATCCCCGGCGAGAGCTAACAACCCGGGGGCATGCTCGAGTATGCTGTGAGGCATCTATGTCCGACCTTCGTACGTGTTCAGTTCTGATTCTCATGCCAGCTCTAACTGCGATTGCCGCCGATCCGTACCGACCGACCACCGAATCTCTTCGCAGACACAAAGCTCCGCAATGGTATGAAGACGCGAAGTTCGGCATCTTCATCCATTGGGGACCGTACGCGGTTCCGGCGTATCACGAATGGTACGTCGAGTTCATCAGCCCGAAAGCCAACTTCGGATTCATGATGGGCGGTCCGCCGTATACCGCGAGCCGTGGCGGCTTGCCGGAGGAGATCTTCCGTGAAAAGACGCGCGCCGACGCTCTCGAATACCATCGCAAGAACTGGGGTGCCGATTTCCCATACGACGACTTCATTCCGATGTTCAAGGCCGAGAAGTTCGACCCAGCGGCATGGGCGCGGCTCTTCCGGGATTCAGGCGCCCAGTATGTCGTGCTGACCGCCAAGCACGGCGACGAGTTCGCTATGTGGCCGAGCAAGTACACGCACCGGAACGCCGCTGAGATGGGACCCAAGCGCGACCTGGCCGGCGATCTGACGAAAGCAGTTCGTCAGGCTGGCTTGAGGATGGGCTTCTATCACAATACGACCTACACGTTCTGGGATCCGCGGTACCCTGGCCGCGACTGGGTGGAGTATATGAACAACTCCATTAAGGAACTCGTCGACCTCTATCATCCGAGCGTGCTGTGGGGAGATGTTACCGACGGACCGATCCGGGATGTCCACGGAAAGCCGCTTCCCGCGGATTACTGGGGCAGCAAACAGGTGCTCTCCTACTTTTACAACCACTCCGGGAATCCGGACGAGGTTGTCGCGAACGATCGCTGGGGAACCGACATCGATGGTAAACCGCTCGGTGACTTTGCGACTCCCGAGCGAACCCGAATGAACCGGGTCCGGCAGGACAAGTGGGAGACGTGTGATTCACTGGATCCGTTTTCGTGGGGCTACAATCGCAACCTCAAAGAAGGCGATTACATGACGCCTAACCAGGTGGTCGACTACCTGGTCGATGTCGTCAGCAAGAACGGGAACCTGCTGATCAACATCGGGCCAAGAGCGGATGGAACCATCCCCGATGTCATGCAGAGCTGTCTGCGCCGCGTGGGAGAGTGGCTGCATGTCAACGGCGAAGCGATCTACAGTTCGCATTATTGGGAGCCTTACAAGGACGGGGATGTTCGCTTCACGCGCAAGGGTAACACGCTGTACGCGATCGCGCTCGAATGGCCCGATGAGGAACTGCGCCTGACATCCCTGGCTGGAAAGCAGGTCACGAAGGTCGACATGCTCGGTCTCGATGAGCCTGTGAAATGGAAGCAGGACGATACCGCGCTGGTCATCGAGCCGCCGGCAAAGCGGGCCGGCAAGTACGCTTTCACATTCCGGATCGCTTGCAAGAGTTTGTGATATCGCGTTGATGGCGCGTGACAGGCCAACCCCGCTAAAGCACTAATTCACATCGATAGTCAGAATGTGAACTTCAATCCAAGCTGCAATGAGCGCGGTGAATTCGCCGTCCCGGTCACCGTCCCGAAGGTCGCCGGATTGCTACGGTTCGAGTTGGGATTCCCCATGATGACGGTGTTCGGCGTGTTAAACGACTCCGCCCGGAACTGCAGCGATCTGCTCTCCAAGACCTTGAACTCCCGGAAGATCGATGCATCCACATTCCAGAATGCGGAACCCCGTTGGGCGTACCGGCCGAGATTGCCAAAGGCGTAGGGGGCGGGAGCTGCATAAGCAGAAGTATTGAACCAGGCAGCAGCGGTCGGGTCCGAAAGGTGGGGGTCTCCGACGAGGTTGGCTCTCAGATAGCCGGTGTTGCCGGTATTGGCGCCATCCCCAGACACGGTGATGTTATACGGCTGTCCCGAGCGCGCGAAACCGATGGCATTCCCCTGCCAGCCGCCGATGATGTAATCCACCAGTTTGTTCCCGGTGGTGAACCTTCTGCCCTTGCCAAAGGGGAACTCGTATACGACATTCACGCTGAGAACATGCGTAAGATCGAAACCCGAGATACTGCGATCGTTGTTGTAGTGGTACGGATCCTGGACCGACTGTCCCTCTACACCGTACCAGCCCGACGATCCGATATCGATCGACTTCGAGTACGTATACGACACCTGGTATGCCAGCCCGCCCGAGAAGCGCTTGTTGAACTGAAACTGAAGTGCGTTGTAGTTTCCCCGGCCTATGCTGCGATCATAATAGGTCGGGTGAATGTAAGGATAGGGCTGACGATCCGTCGGGTTGCCGGGCCCAGGCGTTAAGGCAACATTGTAGTAACCGCCCACGTCCAGACGGCGGCTTCCCGATCCGGCATAGTCGATGGTCACCGAGGTGGACGTGCTGAACTGCTTCGCAACGCCGAAATTCCACTGCATCGAATATGGATTTCTTGCGTAGGGGTCCATGTACCACTGGACCTGTTGGAAGGGTGTCGGAGCCGGAAAGGCTCCGCCCCCTGCTGCGAACGGGTTTTGTCCGGTGACAGTCGGTAGGAGGGCGCCGGGAACCGGAACGTTCAGATTATTTGCAAGCTGCTGTCCGATGTCCGGCCAGGTGCCTTCGTAGTTCTGCGATGTCTGCGTAACCGCCGCCCAGTTGTCGTAAAAGATGCCAAAGCCGGCGCGTACGGCCGTGGTATCGTTCAGCCGGTATGCAATACCGAGGCGTGGTCCAAAGTTCGTGGCCGTGTCATGGTAGATCTTGCCGTTATCTGACGCCACCACGTGCGCCGGTAGCGTTCCGTCACCCGGAATGCAGGGAGCATGTCCCCTGATACTGCAAGGGGGCGGCAACTTCTGCACAATATAGGTACCGTTGTTGAAGTTGATAGACCCGGCTTCAATGCCGCCGTTAAAGCCGACCGTATCCTCCTTGCCATAGGGCGGAATGAATGTACGGTCGTACCGAAGCCCCATATTAACGGTGAGGTGCGGCGTTACCTTCCAGGAATCCGAGAAGTAGTATCCCATGACGCCACCCCATCGCGTCGTTTCGTGGACATTGCGGCGGCCGGCGCTATCAGGCACATTGAGCAGGAACGACGCCATCGCATTGCCGTTGCCTATTCCGTTTGCACTCGTCTGCTGGAAGGCATAAGCAGAGTTAGCATTTGTGTACAACGACTCGAACGTGCTGCTGTTAATCTCCCCGCCGAAACGAAGCGTGTGACTCCCCCAGATCCTCGAAACGTTCGCCTTCCACTGGTGGACGTTGGTTTCGTTTGGATTCAGCGACCGATTGGCGCCGGGAATTGGGTTCGTATAACCGCTGATCGCGATCGCGGGCACCACGCTCAAGCCGCCGATAAAGTTACTGTAGAAGTCTTGGGCGAACCCCAATCCCGCGATCGTACTCGCTGAAAGATTGTTGTAAGTGGTGAAGGTGTTCTGTTCCTGATGTGCCCGGCCGTACTGAGCCTGGAGGACCAGACTGGGGCCAAACGTGTGGACCCAACTGGCGCCGTAATTCTGGCCCGGGTTGTCGGTGATCTGGGTCACCTGGTTGGCCAGCCCGCCGGATCCCTTTGTGTCGAAATAGATGGAACTGTACCGGAACCAGAAGAAATCCTTGGAGCCGACATTCTGATCGATTCGTGCGGTGATTTCATTCTGATGCTGGCGGAACGGTGTGTTATCGATGGCGTTGTTATTGGCAACGCCTGTATTGAAGAGTGGCGGCCTGATCGACTTTGCAAAGTTCACCAGCCTGGCATCAATCTGGGCTGCCGGGATCTGGTTGCCGGGAAACGGATCGCGGATGAAACTGCCCGGGTTATTAGGATCCGCACGCGTGGTCGACGGATCGTATGCCTGGACCTGTCCCGCCAGGTTTCCGGAGAGCTCGGAGTCAGTTGGCAGATGCTGGAACGAGTTCGCCGCACGCACGTATTGGACCCCTTCCCACGCGCCGAAAAAGAACGTCTTGTTCTTGCCGTTATACAGTTTCGGGAGCATTACCGGGCCGCCAGCCGAGACCCCGAACTGGTTCTGCCGGAAAACCGTGACGCTGTTCTGAAACGTGTTGCGCGCGTTGAACGCGTCGTTCCGCAGATACTCCCACAAGCTCCCGTGCAACTCGTTCGTGCCTGGCTTCGTGGCGACGTTGACGATGCCCCCTAGCGCGCCGCCGAACTCCGCCTGGTCGTTGTGGGAGTTCACTTTGAACTCTTGTATCGAGTCGATGATGGGCGGTACCGCGTAGGTGCCCGAGAAGGCGCCCTGGTTGTTCAGACCGTCGGTCATGAAGAAGTTACTGCGGTTGGTCTGACCGTTGATAGAAGGAAAC
>QHXU01000010.1:5006-7382 GCA_003223065.1 Acidobacteriota bacterium | reverse complement strand
GGCCGTTCAACGGTAAGTCCACAACCTGCTTGGTCGCCACCACGGCCCCCAGTTCCGATGTCGCTCCCTGCACCAACTCTCCCGCAGCTTCCACCGAAACCGTCTGCTGCAGTGCGCCGACCTGCATGGTGATGTTGAAGGTCGCGGTCTGATTCACATCCAGGGTGAAGTTTGAGATCTGCGTTGTCTGGAGGCCCGGCGCGCTGGCCTCAAGAGAGTAAATTCCCGGCGTGATGCTCAGGAAGACGTAATTTCCGGCACTGTTGGACGTGGCGACACGTTCAATGCTCGTGGCGGCGTTCCGCAAGACAATCTTCACGTCCGGAATCACGCTGCCGCTCGAGTCGCGGACGATGCCGGTAACGGAAGCCGACGAGAGCTGTGCGTAGGCGCCAGATGCTGTGAGCAAAACCAGCGCGCCCAGAGAACCGAGCGATCCCACTCGTGAGGGCACTAACATGGCTCCCTCCAAGGTCACAACAATCGAACAGTTTAGTGACCATGTGGCCGTTTCAGCCTAGCCCGAGGGATGTTCTACGACCCACACCCGCGAGCGTTACGATCGCCGATTATGTCCTAAACTCTCTATGCCAACGCTCGACGACCGCCAAAGGAAGGAAGAAGGTTGTCCCAACAGATTTAAGAATTGCCGGCCGCCCATCTCGCAAAATAGTACAACACTCTTAATCTGCCCGACGCTGAAAACAGTCTGCCCGATGCTGAAAAACAAGTCAAGGGGTAAAGTAAGCGAGCCTGAACCGACGCCGTCGACTGCCTTGCGCGAAAGAGGGCCCGTTCTTTGAGCCTGCGCCTGCACACTATCGGCGTTGTATCATCGGATGTGGCCCGCACCGGCCGCCGCCTCGCAGAGAGTCGATCGGTGGAATCTTGAATCGCCGTCGTTTTCTCCTCTCCCTTGCCGCAAGCCCGAATGTGTGCTCTTTATTCGCCCAGGGAATGAAGCCATCCCCGCTGCCAGTGTTTGCCGACGTGACCAAAAGATCCGGCATTCGTTTCAAACACGAAGCCAGCCGGACCAGCCAGAAGTACTTGCCTGAATCCATGGGCGCTGGTGTGGCCATGTTCGATTACGACAACAATGGCCACCTCGATTTGTTCTTCGTAAACGGCGCCGCGGTCCGCGACCCGATGCCTCGTGGAGCGTCTCCCGACAAGTCCGATCCCAGGTACTGGAATCGCTTGTATCGGAACAATGGAGACAGCACCTTCACCGACGTCACGGAGGCGGCCGGCCTGCGCGGCCATTCTTACGGAATGGGCGTTGCGACCGGCGATTACGACAACGACGGCAATGCCGATCTCCTGGTCACCAATCTGGGCGGAAACATCCTGTACCACAACAACGGCGACGGCACCTTCACGGACGTCACGGAGAAAGCAGGCGTGACCGGGAGCGGTTGGTGCGTGGGCGCCTGCTTCGTCGACTATGATCGCGACGGCCGGCTCGACCTGATCGTGACGCGCTACCTTGAGTGGGACTTCGGCATGAATATCTACTGCGGCCAGCACCGGCCCGGTTATCGCGCCTACTGCGAGCCCGACCAATTCAAGCCCGTCACCTGCCTGGTCTATCACAACAATGGCGATGGCACCTTCACAGACGTCTCCCGGCGTTGCGGAATCGCGTCTGCGCCGGGCAAGGCCCTGGGACTCTCCATCAACGACTTCGACCGCGACGGCTGGCCCGACATCTTCATCGCCAACGACTCCTTCCCCGGCCAACTTTTCCGCAACAACCATGACGGCACCTTCACCGAGGTGGCCCTGGCGCGGGGATTGGCCTACGATCAGGACGGCAAAGCCTTCGCGGGCATGGGCACCGACTTCGCCGACTACGACAACGACGGGTGGCCCGATGTCTTCGTGGACGCGCTCGGAAATCAGAAGTATGCGCTGTATCGCAACAACAACGGGACTTTTGAATACATCTCGGATTCGAGCGGCATTGGCCGAATCACGGCATTGCACTCCGGTTGGGGCGCCGGAATGATCGATTACGACAACGACGGATGGCGCGACCTGTTCGTCGCTCAAGGGCACGTGATGGATAACATCGAGCTGATGCAGCCTTCTCTGCGCTACCGCGAGCCGCTGCTTCTGATGAAAAACACGGCGGGCAAGTTCCGCGATGTGTCCCGCGAGAGCGGTGCGCCGTTCCATGTTCCTTTGGCCGCGCGCGGAGTCGCCTTCGGAGACCTCGATAATGATGGGTTCTTGGACGTAGCGATCAACTGCAACGACGGAGAGGCGATCGTTCTCCGTAACCAGGGAGGGAACCGGAACCATTGGCTGTCGGTAAACCTGATCGGGTCGCAAAGCAACCGCCACGGCATAGGCGCGAGACTCCGCCTGGTA
>QHXU01000010.1:0-4884 GCA_003223065.1 Acidobacteriota bacterium | reverse complement strand
AGCGGCGTTACGCAGTCCCTGAAGTCGGTCGCCGCGGACCAAATCGTTACGGTAACGGAACCAGAGCGGTAGACTTCGATGAGTGGAGTGGACATACACGACCATCGTTAGCCGTGCGGCCGTCCTCTGCCTCGCTGGTTTTGCGGTTTGCCAGCCGCTGCCGCCTGCCGCCCGGAACACGGCTGCCTCTGTCGCCTACGTGGGATCGGAAACGTGCGGCGGCTGCCATACCAAGATTCTCGAGAGCTTTCGGCGGACCGGAATGGGCCGTTCCATGTCTGTTCCACACAACATGCCCCTTCTCGAAGCGGCTCGCCGGAAAAGCCGCCGGTTCACAAATGAAAGGTTGGGCCGGACCTTCGAAGTGTTCGTCGAGGACGGAGAACTGTACCAGAGCGAATCCAGGACCAAAGCGAACCAGTTGATCTTCAAGACCACCTACCGGCTCGAATACGCCGTTGGGTCCGGCGATCATGGGGTCACTTTCATCACGCGGCGCTTCGGCCACTTGTTTCAGGCGCCGCTCTCGCTGTACTCGCGAACCGGCGACTGGGATCTCTCCCCGGGCTACGAGCATGCCGACTACGGCTTCAATCGTCCCATTCACGCCGCCTGCCTGATTTGCCACAGCGGCCAGCCGCGGCCGGTCGCTGACCGGAATGGAGCCTACCACGATCCGCCGTTTCGCGAACTGGCGATTGGATGCGAGAATTGCCATGGTCCCGGCGCATTGCACGTCAAAGAGCGCGCACAGGGCCGCGCACGCTCTCCGGACACGTCGATCGTCAATCCGGCACGACTCGGCGCGCGTCTTGCCGAAAACATCTGCATGAACTGCCACCAAACCGGCGATGCCCGCGTACTGCAACCCGGCAAGGATTACTCCGATTTTCGCCCCGGGACATGGCTGAGTGACACACTTGCGATCTTCAAAGTCAGGACGGCCGCCGCCGATACTGATTTGCTGGAACACCACAGCGCGATGAAGGATAGCCGCTGCTTCATCGCGAGCCGCGGAAGGCTGAGTTGCATGACGTGTCACGACCCGCACGTCGCGGTTGGCCCGGAGGAGGCGCCGGCGTACTACCGGGCGCGCTGCCTCACGTGCCACACGGACGCCGGTTGCCGCCTGCCCGCATTGGCGCGCGAACCTCAGAACGACTGCGCGGGCTGTCACATGCCAAAACGCGACGCAGCGGTCATCTCACACACTGCTCTCACCAACCACCGGATCATCGTCCGGGTTGGGCAGGACGCGCCAGCTACCGTATCTCCAAGCCAACCCGAGTTGGAATACATGAACGCCCCGCCAGGCCGCTCGCAAGCGATTCCCCGTTTGACTCTCCTCAAAGCGTATGGCGAAATCATCGAGCGGCATCCAGAGTTCCAGAGCCACTACGTCGCGCTGCTCGACCAACTGAGCCGCACCATGCCCGACAACGCGTTCGTAGAAAGTGCGCTCGGTCGAAAACTCTTGTACGATGCCCCAGGCGAGGCCACGAACCTACGGGCTATCGAGCACCTCGAGAAGGCCGTCAAACTAGGCGCTCGAACCGCTAGTGTTCAACAGGACCTGGCCGAAGCTCTGGCCCGATTGAATCGCCTTGACGAGTCGATTGACCATTTGAAGACCGCGCTCGAAATTGAACCGTATGATCCCGTATTGCACAAAACGCTCGCTCTGCGTCTCATCGCGCTCAAGAAATATCCGCAGGCTCTCGAAGCCATGCGCCGCTACGTCGAGTTGTTCCCCGAGGACGACTTTATGCGGAGTTTGCTGGAAAAGGCCGCGGCCGCGAGGTAGAAGGATCCGGCGCCCCGGCGCCGAGTGCGATTCTATCGATGTGAGCCCTCTTCGAGCACGCGAAGTGCCTGCGCAACGTCCGGGTCATTTGGCGTCAACTTTCGCGCTTCCAGTAATTCACTCTTGCCGTTCTTCCAATCCCCGGAACGGCAGTAGATCAGGCCCAGATCCTTGTGCAACAGCGGCAGCGCGCTGCAATTACCGCACACCTGGAGGGCTTCCTTCAGTTGTGCAATCGCTTGCGGCCAGTCCCTCGCCGCCGCCGAAGCCAGCGCGAAATTGCCGAGAGTCTGGGCGCGGTCCACGGCATGGTGCGCCTCCTGCAAACTCCGAAAACGGGCCTGGAAGCGTTCTGACTCCGCCGGATCCGACTTCGCCAGCGCGCGCCCAAGATTGTAGAGCGCTTCCGCGTAATTCGGATCGACGGCGATCGTCTTGCGCCATCGCTCAACGGCCAGGCGAGTATCGCCCTTACGCTGGAGTTCCTGGCCCTGCATGTACAGCGCATCGGCATTCTTCGGCTCGATCCGCAAGACCTTTTCGAACAGTTGAATTGCCTGGTCCGTGTTACCGGCCTGTTTTTCGATGACAGCAAGCAGATACCACGCACCGCCGGAATTGGGGTCGATCTTGACCGCTGCCTCCAGTTCGGGCTTCGCTTCGTCATTGCGCCGCAGGTCGAATAATGCACGCCCCTTGTTGTAATGCGTCGCCGCCGAGCCCGGAGCCAGCCGGACGGCTTCGGAGAATTCGGCAAGGGCGCCTTCCAG
This sequence comes from Acidobacteriota bacterium, assembly GCA_003223065.1. GTDB lineage: Bacteria > Acidobacteriota > Terriglobia > Bryobacterales > Bryobacteraceae > Palsa-187. The sequence goes on along the minus strand of QHXU01000010.1, from coordinate 2,310 downwards.
GTCGAACTGATCCGCCAGGGCGATGCCGGCGTTGAGATGAGAATCGGGCGCCTGGGGATTAATCTCGATCACTTGGCGGAAACCCTCGATCGCCTCCTTCGACCGCCCGAGACGAGCCTGAACCATGCTCCGCGCTGTCAGCGCCCGCGCGTTGCGCGGATCAATTCGCACCCCGTTCTGCAACGCCTCTTCGGCATCCTGAAAACGTTCCTGGCTGGCCAGAATCAATCCGAGATTCACCCAGGCCTGGGCGTACTGAGGATTGTTCTCCACGGCCTGGCGAAATAGCTGTTCGGCCTCTCTCGTCTTGCCGGCTTGTCCGTACACGACGCCCAGGTTGCTCTGAGCCTCGGCGTATTGTGGGTCGAGCGAGATGGCCGCCTTGAAACGCCGTTCGGCGTCCGCCGGCCGTCCTCCGTCGAGGTCCAACAGTCCGATCTGATTGAGCGCTGCGGCAAATCCGGGATCGAGAGCCAGCGCTTTCTCCAGGGATTCACGCTCCGCTCGCACGTCCCCTAGCCGGTGGAGAGCCAGGGCGAGGTTGTAATGCGTGCGCGGATTTTTGGGGTCTTCGGCGATCACCTCGCGGTACAATTCGGCCGCGTGCCTGGCGTCGCCTGACTGAAGGGCTGCGTTGGCCGCACTCCCCTTCGTGCCGGCAATGTTCTCCTCCACGCTCGCTTGCTTTTGCTGCTGAAAGATCTTCAGCTCCGCGGCGGCCCGTTCCTGTTCGCCCAGGCTCCGCAGCACGCCCGCCAACTGAAACCGGGCCTCCGTCGATTTGGGATCCAGTTGCAGCGCTTTCTCCAGGTGCTCGCGCGCTTCCGCCGGCTTACCCAATCTGGCGAGCGCGAAACCGAGGTTGTATCGAACATCGTAGTGATTGGGATTCAGGCGCACGGCCCGCTTCAGTAATGTTTCCGCCTCGGCGTATTTGCCCATGCCTCGGTCAACCACGCCCATCAGATACAGTGCTTCGAAGTCGGCCGGCTTGCGGTGAACGTACTCCTCGATCACGGGAAACGCGCCGTCATAGTCGGCGAGCACTGCCATGGCCTTCACCATGGAGATCAGCGCTACATCGTTCGAAGGATCCAGCCGCAGCGCCTCGCGAAATTCATCGGCAGCCTCCCGGTAGCGCTTCTCCTGGGAATAGACGGCTGCCAGGTTGAAGTGCGCCATGGCGGACGAAGGCTGTTGTTTCACCAGACGCGAGAGTATTTGGATCGCCTCTTCCGCACTTCCGTTTTTGGAGTACGCGATCGCCAGGTTCACCTGAAGTCCAGAGTCGGCCGGCGCGTTTTTCAGATACGCGATTGCCGCCGAATACCTCTTCTGCTCGATGAGCGCTTTCGTCAGCCCGTCCAGCGCGGGGATGGATTGTGGATCCATCTTGAGGGCTGCCTTGAACTCTTCGATCGCGTCGGCGGTCTTGCCTGACCGGCTCAACGCTGTGCCCAGCCCGACGTGCGCCTGCGGCATGCCTGGACTCAGGCGGATCACGGTTTCAAATTCGTGCTGGGCACGCTGAACCGCACCGGTTTCCAGCCTTGCGAGCGCCAGGTTGTAGTGCGCTTCCGCGGAGTCTGGATCGAGCTTCACCGCGGATTCGAATGCGGAAATCGCGCATGACATCTTTCCCTGTTGCGCAAAGTGCGCTCCCAGCGCATCGTAAGCCCCCGCTGACGGCCTGGATGCCACAGCGCGCTCGAGTTCGGCCGGTCCTTTACACGCAGCGCCGCCTTGCGCAGCGAGCAGTGCTTGGGCGCTCAATATGGCGCCGCACCAGAATCGGGCCGGCGCAATCGGGGAAAGCCTATCGTGCAGCATGCGATGTCAGAACGGTACGAACTTCACTCCACGATGTCAATTGTGCCTGAACCCAGGGAACACCTTTTGCGGGGTGGCACTCCAGACAGGCGATCGGGCTCTCGTTCTGCCAAAGCGAAGCGCCTGTTCAGCGCTGGGCATGTCGTCGATCTGGTGACTCCGAGCCTGGAACAAGAGACTATTCATGATGCGCGGCATGTGGCACGACTGGCACCTGCTCCGCTATGACGCAGCGCGATGATGCGTGTGGCGTTCCGGACAGTCCCTGTAGTTAGTTAGTATGGCACCGTAGACACATCTCGTCCGGAGCCAGGCGAAGGTGGTACGCAGACACGAGGACTCTATCTAAATGAAGGGATCAAGCGTCAGGATCTGGGCACCGCGTTTACTGTTCATGATGTCATCATTGCTGCTGGTGGCCGCTGACGCGGCCGAGGAAGCCCGAAAGGACATTGTCGCGGCTTATCAACGATCGCTGGA
>QHXU01000009.1 GCA_003223065.1 Acidobacteriota bacterium | reverse complement strand
GGCAGCAGCACCGTTCCGCGAAAATCAATTCTTGTGGGCCCGGAGCGGTACTGGTAATTGATCGCCTTGGTTGAACGCTGGACCACGGTCACCCGGTAGATGGGCATCGTTTCGTTCTGCGGTTTGGTGTCCTGGCAAACCGCTGGCAGAGCGGACATCAGGATAAATGTGCCTATCGTAATTCCTGGTTTCATTTCGTCGCTCCTTCCCTAGGATAAATTCCAGCAAATCGATGGCCAGCATACGCAGCGCGCTCCAAACATTAGATTTTCCAACGAGATTCGCGTGTAAAAACTCCCGTCTGCAGTAAAAAGTCTATGCCTGTAGAAACGGCGTCATTTCCTTGCCCTGGGTGGGCTTGCGGGCGCCCCTGCCCTGCGCCGGTCTGAGTTTAGCGTATACTGAAGAAGCGTTCGTTTCTGGAGTCCGGCATGGGACAAACTCCTCTATCCACCGAATGTAGAAAAGAGGCTGCAATGCCCCTCGAGCGATTTCGCCGCAAGGGTCGCCCTCCAGCCACCCGATCTGCAAATAATCCCCGATCCATGATTGCAGTTCCACCATCCGCATCCAAACAAAGGACCGCCGCGCGTTGACCTCGTCTGCCAGGCTGCCTAGATCAGGATTTCACCACGTGTCATTCAATCACCACTGCACGCAAGAAACAATGTTCAATCTTTACGTTGGAAACATCTCCTTCCAAACCACTGAATCTGAGCTCGAGGCTGCATTCGCTGCCTACGGGGCTGTGGAGCGGGTGCATATTGCCCGCGATCCGGCGAGCGGACAACCCCGGGCCTTTGGCTTTGTCGAAATGAAAGATCGAGAAGAGGCCTTGAACGCCATCTCCAAGATGAATGGCCATGAACTGCATGGCCGAGCCATTAACGTATACGAAGCTGAGCCCAAACAAGAACGCGCAAATGGAAACGGTTTCGGCAGGGAGGGCGGTACTCAGCGTGCATCTGTCTAACGCCAGCTCACCTGACAGGCAATCGGGATTTCACTTTGAATACTTCGGTATAAGCGAGGAACAATTCTCATGAGCAACATTTTTGTCGGCAATCTCAGTTACCAAACAACACAAGACGATCTGCACGCCGCCTTCTCCCAATATGGCAACGTAGAACGGGTCAACATCGTGACGGACCGCGACACGGGTCAGCCGCGTGGCTTTGCCTTTGTCGAAATGACGGAACAACGCGATGCGCAAACTGCCATTGCGCAGTTGAACGGAGCCGAACTGCACGGTCGAGCAATGAATGTGAACGAAGCGCGCCCAAAACCCTCCGGCCGTACCGGCCACGGCGGGGGACGTAGCGGCGGTTTCAGCCGCGGGCGCGGCGAGGGTGGCCGTGGTTCACGGTGGTGAACCGCGCCATTATTTTCGGCCGTAGATAAATCTGGGCCGCCACCCCTTGATTGGTGGTGGCGGCTCATAAGTCAGGAGTAATGATGGCTGGTCGTGGACCACAATCGTTCAAGAAAAGGCAAAAGGAACAACAACGCAAAGAAAAGCAGCAGCAAAAGCTTGCTAAGCGGCTGGAGCGTAAACGGCAAACCCAGGTCTCTTTGGAGCCTGAACAGGTCTCTTTGGAGCCTGAAGAGCTAGGTTCCACTGTCGGAGAAACTAAACAGGCATAGAGATCGCGGAAGGAGCATTTATGGAGTTCGTGTTGACGGGATTCCGCCAGGATACCAACATCCGGCGGTATAGATTCGAGGCGATCGCGGCCGACCGAACCCGTAAGGAGGTCATCGTGGGCGCCGATCTGGGCTTGATTCGGAAGTACAAGATTCCGCTGCAGGAACTCCCACTGTTGTGCCGGCGCCTTCTCGAAGGGCACGCCGAGGCTACAGCGCTGATGTTCACGGAAACGGATATGCTCGGCTACGCCAACGATCGTGCCGCGGCGGCACACGCTGCGGAGCAGAAGCGGAGGGCGCATCGCGCGCCTACCAGCAGTCGCGTGGGACAGGCATGGCGAACGCGCTAGCGCAAACGGCTGCTGAAAAATGGCTCTGAAACTGAGGTGAGGTCCTATTGGCCCAAATACACTTACAAGACGGCGAAACGCTCGATAGCGCGCTCCGGCGCTTCAAGCGCAAGGTCCTGCAGGAAGACATCATCAAGGACATCAAGCGGCACTCGTTCTATTTGAAGCCGGGTCAGAAGAAGCGCATCAAGTCGGCGTTGGCACGCAAGCGCAACCGCAAGAAGCGGACCCGCGAAAGTGCTCCTGATCAAAGCCGGGCCTAGCTGGCCGTGCTGAAACTCAAACGGCCTCCTGCTCCTAGCTACGATCGGCCTCGACGACCATGAAGCCGCTCCAGGTCTTTCCGTCATCAGACTGCTGACCGCGCCACGTAAGATGCGTCGCCGACAAGCTCCACCCTTCAAGAGTGTGTGCTCTCCTCCACATACCCGAGTTACCCTGTTCGCTTCAACTTACCCGTTCGTTTCGCCCAGGCTTCGCACCGGCCAAATACAAAAAAGCCTAGCGGCACCAGAACGACTCCCATAAGCAACAGGATTCCGATTTCCGGAAGAACGTCCGAGAAGGCGGCGCCTCGCAGCGGTGCTTGTCCGCTGTATGTATCGATGCCCATCAGCTTTCGGCTCGCGCTAAGCGCATACGTTGCCGGCGACACTGCGGCGAGCGGCTGCAACCAGCGCGGCAAGACCGAAACAGGATAGTAGATACCGGAGACGAGCAGTAGCACGCTTTGGAAGATGTTGGTCGCCTCGGCGCCCCGCTCCGGGCTCATCACGGGGAGCGTGGCCGCGATTAACCCGAGACCAACGAAAGCGAAGCTGCTCGCCGCAAGCACCACCAGCATGCCCCACAGGTTTGCGCCGCGAAAACTCAAGTCCAGAAACACGAACAACCCTGCCAGCACGAAGAGCGCCCGAAAGACCGCGTAGGAAAGCGCATACAGGCTGACGCCGAACATGTGCACCAGTCTGGAAACAGGCGCCATGAACGTGTACTCGAGCGTCCCCTCCCATCGCTCGAACGCGATGGACATGGCGATCTCATTGAACAGCACCGAGAGGAAGCTCCACAGCAGCACGCCAACGGTCAGGGTTAGCGTCAGCCGAACATCCTTGGCCGCGACGCCGATCAGCGTAACGGTGGCCGAACTCACCAGCGCATAGATGGTGAACACAGCCACCCACGACCAGTAACGGCGTGTGAGGTGCCAATCGCGGTAAACGAATCCCAACATTTGACGGACCATTAGGCGACCTCCCCGGCGGGCGCCGCGTCCGAATCAACCAGCTTCTCGCCCGCGAGCGCAAGAAAGGCGTCTTCGAGCGTCGAGATGGACGGGAAGCCGTCCCGCAACGCAGCGACCCGTTTGAGCTCGTCGGCCGTGCCTTCCGCGACCAATTTGCCGTGGGCGAGCATCCCGAGCCGTTCGCAAAGACGCTCGGCCTCATTCATGTCGTGGGTGGTAAGCAGGATGGTGGTATTCTTCCGACGCCGGAGGTCCTCGATGAAGATCATGACGTCGCGCTTGCTCTTGGGGTCGAGGCCCGTGGTCGGCTCATCCAGCAGCAATAACGGCGGATCCACGAGAAGAGCCCTGGTGATCGCGATCTTCTGCTGCATTCCACGGCTCATATCTTCGAGCGGGTCGCCGAAGCGCTTCGGGTCGAAGCCGAGTTGTTCAAGAATCGCGCGCGACTGACGCTCCGCCACGGCAGGATCGAGGCCGTACACCCGTGCGGTAAACATCAGGTTCTCGCGCGCGGAAAGTTTTTTGTAGTACGCTGCGTCGACACTCACGCGGCCGATGACGCGGCGCACATCTCGCTCCTGGTCCGGCAGACGCATGCCCATGATCTCGGCCCAACCCTCGTCGGGCGTGAGAAGCGTGGAAAGTACACGGATCAACGACGACTTGCCCGAGCCATTGGGGCCCAGCAGTCCGTAGGCCTCTCCGTCTTCCACATGGAAGTTCACATTCCTGAGCGCCCACCGCCGAATAGTCTTAGAGCCGAGCCAGCCGGTCCGTTTACGAAAGACTTTGCTGACGTTGTGAACTTGAATGGCGTATGAAGACACACGCTCCTCCCGGCTTGAAACAATGGAGACAACAGAACCGCCGCACCGAGGACACGCTCCCGGCGGTGATCTGATTAGCGGAGAAGAGACCTAACGTCGCACAGCGATTATCAGTATAACAACATCAGGAACGTACAGATATAAACGTCCGGCACCAACGCTGCCGGCGAGGGCTACAATGATCCAAGCAGGGTCTGGACAGCGGGCGCTCGAAGTGATCCACTGGCTCGCAGAGCAGAACGGAATTCCTTTGAAACGCCGTCTTCCGCGGCGGGCTGCGGCTCTCGGGGCGCTGTTACTGATTGCGATTGCCGGGCCGGCTCAAAAAGTGCGCATCCAGGAACCCGCGGACGACCGAACTCCGCCTCCTGCTCGCGATGCCGAGTTCCACTTTATTCGCATCGAATATACCGACCTGCCTCAATACCACCGGGGGTGGGGATATGCATCTCGAGACGGAATGGGAACGGGCTGGTGGCTGGTGGATTGGCCAGACGCCGACAATCATTTCACAGCCGGCGTCCGGCGGCTCACAAGGATCGACACAGGCGACCCGCGCCACCTGCGCCTGAGCGACGACCGGCTGTTTAACTATCCGTGGATCTATGCGACGCAGACGGGTTGGTGGAACCTGAATGATTCGGAAACAGCCCGGTTGAGGGAATACCTTCTGAGAGGCGGGTTCCTGGTAGTTGATGACTTTTGGGGTCCTGAGCAGTGGGAAATATTCCGTGCGACCATGGACCGCGTCTTGCCGAACCAGCCCATCACGGACATCGCGGAATCCGATTCGGTGATGCACGTTCTTTACGATATTGAAGAAAAGGACCGCACATTCATCCCGGGTTCCCGGCATCTCCGGCGCGGCCCTGGTGGAACGGTCCAGGTGGTGCAACCCGAGGGCACGAGCCCGGCCTGGCGCGCCATGTATGACGACAAGAACCACATGATCGTCGCCGTGAACTTCAACACGGACGTCGGCGATGCTTGGGAGTTCGCCGACGTTCCGTACTATCCGGAGGCGATGACTACGCTCGCTTACCGCTACGGCATCAACTACACCGTCTATTCGATGACGCATTAGAAGCGCCCAACCTCCCCCTTGACAGGGCCGCGCCGTAGTGCTAAGTTTTTAGCATGTTGCTAGAAATCCAGCAGGAGAGCCGGCGGTGAGTTCCGCCACGGGGCTGAGCAGGCGTGAACGGCAGATCATGGATATTCTCTACCAGCGAGGGAAGTCGTCCGCCTCGGAGGTGAGAGAAGCCATGGCGAACGCGCCCAGCTATTCGGCGGTGCGCGCAATGCTCCGGGTGCTCGAGCAAAAGGGCCACATCCGGCACCAGGCCGAAGGGATGAGGTATGTGTATGTCCCAACCGTGCCCCGGGACAAAGCCAAGCGATCGGCAATAAAACACTTATTGGACACATTCTTCAATGATTCGCCCGAGCAGGTTGTGGCGGCGCTCCTGGACATCTCTTCGACGCGATTGACTCGTAAGGAACTGGAGCGGATGGCGGTAATGATCGAAAAGGCCAAGAGGGAGGGTAAGTAAATGTTGGTGTGGAACGAAACGGCCTGGTTTTCCATTTGCATCGGCGCCGCCCTCAAGAGCACGGCGGTGCTGGGCGTGGCATGGTTAGCAGCAAATCTCTTCCACAGGCGATCCGCGGCCGCGCGGCACCTGATATGGACCGTGGCGGCTGCGGCCGTTCTGGCGTTACCCTTCCTTTCGATTTCGTTGCCCGCGCTGCGAGTTCCCGCAGCGGCCGTGCTGCTGCCGGGGTCAACGAGCGTGCTGGATCATGCCACAGCGTCGGGGTCGCCGAATCCCGGCGCTTCTTCCTCCGCGGCGCAAAGCAATGCGGCAGGCTCCGTCAAGACCATCGCCTCGCGTCCGGATTGGAAGAAATGGCTGATGCTGCTGTGGGCGGCGGGCGTGGCGGCGGCACTCGCACGAATGTTGGCGGGCTGCGCCGCCATGTGGCGCGTCCGCCGCTTCGCCAAGCCGTTTTCCGATCGTGGACTCTGCGGGGCATTGTCGAAGGCACTCGGAATTCGCCGTCCGGTGGATGTACTGGAGACTGAACGCGGCGGCATGCCCATGACGTTCGGAGTTCTGCAACCTGCTATTTTCATGCCCGCAGACTACGCCGGATGGAGCCAAGAGCGCCGGCGCGTCGTGCTGCTGCATGAACTGGCGCACGTACGCCGCGGCGATGCGGCCACCCACTTACTAGCGCGCATGGCCTTGACTTTCTATTGGTGGAATCCGCTGGCGTGGACGGCCTGGCGCGAATTCCTGAAGGAACGCGAGCGTGCGGCCGACGACCTCGTGCTGAATGCGGGGACGCGTGCTTCCGAATACGCCAGCCATCTACTGGCTGTGGCTCGTACAATGCAAGGTTCTCCGGTCATGGGATGGGCGGCGGTGGCCATGGCACGGCGATCGCAACTGGAAAACCGGCTTCTGGCGATCCTGGACTCCGGTATCAACCGGAAAACACCGGGGCGCGCCTGGGCTTTGGTTGCGACGCTTCTGGCGGCAGGGTTAGTTGTGCCGCTCGCTGCGGTGCGGGGACAAGGCGGACAGGCCGAGGCGATTCCGGCCGACGTGGACGCCGCCATCCGCGCGGCGCACGCGCAGAAGAACCACGAGATCCTGGAAAACGCCGCGAAGGAGGCTCAAAAGTTGCGGCAGTACGACACTGCGCAAAGGCTCCTGGAATCAGCCGTAGCGATCCGCGGCGAGGTCTCCGGCCAGCAAAGCGTGGAATATGGAGTCGGACTGCTGAAACTCGCCGACCTCGAGCGGAAGCGCGGCACGAACACGTCGGCAGAAGCCTTCTACACCAAGGCGGCGCAAGTGTTAGGGGACCGGCCAGAAGCCGCGCGTGCGCTGATGTATTTGGGCACGGCCTCCCTTATGAAAAAAGATTTCCCGCAGGCCATGGATTTTTTCCAGCATGCACAGCGCGTCGATCCCACCCAGGCAGGCCCTGCATCGATGTGGATGGCGGTGGTGCGGCAGAGGGAGCAGAACATGGACGAAGCCGAAGCGCTCTACAAGAGTGCCCTGTCCCTCGAGGACCCGAAGTCGCCGGGGGCGATTACGACGATGAAAGTCTACGCTCAGTTCCTGCGTCAGCAGGGCCGCGCAGACGAAGCAAGCGAACTTGATACTCGAGCGGCCGCCGCACAGAAGGCGAATGCGGCGCAGGTCACAGCGAGGTCCGGCTCCGGCACTGTTTATCGCATCGGTGGAGACGTTTCCGCTCCAAGGGTCTTGCAAAAAGTGGAGCCGGAATACAGCGACGAGGCACGTGCCGCGCTGCTCGCAGGCACGGTGGTGATCTCTGTCGAGATCGGAACCGATGGCCTCGCTCACAATCCCCAGGTTTTGCGGGAACTGGGACTTGGCCTGGATGAAAAAGCATTGGACGCGATCAGCCAGTGGCGCTTCGAGCCAGGCACAAGAGGCGGGCAGCCTGTAAACGTGGCTGCAACCATCGAAATAAATTTTCGCCTTCTATGAAGAGACCACGCGGGCTGGCTTAGTTCGACCTGCTACTTGTCCTGCCCTTTTGCGTACGCGTGGCCTTTCTTCAGGTGCGTACTCGTGGTGGTCCATATCGAATTTACAGACTGGCCCGAGCCGAGTAGAATTGCTGCAACTCCGAGCGTGACAAACGCCAGCAGGAGGGTGTACTCCACCAAGTCCTGCCCGCTTTCACGAACAGCAAACCGGCGCCATAAACGCATGGTCGGATTATAGACGGGATGAGTTGCGAATTGCAAGCTTCTGCCCCGCTCATGCGCCGTGCGGGCGGAGCTGATAGCGCCAAACCTTATTGCGCAAGGCGCGTCGCGGAATTGGATCTCACGATTGAGTTCTGAAAAGCGCTGCTCTATAGTATTCACAGAAGTATTCACAGAGCCGGAGCACGGAGGTCTGGAGATGTTATCGAGAATAGAGTCGGGCCTCTATCGCCTATCCATCGAGCTCTTGCTTTTCGCGGGATTGGCCGGAGCTCAAAACGTCACAGCCACCATCAGCGGCATTGTTAAGGACGCAACCGGAGCAGTCGTGCCGAACGCGGCCGTGCGCGCCACGAACATCGGAACGAGCGCGTCTTTTCAGACTACGACCAACGCTGAAGGGCAATACGCCATCCGCACTATCCCGGTCGGGGAGTACAGGGTCGAAGTCGAAGCAGCCGGATTTAAGAAGTATGAGTCCAGCGGAATTCGGCTGCAGGTGGACGAAATTGCACGTGTGGATCCGACGCTTACCGTGGGCGGCACGTCCGAAAGCGTAACGGTATCGAGCGAAGTAATCCCCGTTGATACCGACACGGCAACGCTGAAGAACGTGGTTGACGAACGCCGCATCGAAGACCTGCCGCTGAACGGCAGGAACGCCACCCAACTCATGCGGCTGGTGGCGGGCGTGACATCCGACCCGCGAGCGGACGTGACTTCGGGCACCACGTACCCGGGTGTCACACCTGTGTCAGTTAATGGATCGCGGTCAAATGCGACGAACTACATTCTCGACGGCGCCAACAACAACGACCACTACAGTAATGCGCCGAACCCGATGCCCAATCCCGACGCGCTCCAGGAATTCAGCGTTCAGACGAACAACTTCAGCGCGGAGTTTGGGCGCCAATCGGGTGGAATCGTTAACGCGATCACGAAGTCCGGCACCAACGAAGTTCATGGCAGCGCGTTCGAGTATGTCCGGAATCAGGCGCTAAACGCGGCGAACTTTTTTTCGCCGATCGTGAACGGCAACAAACAACAGGACGGATTGAAGCGCAATCAGTTTGGAGCCACGCTGGGCGGGCCTGTCTGGTTACCAAAGATCTACAACGGCCACGACAAGACCTTCTTCTTCTTTTCGTATCAGGGAACGCGCCTGCGGCAGGCACCCATCCAGTCGCAGATCATCGTGCCCTCCGCCGCGATGCGGGAAGGGAATTTTTCCAGCCTGTCAAAGAAACTGAACGATCCGTTTACCAGCGCTCCGTATTCGGGCAATCAGATTCCCGCTTCCGAGATCAGCCCGATCAGCCTGCAGATTCTGCAGCACATTCCGCTGCCCACGATCGGCAATACGACGTTCGCGGCCGCGCCAAACAATTTCGACGAGGACCAGTGGCTCGTTCGCGGAGATCAGCAGATCGGCGATAAGAACCGGCTGACGGCGCGCTGGTTCCGGTCGTTTGGAGAAACTCCTGCCTACCTAGATGAGGCCAATTATCTAGCTCAGAACACCGGCCGCACGTGGCTCAACACCAGCGCCAGCCTCACCGACACACACGTGTTCGGCGCCAGTCTCACGAATCAGGTGTTATTCAGCTTCAATCGCACTGACGGGAACAACGTCCCCATCTACCCGCCGAAAAGCTTTCATGACCTCGGCATAAACATCTACACGGATGACAAACCGCAGTGGTACGTATCCGTGGCCGGGTATTGGGGCACTCTGAACACGGGCGACACGAACCGTTTTTTGCGCGATGAGTATCAGTTCACCGACACGCTTCGGTGGACGAGGAGCGCACATCAGATCACCATAGGCGGCGAGTTTGGGCGCGGCCTCGACGACGTTACGAACAATTTCCGCGCGAATGGACGCTTCACTTTCAATGGGGGTTCGGCGCCGTTCACCACCGACTCGTTCGCCGATTTCCTGATCGGCAAATTCAGCGACCTTACGCAGGGCGCGGGAGAATACCGGAATACACGGTTTAACCGCATGGCGCTGTTCGCCCAGGATTCGTGGAAGATACGTCCGCGTTTCACACTCGACTTCGGCATTCGTTGGGAGCCGTTCTTCCCGTACACGGACGTGAACGGACGAATCGCAGCGTGGCGCCCGGGACAACAATCCCAGCGCTACGTCAATGCGCCTGTGGGCGTCGTGTTCGCCGGTGATCCGACGGTGCCCACGGGCGGCTTCCCGATCACCTGGCAGAACGCCGCTCCGCGCGCCGGTTTTGCATGGGATGTTTTCGGCAACGGCAAGACTTCCGTGCGCGGCGGGTACGGCATCTTCCTCGATCAGCCCAACACCATCTCCTGGAACAGCCAGGCCGATCAGGCTCCTTTCGGGACGGCGGTGTCATTGAGCGGCAATTCGGCCAACAACATTGTGAATCCTTACGCTGGGACCATCAATCCGTTCCCCTCCCCGCTCAACCCGCCAAAGGACGCGTTCTTCCCCCAATTCAGCACACAATTCGTGGACGCCCCGGACATGCGCAATCCGTATATTCAGGCGTGGAACTTCACAATTGAGCGCCAGTTGATCGGCGGATTCGTCGTGCGCGGGTCGTATGTGGGATCTAAAGGCACGCGTCTGGTCGTTATTCGTGAGTTGAACCCGGCGGTCTACGCACCCGGCGTCACCACCGCCACCACCAACCAGCGCAGACCGTTTGCTCCGGGCCTGGGTTCCACTTTCATCGTCGAACCGACAGGCAACTCGACATTCCACGCGATGCAACTCACTTTGGAACGCCGGTTCGCGAAAGGCTTCTCTATTTTGGCGAACTACCAGTACGGCAAGAGCATCGACGACGCTTCAGCCAACAAGGGACAGGGAGTGGATCGCACGAACCCGTTCAACCAGTCATTTGACAAGGGCCGGTCGGACTTCGATCGCACGCACGTGTTCAACTGCTCCAGTCTGTGGGAACTCCCTGTACATTTCGAGAACCGGGCGCTCAATGCGGTTGTCGGCGGCTGGAACCTGAATTCGATCGTAACCCTCATGAGCGGCTATCCCCTCACTGTGACCAGCGGAGTGGATAACGCCCGTTCCGGCGCGCCAAACCAGCGCGCAGACTTGATCGGCGATCCCTATTTGGCTGACCGTTCACGCGGCAAGCAGGTCGCGCAGTGGCTGAACATCGCCGCATTCGCGCAGAACGCGCTTGGAACCTACGGCAACCAGGGCCGGAATAGGTTCGAGGGCCCCGGCTATGCAAACGTCGATCTGGGGCTCGCCAAGAACTTCAAAATCACGGAGCGGTTGATCACGGCGCTTCGCTTCGAGGCGTTCAACGCATTTAACCGGGTCAATCTCAATGTCCCGAACTCCAGCCTGAGCAACGGCGCGAATTTCATGAGAATCACGAGCGCCTACGATCCCCGCATTCTGCAACTGGCCCTACGCATTAACTGGTAGCGGCGCGCGGATCCGGAACCGCCTGCTTAATCATCTACTTAGTAAAAGTTTCTGAGCCCACAGAAAAATTTCCGAAGTTATCCTGCTTAAAGTTGCGTCATATTGTGGTATTGGAGGCGGTTAACACGAAGATAGCGGGCCAGCCTGCCACCGAAGTCGTGATGGCAACCAAGATGCGGAACATAAGGATATGAGAACACTTCGAATCCAGTATCTGGTGCCAATGGCGCTGTTGCTGTTCTTCACCGCCTGTGGAAATCGAAAGCCTGCTGAGCCCACAGCAGAGCAGAAGGCAGCACAACCGGCTGAAGCGCAGCCCGTTGAAACTCCCGCGGCGGCCCAGCCAGCCGCACCTCGAGTCCAAACGGTCTTGATTCCGTCGAGAACCATCGTCGAAGTCCGGCTGGCACAAACGCTGGATACGAAGAGCAATCGGCCAGGCGACCGATTTTACGCAACGCTCATGAATCCGATCGTGGTGAACGGAAGAACGGTGGTTCCCAAGGGAACGCGGTTCTCCGGGCATCTGACCGAAGCCAAGCCCTCGGGAAGATTCAAAGGCCGCGCAGTAATGGGCCTGACGCTAGACTCCTTTGAACTTCACGGGCGAGGCTACGGGATTCACACTTCGCAGGTGGGCCGAGCCACCGGCGGCCACAAGAAACGCAACGCGGTCCTGATCGGTGGCGGATCCGGTTTGGGCGCAGCGATCGGTGCGGTTGCCGGAAAAACCGGAGCGCTAATCGGCGCAGGCGCCGGTGCCGCCGCGGGCGCTACGGGCGCCGCGATCACGGGAAAGAAGAACGTGCTCGTGCCGGCCGAGACTCCCTTCGCGTTCGCCCTGCAGTCGCCGGTCTTGGTTCGAGCTTCTTGAACCCTGTGCGAGGGAACGATTCCCTGACAATGCGAGACGTTCATGCCACGGGCCAAGAACGCATGTCGCGAAAAATTCCAGCATGCGCGTCGACGATGCGGGCTTCGGCCTCGCGGTTTGGCTGCAGGTCCCAGATACCCCGCTCGTGCGTGCCTCCGAGCAGAATACCGTCGCTGCGAGGAAACATGTAGAGATCCGGAGGAAGCGTCGCGTAATCGACCTCGGGTTGCGGAAGCAGGATCGTAAGCTGGCCCTTTATCGGCACCAATTCCGGATCGTTGAACAGCGCCTTGGCCCCCAGGCCGGTGCAGTTCACGATCACCGATTGCGGCAGGGCAAGCACGTCCTCCATGCCGCGCATTTCTTTCACCAGAACAGCGCCGCCGGCGAGCCGGAATTCGCGAAGCATGGACTCGAGGTAGACGGCGGGCTGGACAAACATGGTGTCGACCTGGCGGACATAGGGAAACGGGAATGGATGCTCTTTCGGCGAGAGCTCGCGCAACTCAGGGAGTAGATCGGCGATAGGGCTCTGCTTGCTCAGGAGACCGCCTTCCGCGAACGGTTCGTCAGACATCTGATAGTTGGGCAGCCAGCGTATGCCGTAGTAGTCGCCCACCATGAGCTGGAAACGTCGATACGAGAACCGCGCAGCCTCGACGAACTGTGAGAGAAAGGACGGCGCCGCCTGATCGCGCTGGAATACGTTGACGGGGAACCACTGTGCTCCCGCGATGTTGGAAGTGGTGCCCGGCGGCAGATCCTTCGCGTAAATCGTCACTTCGATG
>QHXU01000394.1:931-4821 GCA_003223065.1 Acidobacteriota bacterium | reverse complement strand
GCACGGCGTTGTATCCGAACCCGTGCTCCAGCACCCTGGCAACCTTGGCGTGCGCCAGGCGAATGGCGGCGCCGGGCTCGGTATCGACGATGAAGTAACCTTGCTTGCGAATGTGGGCGATCAGGCGCTCCACTGCCTCGCGATGATCCATTCCCTTCACGAGGCGCATGTCGATGGAGGCGCTCGCAGTCATCGGGATCACGTTGGAGGCTTGCGGCCCGATCCGCGAGGCCGCCATTCCGCGAATGTTGAGCGACGGCAGATTGATCAACTCGATCAGCTTTCTCGGCGCCCCTTCGGTCGAGCCGAGCCATAGTTCCCGCATCAGCTCCGGGTCGACGTCCGGCGCCTCGGCGAGGGCGCGTTGTTCCGTGGCGCTCAGAGGCTCGATTCCATCGTAGAAATGCTCCACCAGGACGTGACCGCTGTCATCCTTCATTGAAGCCAGGAGCCGGGCCAGCATCATCGCCGGATTCGGCGCCCAGTTGCCATAATGCCCGCTGTGCAGCTCGCGCCGGGGCCCGTAGATCGTGATATCGACGGTCGCGACGCCTCGCGCGCCGAACGCGACCTGCTGCCGCCTCGTCTGGTGAACCGGGCCGTCGCAGATCAGCCAGACTTCACCGGAGAACATCTCCCTGTGGGCCGCGAGGATCTTCTCCAAATTCGTCGAGCCCGCTTCTTCCTCGCCCTCGAACACGAACCTGGCATTCGACTTGAGAAGCAGGCCGGCCGCGCGGATCGCATCGATGGCGGCCGCGAGCGCGATGATCGGCGCCTTGTCATCCGATGCCGATCGTGCGTATATCCGCCATTCGGGATCAATGGGCGATCCGGGGGAAGGCAGCGGAATCACCTGGCCGTCTTTTTCGAGCGAGCGGTCGCGCAGCACCGGTGAGAACGGCGGCGTCACCCACTCCTTGGGATCCAGGGGCTGGCCGTCATAATGCGCGTAGAAAACGATTGTCCGAGTCGCGCCCGGCGTGCGGATTTCACCGAAGACCACCGGATTGGCCTGCGGAATCTCGACTAGCTTCGGCGTGATGCCGCGTTTTTCGAGAATTTTCGGCACGGCCTCGGCGTTGCGGCGAACGTTCGCGTGGTCGCTCGAGACGTTGGGAATCGAGGGCAGCGACATGAACTCGTCAAGGATGGCGCGCTCGTGCTGCTCGCGCCACTGGCGGGCGGCGAGGGCCGCGGGATTGGTTTGGGCGGATGCTACGAAAACGAGGGAGAGAAGAGCGGCAACCGCACGCGGCATGGCTGGTTTGGCTCCATTATAATCGCCGTGCCGCGCCTTACATTTCTCTACGATTTTCCAGGGACTTCGAAATCGTCACCTCGTCTGAAAACTCCAGGTCGCTTCCCACGGGGATCCCCATGGCGATGCGCGTCACCTTCATACCCAGCGGCTTGAGCAACCGCGAAAGATAAACCGCCGTCGCCTCGCCCTCGACCGTCGGATTGGTGGCCAGGATGATCTCTTGCGTGCCGCCTTGCGCGATCCGGTCGAGCAGCCCTTTTATCTTCAACTGCTCCGGTCCGATTCCGCGCAAGGGCGAGATCGCGCCGTGGAGCACATGATACAGCCCCTCGAACGTGCGGGTGGTTTCGATCGGGAGGATGTTGTGCGGCTCCTCGACGACGCAGATCTTCGACCGGTCGCGGTGCGCATCACGGCAGTAGGGGCACAATTCGGCGTCGCTGATGTTGTTGCACTCGGCGCAGATGCCGAGGTGGTCTTTCACGTCGAGCAACGCGGCCGCCAGGCGCGCCGCATCGTCGCGCGAAGTTCGCAAGACGTGGAACGCGAGCCTCTGTGCAGACTTCTGGCCGACGCCCGGAAGACGCCGGAACTCGTCAATCAATCGCTGGAGCGGAGCTGCGAAATCGGGCATTGTTACAACAGTCCGGGGGGCAGCCCGAGCCCGCCCAGCATGCCGCCGACTTTTTTCTGGGTCTCTTCCTCCACCTTCTTCGTGGCTTCGTTGAAGGCGGCCATCACCAGGTCCTGCAGCATCTCGACATCGCCGGCCACTTCGGGATCGATCCTGACACCCAGGACGTTCTTCTGGCCGTCCATCTTCACGGTGACGATGCCGCCGCCCGCGGAGGCTTCCACGCGGATCTGCGCAATCTCCTCCTGCATCTTCTGCTGCATTTTCTGGGCCTGCTGCATCATTGCCTGCATGTTTCCGGGCATCTTCATGATTCGTTCTCCCTCAAGTTCCTGACGGCGCGCACCTGGCTGTCCGGGAACATCTCCTGAAATCGCCGCACCTCGGGATGCCCCAGCGCCCGCGCCGTGACCTCGTCCTGTTGCCGGGGCGGTTTCGCCGCGGGAGTAACGCCCGGGACGCGCGAGGTCTCGCCCGCCTTGATTGTGATTTTCACCGGTTTTCCGAGCACCCGCCGCACGGCCGATTCAAATTCCGCCTGCTTTAGATACATCACGTACATCTTCGGGGTGGTGAAGCTCAGCTCCGATTCGGACTCAGCCAGCTCGGAGTTCTCAAGCGCATCGGCGACGTGCGTCTGCTTGGCTTCGAGCAGGGCCGCGTGCAGCCGCGAGCGCGTGTCGCCGCCCGTGCGCGGGGCGGGTATTGGAGCCGCCGGCGGCGTGGCTTTGGGAGGCACCTTGGGCGGAGCCGGCGAACCTGCCGCGGAACCCGAGCCGCCCAGCGCCGCCAAAGCTTCTTCGATCGGCTGCAGCTTTCCCGCGTGCACTAGGCGCAGCAATCCAATCTCGAGATGCAGCCGCGGCTGGAGCGAGCTTTGCAAATCGCTGAACATTTCGAGCGTCAATTGCAAATAGCGTGTCAGATCCTCTTCGCTGAACTGCGCCGCGGTCTCGGCAAGTCTCTGCTGCTCGCCGGGCGAAGCCGCCACCAGCCTGGTGGCACCCCCTGCGATCTTGACCACCAGCAGGTTCCGGACGTAGCGGGCCAACTCGCGGGCGAAATGCTGCAGGCTGCGGCCGTTCGCCTCGAGCTCCGCCACCACGTCGAGCATCCGGCGCGAATCCCCGGCTGCCAGCGCCTTCGCCACCTGCTCCAGCGAATCGAGCGAAAACATCCCCAACAACCCGCGAACTTCCCCGGCTTCGAGCTTCGTTCCGCAACACGCGATCGCCTGATCGAGCGCGGAGAGCGAATCCCGCACGCTGCCCTCGCCAGATTGCGCCAGGACGCTCAACACCTCGTTGTCCGCTTGGATGCCCTCCTGTTTCACGATCCATTCCATGCGCGCCACCACGTCGGCAAAATCGACGGAGCGGAAGCTGAACTGCTGGCAGCGCGAGACGATGGTCACGGGAATTTTGTGCGCCTCCGTGGTGCAGAGGACAAAAACCACCCATTCCGGCGGCTCCTCCAGGGTCTTGAGCAGGGCGTTGAAGGCTTCGTTGGTGATCTGGTGCGCTTCGTCGATGATGAATATTTTGTAGCGGCCGCGGGCCGGGCGATAGCGGACATTCTCGCGCAATTCGCGCATTTCATTGATACCGCGGTTGGACGCGGCGTCGATCTCGATCACGTCCACCGCTGACCCTGCCGAGATTTCGGTGCAGCTGGCGCATGTGCCGCACGGTGTTGCGGTGGGACCTTGCTCGCAGTTCAGGCATCGCGCCAGGATGCGCGCCACGGTGGTCTTCCCGGTGCCGCGCTGCCCCGAAAGTATATAGCCGTGTGCGATGCGGCCCTGCGTGATCGCGTTTTCGAGCGTGGTTTTGACGTGCTCCTGGCTGATCAGCTCGGCAAACGTCTGCGGCCGGTACTTGCGCGCGATGACTTGATACATGCGGGAGAAAAAGGGGCTATGCCAGACCCCGGGTGATCCGCGGCACACGGGTTAAACCGCTACCGTTGCTTCCTTCCGGACCTGGCGGGGTT
>QHXU01000394.1:0-884 GCA_003223065.1 Acidobacteriota bacterium | reverse complement strand
TGACAACCTCTTATGCTATCAGATTCGATTACTTCCGCTCGTTCCGCAGCTTCGCCTGAGAAAAACCGAGCCCCCGGTCCACCAATTCACTGGGTTAACCGTCGCTCGATGAAGGTCGTAATGGTGGATGACTCTCCGGCGGATCGCAAACTATGCCGCATCTTGCTGGAGGAAGCGCATGGTTCGGAACTCGAGTTCTTCGAGAGAGCGCAGCTGCCCAAGGTCTCGAAACCTGCCGTACGGTGAGACCGGACTGTGTGCTGCTCGACTACATGCTTCCCGACATGACCGGTCTTGAGTTCCTGAAGAGTCTTTGCTCGGATCAGCCGGTGGACTCACCCGGCTTCGCGGTGGTGGTGCTGACCGGCTTAGCCAGCGAACAGGTGGCGGTGGAGGCCATGAAGGCGGGGGCCCAGGATTACCTGGTCAAAGACCGCATCACCGCGGAAGGGTTGGGGATGGCGATCGAAAAGGCGACCGAGAAAGTCGGCCTTATCCGGGCGCTCAAAGCCGAGCGCGACCATCTGGCCCGCTCGCTTGCCGAAAAGGAAGTTCTGCTCAAGGAAGTGCACCACCGCGTGAAGAACAACCTGCAGGTGATCGCCAGTCTGCTGCGGCTGAAGGCGAACAGGCTCGATGACGAGCGTCTGGCGCTGGTCTTGCGCGATAGCCAGCACCGGGTCGAATCGATGGCCCTGATCCACGAGCAGCTTTATGAAACGGAGGATCTCCGCGAGGTCGACCTGGCCAATTACGCCTCCATGTTGGCAACCAACCTGTTCCACTCCTACGCCATCGATTCGGCGCGAGTCTCCTTTCGGGTGGCGATCCCTCCCCTGCCGCTCAGTGTGGACCGCGCGATTCCCGCCGGGCTCATTCTCAAT
>QHXU01000393.1 GCA_003223065.1 Acidobacteriota bacterium | reverse complement strand
GGGAGCGGCGGCGCTGCTCGACGGAAATGCGCGGTTGATATACTTGGTGCCACTCAATCTATTCAACTTCTTCGCCAGCACCGGCGCTATCTGCGCAGCGTTATTCCGCTATTACGCCGGGCGAATTTCCGGCTCCAGCGGGCCGCGGTGGCACAAAACCAAGCGATACCGCGAGAATGGGCACGGAAAACTCTTCGGCGGCTCCAATGCCGCCGCAAGTCTCTTCATCCAAGGCGCTAATGGGATTTACACACGCAACATGGAGCGGTGGGGCGCATGATCCCGTGGCAGTTTCTGGCCTTCACCGCGATCATGGGCGGGCTTCTGTATTTACACTTTTATTTTGCTCATAGCCGTTGGCGGCGCGTGCGAGGAGCCAATCCTTCCGATATCGACGTCAATTACGTCCGGCGCGAAGACTACTTTGCTCAGTCATTTCGCTGCAAGGCAAAAGGCTGGCTGGAACTGCCGAGCTCGAACGGAAACGGCACCGGCGAACGGATCATCACCAAGGGCCGTGAACACATCCGCGTCAGCGGACCACGGCAACTGGGCGATCGCGAGCAGAGCGCCGACATTCTGGTGATCGAGGGAGGATTCGCCTGTGGGGCCGCTTGCCAGCTTTTGAGCGAGATTTACGCGTACGGAGAGGCGGAGATCGGAACGGGATCGCGCTTGCAGGCTATCGCGGCGGATCAGGACCTGACGCTAGGGGACAACGTAACTGTCGCGCGTTGGGCGGACAGCGGCGGCGAGTTGACGATGGGCCAAGCGTGCGTGGTCCGCTCCCGGGTAACGGCACGCAAAGCCGTGCGATTGGCCGTCGGCGCGGAAGCCCTTTCTTTCTTTGCTCCCGAGATCACGAGCAAGTCAGAACCGGGGCCAGCCAGTGTCGCGGCCGATCCTGTGAGCGAGCAGATTCTACAAATCCCGCCGCCCGAGGGTCACGAGGACACGGCAGCTTGGAAGAAGCTGGGGTTCGATCGTGAGCGACTCTCACAGCTGAACTCGGACTGCTGGATTTACCAGGGATCTTTGCGTCCGCTGGCGCCCCTGCGGGTGTCCGCTCAGCTTATCGTGAAAGGCGATTGCGTTTGCCCCCCAGGCAGCGTCCTCGAGAAGGACCTCAAAGTGGCAGATTCACTTGCGGTCGCCGAGGGATCTGAATGCCGCGGAAACCTGGTCGCCGGGAAGTGGATCTCCGTGGGTCCGCGGGTGCAGTTGGCGGGCCTGCTTCAGGCCGGCGGGGAAATCCTGCTCAGCCGCGGGGTGCGCGGCGCCGCTCAGGGAGCGCTAGTGGCGGCGCATGCCGGATCGTCGCTCTACCTCGAAGGTGATGTGACTTGGTGCGGCAAGCTCTCCGCCGGTGATTGGGTCAGAGTAGTTCCGCACGCCTTTGCTCAAAACTGGAGACTGAAGCACCAGATTCAACGGGAGAGCGCGCGAGCATAACTATGGTGCCTATGTATCTCTCCTTGTTGGCCGCGATAGCTGGTTGCGTACCGGTCGACCCCACGCCGCAGGACTCGCCCGTCAACCAAACTGCCGCTGCGGCAGACTACAAAATGCCGCCATTTCGTGTTCAGTTCGGCGGCTTCGCCAGCCATGTCAGTCAGGGTTATGGAACGTGGCGAGGCGTCGACGGGCAAGTGTGGTTCCGTGGCAATCGCTATTTTGTTCCTGCGTTTCTGATGGAATCACAGACCCGTCCGCAGGGTACCCAGCAGAACTATTCGTTCTTCTCCTATGCGAACTGGACCAAGTCCTTTTACACCACCCAGAGTTTCAGCGCCGCGCCGCAGCGGGACCCCCAAGCGATTTATTTTCCCAAGCGCCGCTATGACATTAAAGCCAACTGGAAGCTCCCACCGGAGCAGCACTTCGTGGTTGGAGCGGGTTACACACGTTTTGACATGGGCGCGGCCGGGCACGGCCAGATCTTCAACGTGGGGTCGCTGTACTATCGCGGCAAGTTTGTCCTGGAAGGCAACCTGTTTCTCAACAGGGTCCAACCCGGCGATCTGTACTCCGCATCAGGATTGCTGAGCGCTCAGTATGGCCGCGAGGGCCACTCTTGGTGGGGAATTACGGCTGGAGGCGGGCGCGAAATATATCAGCTTACCGGTCAAACGCCGTTTGAAGTCCGGTTTGCGAGCTATTCGCTGACCTCGTTTTACCGCAGGTGGGTCACTCGGAATATGGGATTCGTCGTCTCATTGGATTACTTGGATAAATTAACCGCTTACCGAAAGGCGGGCGGGACTGTGAGTCTGTTTTTTGAGTTCTGATGATGTGAGTTCGGAGGAGGGCAGATGAAACTGATTCGCTTGTTGGTTCTTACGGCGGGCGCCGCCACAGCGGTTTTCCCGGCTAATGTTCAGGTCGCCTTGCTGGATTCGGCAAACACGAGGGATTTCTTCGCGCGGCACTATCCGACTTGCGGCGCCGGCAGCTTTTACCTCGGCGCCGAGGAGTATCAGCGTTATTTCCGCGGTTGGGAATACGTTCTCCAAACGAACGGCATCCCTTACGAGCTGATCAATGACCTTGATGTCACCGAGACCGGGTTGTCGAGATTCAAGCTCTTGATCCTCTCGAACAACGCCGAGTTGACCAGTGACCAGAGCAAGGCGGTGCAGCAGTGGGTCATTCGCGGCGGCCGGTTGATCGCCACGTTTGGCAGCGGCTACAAAAGTACCGATGAAGACTCGCGGCAGGTCGATAATCTCAAGCTGCAGAAGGGCGGAACCGTCGGATTGCATGAGCTCTGGCACGACCCAATGTCCAAGCTGTTCAGCTCCAATCCGGTCAACAATGGCGCCGGGACGGACATCTTAATCACGCAGTACACGGGACCGACGGCGTGCCTGAGCGGCCAGTTGACTGGCGACCTGCTCCCCTACGGAGCCGAAAGCAATCTGCTGGTCCGGCGGCCGCTGGACGCTAAGGACGTGCTGGGAGCGGTTATGATCAAGAACGTGAGCTTTCCGCGGCCGGAGCCCGGCATTATCTCCACGCGCCTTGCGGCCGGGCTGGTGGTTTATTACGCGTTCGCTCCCGAGTACATCGTCTCTAAAGAGTTCAATCTGCCAACCTCCATTCCGTGTCCCGACGGGCAGAACTGGAGCGGACGCAGCGCCGCAGGGCGCGCCCCACCGCAGGGCGCGCCCTGATGTTGTGCACGATCCAGTACTTGCTCGCCAACTGATTCGAGCGTGAGGTTGTAGAAAGCGGCACACGCGAGCTACAGTGCATGCGGTCGTGCGGACAGCCGTGACTTTATGCCTGGCGCGGAAACAACCGATGGCCCCGGTCCGGCGGGAACCAACGTGCGAACAACGCCAGCCGGCGATGCAAACACGGTGCAGGCAGATGCTCGGGGCCGCTCCGGACAGTAACGTCATGCCAGAGGCAGTGGACGTATTCGGCCACTGTGGCGGCGAACGAGGTACGGGCATATCGCTCAAGGCGAACCCGGCTCCGGGCAGAGGCGCGGCTTGAAAGTAGTACTCGCTTTTCGCGCAGGGATTCTTCCTCAATCTCGCCCGGCACACCTGCCTCAATCTCCGCGCCCAGAAGCTTCAGATAAGCTTCGCGTTCAACAGGGAAAGCAACTTCCCAGAGCGCCTGGCCCAGGCATAGCAGTAACTCAAGAGCCAGGTCGTGGCGATCGATCCCTTCGCTTGCCAGCTCGATTTCGAACCCGCCGTTGGTCTGGGCCCACCGCGAGCTGAGAGCAGCGTCCGAAAGGCTGGATGGCAGTGAGATGCGGCAGTGCTTGAGGCGGGCTGCCAGCGCGCGAGGCACAGCGCGAACGGCCGGGCGAATGAAGTCCCGGATGACCTCTGCCGGCACGTTCGACGGGCCGGCGAGGAGCCAGCCATGCGCGAGCCGGAGTGCGGCGCGGGTGGGCGGCCGGTGGTTCATTCCGCTATCATCCACCGTTCAGCAGGGAGGTCACATTGCCGAGGCGCGTAAGTGGACTTTTCAGCCTATTCTGAAGGCAGGTTACGCGATAGGTGAGCGACGATAGACCTCTGCGCCATTCACCATTGCACAGATGAATGCGTCTGAGTCTGACGACAAGAACAGTGGTCAGGATGATTGCACGCGCAACGATGATTGACGCCGTCAGCGGCGGCCAACGGGAAGGAAATTTACCGGGTCGTCAGGAATGCGGAGACCGGGAACAACTACTCGGGTGATCACACTATGCATTGGCTTCTACGACAGCGATGTCGAGCTTCAATATTAGCGATGAGTTTGGGCGTACTTTGCTCAGCATTAGCTCAAACGAAGAGCGGATCGATGGTCACGATCAACGTAGTCGACCCATTTGGCAGAGAATTGCCCTATCGGGTCGCGTCGTTCGTTGACCGCCACTCAGGGGCAGACGTCTCGTCGAGATTCGCTGGCCTCGAGGGGAGTAACATTCCAATGGGAGTGTACCTCTATCGCCTTGAGCGGTCCGGCATCCCCGCAGGAGCAGGGTCGTTATCAGGCGAGATCACAGTCTTTCGGCCAAACGTCCGAAAGACTGTTGTTGGAAGGGGTCAGTACGTCTTGGTGGAAGGTCAACCTGCCTCAATCGATATTGAACGGCCAAAGGATTTCCTGATCGAGGGAATCGTCCGGCGAGTTCTGCGGGGCGCAAAACCCACGTGGATCCGGTTCCAGAGCGTATATCAAACTATTCAATCGAAGTGTCAGTTGATGAATTTGGGCACTTTCGTATCTATGAGCCATTGGACGGTACTTACCTTGCAATCATAATTAGTGGTGATAGCCTCCTCGGAACTCAACCAGTCAGTTTCGAACAGGGCGTTTCGAGTGCGAAGTTTGAGATTGCGTTGTCGGACCATCCTCCTGCGACGATCAGTGTCAGGGGCTCGACTCGCAACCGCTAGAATCCAATAGCGCAAGGGTACGCTCGCGTGGTCGTCGTCCGCGACGAGCACATTTCCTGCATCGCGTGGGCGAGAGACACGCGCTCAAGTTGGGTGCCCTGCGGCTCACGGAAGATCGTGTTCTAATCAGCTACCCGGTATTACATCGACGGTGTCTGTGTAAATTACAAACCTACCTGAACAGTGACGAACCACGATGGATTCCGAAACTTTATCGACCAGATCAATCCCTGGCGGCGACGCAAACTGCGGAAGTGGTTGAAAGGAATGGCGGGGACGACGGGGCTCGAACCCGCGACCTCCGACGTGACAGGCCGGCGTTCTAACCAACTGAACTACGTCCCCGCGATGTCGGACGGCACCCCCAGAGTAGCACATCGCCTGGCTCACCAAAGCTTCTGTAAACTGGTGAGCGAGTGAAGATCACCGCAATTGATACGTTCATCGCGGGCAATCCATGGAAGAACTGGCTGTTCGCGCGCGTTTCGACGGATGAAGGCCTACACGGCGTCGGCGAGGGCACGCTCAACTACTTCGCTCGCACCGTTGAGGCAGCCATTCATGAACTGAAGCCGCTGGTCCTCGGCATGGATCCTTTCCAGGTCGAGGTCCTGAGCCAGCGCCTGATCCGCGATGTCTATTCCGACGGCGCCCAGATCCACATGTGCGCCGTGGCCGCGATCGAAATCGCTTGCTGGGACATCATCGGCAAGGCGTGCAACCAGCCCATCTACAACTTGTGGGGCGGCCGCTGCCACGAACGGCTTCGCGCGTACGCCAACGGCTGGTATCGCGGCCCGCGCACGCCGGAGAGCTTCGCCGAGAAGGCGCGCACTGTCGCCGCGCGGGGCTACACCGCACTCAAATTCGATCCGTTCGGGAATAACTGGCGCACGCTGCCGCGCTACGAATTCGATCTGAGCCTGGACATCATCCGCGCCGTGCGCGATGCTGTCGGGGCGCAGGTCGATTTATTGATCGAAGCTCACTGCCGCTTTAACGTCGCTACCGCAATCGAGTTTGCCGCCGCCATGCACGCTCTGCGCCCGGCCTGGTTCGAGGAACCTGTGCCACACACGAACATCCCAGCGATGATCGAGGTCGCGCGCCGGAGTCCCGTCCCTATCGCCACCGGCGAAAGTTTGTCCACCAAGCAGCAGTTCGCCGAATTGCTCCAGCATAACGCGGTCAGCATTCTGCAGCCGGAGCCGCTGAACCTGGGCGGTCTTTTCGCCACGCGCAAGATCGCCGACATGGCCGATGCGCACTTCTGCGTGATCGCGCCGCACAGCGCGCAGGGGCCGGTGTGCTCGGCGGCGTGCGCGCAGCTGAATGCCACGCTTCCGAATTTCTTCATCCATGAAATCTTCGACGAATTCAACGAACCGTGGGAAAAGAATATCGTCACCCATCCCGTGGAAGTTGTGGATGGATACATCGAGGTGCCCCAGCGCCCGGGCCTCGGCACCGATCTAAATCTCGAAGAGATCGCCCGCCACCCCTACCAGCAGGAGAACTCCTTACCCTTGTTCAAGCCGGGCTGGGAGCGGCGTTCGCATGCCCGAGGATGATGCCGCGAGAGTCGGCCGCTACTACGACGATGTGATCTTCGAGGCGGAAGTCACGCGTTTGCGCGATCAGTTTCCACTTGAGCTGGCTGCCACGTCCCGGTACATCGAGCGCTACGTGCCCGCCGGCTCCACAGTCGCCGAAGTGGGTGTCGGGGGCGGCCTGTACTCGGAACTGCTCGCCCGGCGCGGGTGCCGCTTGCGGCTGGTCGACGTGTCGCGGAAGTTGCTGGACAGCGTGCGCGCCCGGCTCCCCGAAGCGGCGGCGCATTACGCTTCAGCCACGAACCTGCCGCTCGAAGACGCATCTTGCGATGCCGTGCTGATGCTCGGGCCCCTCTATCATCTGACGCGCGTTGAGGACCGCTTACAGGCCGTGAGTGAGGCGGCCCGCGTGCTGAAGCGCGGCGGACTACTGCTC
>QHXU01000008.1:29187-29384 GCA_003223065.1 Acidobacteriota bacterium | reverse complement strand
CGAGCTGGACCGGGTCAGCAGGGCGGTAGGCAAGGACGGCAAGATCAACCAACGGGCCTCCATCGGATCCACTAGTGGAGGATGGGCTGAATGCGTCGACTCGGTCAATAGCCTGATCAGCGACCTCGTCCAGCCTTCGACCGAGGTCGCGCGCGTGATCGGCGCGGTAGCCAAAGGCGACCTGGCCCAAACGATGT
>QHXU01000008.1:28533-29076 GCA_003223065.1 Acidobacteriota bacterium | reverse complement strand
TGTCGCCAGAGAGGTTGGAACGGCGGGGAAACTGGGTGGCCAGGCTGTGGTGACCGGCGTTGCGGGCACCTGGAAGGATCTTACGGAAAGCGTGAACTCGATGGCGAGCAATCTGACGAATCAGGTTCGCAACATCGCCGGCGTTACCACGGCCGTGGCGAAGGGCGACCTGACCACCAGAATCACCGTGGACGCGCGGGGTGAGATCCTCGAACTGAAGAACACGATCAACACGATGGTGGACCAGCTCAGTTCGTTCGCGGCTGAAGTGACACGTGTCGCCCGTGAAGTCGGAACCGAAGGCAGGCTGGGCGGCCAAGCCGAGGTGAAAGGAGTGGCCGGCGTTTGGAAAGACCTGACGGATTCGGTCAATTCCATGGCCGGCAATCTCACCAACCAGGTTCGAAACATTGCCGAGGTGACGACTGCGGTTGCCAAGGGCGACCTTTCGACACGCATTACCGTGGATGCGCGCGGCGAGATTCTGCAGTTGAAGAACACGATCAACACGATGGTGGACCAGCTCAACTCGTTCGCCAGCGA
>QHXU01000008.1:25072-28456 GCA_003223065.1 Acidobacteriota bacterium | reverse complement strand
CAACTCCATGACGGGAAACCTTACCGCGCAGGTTCGCAACATCGCCGAAGTTACCACGGCGGTCGCGAAGGGCGACTTGACCCGGAAGATCACGGTGCCCGTACGCGGCGAAATCCTGGAGCTCAAGAACACGATCAACACGATGGTGGACCAGCTCAGCTCCTTCGCATCGGAAGTGACGCGCGTGGCGCGCGAAGTTGGGACTGAGGGCAAGCTCGGCGGGCAAGCGGAAGTGGAAGGCGTCGCGGGGACCTGGCGCGATCTCACCGAAGGCGTGAACTCGATGGCCGGAAACCTTACGAACCAGGTACGCAACATTGCCGGCGTGACGACCGCCGTGGCCAAGGGCGACCTTTCCACCAAGATCACCGTGGACGCCCGAGGCGAAATTCTGGAGCTGAAGAACACGATCAACACGATGGTGGACCAGCTCAACTCGTTCGCCAGCGAGGTCACGCGCACACGCGTGGCGCGCGAGGTGGGCACCGACGGCAAGCTCGGCGGTCAGGCCCAGGTGAAGGGGGTGGGCGGCGTCTGGAAAGATCTGACGGATTCGGTGAATTCGATGGCCGGCAACCTGACCGCTCAGGTCCGGAATATCGCCAGGTGACGACGGCGGTAGCGAACGGCGACTTGTCGCGCAAGATCACGGTCGACGTCCGTGGCGAAATTCTCGAGCTGAAGAACACGATCAACACCATGGTGGACCAGCTCAACTCTTTCGCCAGCGAAGTCACACGCGTGGCGCGCGAGGTGGGCACCGACGGCAAGCTCGGCGGTCAGGCCCAGGTGAAGGGGGTGGGCGGCGTCTGGAAAGATCTGACGGATTCGGTGAATTCGATGGCCGGCAACCTGACCGCTCAGGTCCGGAATATCGCCGAGGTGACGACGGCGGTAGCGAACGGCGACTTGTCGCGCAAGATCACGGTCGATGTTCGTGGCGAGATTCTCGAGCTGAAGAACACGATCAACATCATGGTCGATCAGCTCAACGCGTTTGCGAGCGAAGTCACTCGCGTGGCCAGGGAAGTCGGCACTGAAGGCAAACTCGGGGGCCAGGCGGTGGTGAAGGGCGTGGCAGGCACCTGGAAGGACCTTACGGATTCCGTGAATTCCATGGCAAGCAATCTCACCAACCAGGTCCGGAATATCGCGGAAGTGACCACCGCGGTGGCCACCGGCGATCTCTCCCGCAAGATCACCGTAGAGGTGCGCGGCGAGATTCTGGAGCTGAAGAACACGATCAATACCATGGTGGACCAGCTCAGTTCGTTTGCATCGGAAGTGACGCGCGTCGCGCGCGAAGTCGGCACCGAGGGCAAGCTGGGCGGACAGGCCGACGTGCATGGCGTCGCAGGCACCTGGAAGGACCTGACGGACTCCGTAAACTCGATGGCCAGCAACCTCACGAGCCAGATGCGCAACATCGCCGAAGTCACGACGGCCGTCGCGAAAGGCGATTTGTCGCGCAAGATCACTGTGCTGGTTCGCGGCGAAATCCTCGAACTGAAGAACACCCTCAACACGATGGTGGACCAGCTCAACGCGTTCGCCGGCGAAGTGACCCGCGTGGCGCGTGAAGTGGGAACCGAAGGCAAGCTGGGCGGCCAGGCCGAGGTCAAAGGCGTGGGCGGCGTTTGGAAGGACCTCACGGACAGCGTAAATTTCATGGCCGGCAACCTGACGTCGCAGGTGCGAAATATCGCGCAGGTGACGACCGCAGTGGCCAAGGGCGACCTTTCCACCAAGATCGCGGTGGACGCTCGTGGCGAAATTCTGGAGCTGAAGAATACCATCAACACGATGGTGGACCAGCTCAACGCATTCGCCTCCGAAGTGACGCGCGTCGCTCGCGAAGTCGGCACCGAAGGCAAGCTGGGCGGCCAGGCCGATGTGCGCGGCGTCGCCGGAACGTGGAAGGACCTGACCGACAGCGTCAATTACATGGCGAGCAACCTGACCAACCAGGTTCGCAACATCGCCGGCGTCACCACGGCGGTGGCGCGGGGCGATCTGACCACGAAAATCACGGTGGATGCCCGTGGCGAAATTCTGGAGCTGAAGAACACGATCAACACCATGGTGGACCAGCTCAGCTCGTTCGCCTCGGAAGTGACGCGGGTGGCTCGCGAAGTAGGCACGGAGGGCAAGCTGGGCGGCCAGGCGGAGGTGCGCGGCGTCGCGGGTACGTGGAAGGACCTGACGGACAACGTGAACTTCATGGCGGGCAATCTCACAAACCAGGTCCGCAACATCGCTGAGGTCACGACGGCGGTGGCACGCGGGGACCTGTCGCGCAAGATTACCGTCGACGTGCGCGGCGAGATTCTGGAGCTGAAGAATACCATCAACACGATGGTGGACCAGCTCAGCTCGTTCGCCTCGGAAGTGACGCGCGTGGCTCGCGAAGTAGGCACCGACGGCAAGCTCGGCGGCCAGGCGGAGGTGCGCGGCGTCGCCGGGACATGGAAGGACCTGACCGATAGCGTGAACTCGATGGCAGGGAACCTGACAGCCCAGGTTCGAAACATCGCACAGGTAACGACCGCCGTCGCCAACGGCGACCTCTCGCGTAAGATCACCGTGGACGTTCAGGGCGAGATTCTTGAACTGAAGAACACGATCAACACCATGGTGGACCAGCTCAATTCGTTCGCCAGCGAGGTGACTCGCGTGGCACGCGAGGTGGGCACCGACGGCAAGCTGGGAGGGCAGGCCGAAGTCAAAGGCGTCGCCGGAACTTGGAAGGATCTGACCGACAACGTGAACTTCATGGCCGCCAACCTGACGACGCAGGTGCGCGGCATCGCCAAGGTGGTCACGGCGGTGGCCAACGGCGACCTGAAACGAAAGCTGATCCTCGAAACCAAGGGCGAGATCGCGGAACTGGCCGACACGATCAATGGAATGATCGACACGCTGGCGACGTTCGCGGACCAGGTGACGACCGTGGCGCGTGAAGTCGGCATCGAAGGCAAGCTGGGCGGGCAGGCGCGCGTTCCTGGCGCCGCCGGCATCTGGCGAGACCTTACGGACAACGTCAACCAGCTCGCTGCCAACCTGACCACGCAGGTCCGCGCAATCGCCGAAGTGGCGACGGCCGTGACGAAGGGTGACCTGACGCGCTCCATCGCGGTGCAGGCGCAGGGCGAAGTCGCCGCGTTGAAAGACAACATAAACGAGATGATCGTCAACCTGGCCGCGACCACGCGCAAGAACAACGAGCAGGATTGGCTGAAGACCAACATCGCGAAGTTCACCGGCATGATGCAGGGGCAGCGCGACCTGCTGACGGTCTCGCAGCTCCTGCTTTCCGAGCTGACGCCGCTGGTCGGAGCCCAGCATGGAACCTTCTATATCGCCGATAGAGTGGACGGCGATATG
>QHXU01000008.1:11850-25007 GCA_003223065.1 Acidobacteriota bacterium | reverse complement strand
CCCAAGCAGTTCAAGGTCGGTCACGGATTGATCGGCCAATGCGCCAAGGAGAAGGAACGCATCCTGGTAAAGAATGTGCCGGGCAATTATATCCGGATCAACTCGAGCCTGGGCGGCTCCGCGCCCTTAAGCATTGTGGTGCTGCCGGTGCTGTTTGAAGGCGACGTCAAGGCCGCCATCGAGCTCGCCTCGTTTGCCGAGTTCAATGATGTTCACCTTGCGTTCCTCGATCAGCTCACGCAGTCCATTGGCATTGTGCTGAACACGATCGCCGCGACCATGCGCACGGAACAGCTCTTGAAACAAAGCCAGGCGCTGGCCGAAGAGCTGCAGAGCCAGCAGCTGCAACTGCAGAAGACCAACGCCGAGCTCCAGGAGAAGGCGCAACTGCTCGCCGAGCAAAAAACCGAGGTCGAAACCAAGAACCGCGAGGTCGAGCAGGCCAAGAAAGCGCTCGAAGAGAAAGCGGAACAGCTTGCGCTCACCTCCAAATACAAGAGCGAATTCCTGGCCAACATGAGTCACGAGCTTCGAACTCCGCTTAACAACCTTCTCATCCTGGCCAGAATGCTTTCCGAGAACTCGGACAAGAACTTGACTCCCAAGCAAGTCAAGTTCGCTGAGACGATCCACACATCGGGAACCGACTTGCTTGCGTTGATCAACGACATTCTCGATCTCAGCAAGATCGAATCGGGAAAGATGGATGTCGACGTCGGAGGCGTGCGCTTCACCGAACTGCAGGACTACTGCTCCAAGACATTCCGGCACGTGGCCGACGGCAAGGGCCTGGAGTTCACGATCGAGCTGGGCAGCTCGCTTGCTTCCGAGGTCATACACACCGACGCCAAGCGCCTGCAGCAGGTACTAAAGAACCTGCTTTCGAACGCGCTCAAGTTCACGGAGCAGGGCTCAGTCCGGCTGGCCATCGACAAGGCTACAGAGGGCTGGACTCCACACCACACGATTCTTTCGCGCGCCAAGTCCGTGATTGGGTTCTCCGTTTCGGATACGGGGATCGGCATTCAATCCGACAAGCAGCGGATTATCTTCGAAGCGTTCCAGCAGGCCGACGGCACTACCAGCCGCAAATACGGAGGCACCGGCCTGGGGCTTTCGATCAGCCGCGAGCTGGCGCGGCTGCTGGGGGGCGAGATCCGGTTACAAAGCGTACCCGGAGTTGGCAGTACGTTCACTCTTTACCTTCCGCAAGCCTACGTCACGCCCGCGCAGCCGCCTAAGAGCGAGGCGCTCAAAACGACTCCGGTCATGCTGGAGCAGGCCG
The DNA here is from genome assembly GCA_003223065.1 of Acidobacteriota bacterium. Classification (GTDB taxonomy): domain Bacteria; phylum Acidobacteriota; class Terriglobia; order Bryobacterales; family Bryobacteraceae; genus Palsa-187. Next base: position 23,722 of record QHXU01000008.1, on the reverse strand, counting down.
CAGCCGCTCCTGAGACGAGCGTCGATATCATTCTCCCGTCACCGCTGGCCGGCCAGGAATTGGTTGAGGATCTGGTTATCGACGACGACCGCAACCTCGTCGAGCCGGGCGATTCGGTCCTGCTGATCGTGGAGGATGATATTACGTTCGCGCGCATTCTCGTGGATCTTGCTCATGATCGCAGGCTGAAGGCGCTGGTGGCGCTGCGAGGCAGCAGCGCAATGTCCCTGGCCAGGGAGTTCAAGCCGGGCGCCATCACCCTGGACATCAATCTTCCGGACATGGCCGGTTGGACGATTCTTGACCGTCTGAAGCATGATCCAACAACGCGACACATTCCGGTTCACATCATTTCAGGTGACGAGAACCGGCGGCTTGGACTCGCGCTGGGCGCCATGACCTATCTCGAAAAATCCGTCACGAACGAATCCCTGGTCGAGGCCTTCGAGACGATCGAGCAGTCCGTTCATAAGCGAGTGAAGAAGTTGCTCCTGGTGTGCGCCGATGAGGTGGAACGGGACAGCATGCTCCGGACCGTGGCCGCTGCGGACCTGGACATCGTCAGCGTCGGCACCGGCGGCGAGGCCCTGGCGGTAGTGAAGCAGCAGTATCTCGACGGAATCGTCATTCACCGTCATGTCGAAGATATTGGCCCGCTGCAGCTCGTCGAAGAGATTCAGGGCTTGACCGGGCCCAGCGCGCCCCCGGCGGTATTCGTAACCAATCGCACGATCAGTTCGGAAGAAGAAATGGACCTCGCGCGGCTGGCGCGAAGCAGCCTCATCAGGGTTGTCCATTCGCTGGAACGGCTACTTGATGAATCGGTTCTCTTGCTCCACCGCAACGAGGTGGAGCTCAGAGGGGACCAGCGCCGGACTCTCGAGCAGTTGCGACAGATGGACGTCATGCTTGCCGGCAAGAAGGTGTTGGTAGTGGATGATGATGTACGCAACATTTTCGCACTGACCAGCCTGCTCGAGGACCATCATCTCCAGGTTGTGCACGCCGAGAATGGCCGCGCCGGAATCGAACTGCTCAAAAAGACGACGGATATCGATGTTGTGCTCATGGACATCATGATGCCGGAAATGGATGGGTACGAAACAATGCAGGCGATCCGCCAGGAGCCCGAGTTCCGGTCGCTTCCGATCATCGCGCTGACAGCGAAGGCGATGAAGGGAGATCGCGCCAAGTGCATCGAAGCCGGCGCATCGGACTACATCACGAAACCGGTGGACCTCGAGCAGCTCTTTTCAGTGCTGCGCGTATGGATCAGCCGCAGCAAGGAATTCACCTATACAGCCACGCAGCCAATGTGAGTGGGGAGATCCGCCCGCCGGACTCACGGCATTGGTCCGCGCACGCTCTCCAGCCTCCGCCGCCAACGCGGCTCGCGCCGCGCAAGATCCGCCACTCGCAGCGCCATCGGTACGAACTCGGCCTGGCCGCTGCGCACGGGCGGACCGAGGTCATGGAATCCGAGCCGGTGATACATCGGACACTCTTCCACGCGCCCGGAAATGGCGACGGCATCGTACTTGCGCACATGTTGGTACAACGTAAGGAATAGACCGGCCAGCACCATCCCGCTGCGATGCGCCGGATCGATCGCCAGTAGCCGGACCTCGATGAGCCGTCCGAATTGTTCTAGCACGCCCGGATCGGGCAGCCGGTCCACGATGGAAAACGGCGGCCGGTCGTGAGCCGCGATCATTCCGACCACTTCTTCATCGGAGACAGCGATTACGTACAGGTTCTTATCATGGAACTTGTCGACCAGCCGGGCCGATGAATCGGCCGCGTACTGGCGGAGTTCGCGCGCGAACACGGCGTGATTCAGCCGGAAAATCTGCTCGAATTCCGCTTCGGCCTCAGCCTTTTTGAAGCGATACATTAACTTGATCGCTCCATGCGGCTCAGTCCATCACAAGATCGTTCGGCGAGTCAAGGAACAAGTAGCGCCGGTTGTGCTACTGGTGTACGCTGTAGACCTATGAAAACTCTCGGCTCCGCTGCCATCGCTTTCACCCTGGCCGTGCGCGTCGCGGCCGCGCAAGGCGTCGAGTTCGTCAAGGCCAATTACACAAAGTACGAGTTTCAAATCCCGATGCGCGACGGCAAGAAGCTCTTTACCTCGGTATACGTTCCAAAGGACGATTCCGAGCGCTGGCCGATCATGCTCGATCGAACACCGTACAGCGTGGCTCCGTACGGCATCGACAATTACCGCGCTGCTCTCGGACCCAACGAAAAATTCGCGAAAGAGAAATTCATTTTTCGTCTACCAGGACGTCCGCGGGCGCAATATGAGCGAGGGTGAGTTCCGAGATATGACACCGCACCTCGACGTGAAGCGAGGACCCCAAGATGTGGATGAGTCATCCGACACCCACGACACGATTGACTGGCTGGTGAAGAACATTCGGAACAATAACGGCCGCGTGGGCATGTGGGGCATTTCGTATCCGGGCTTTTATACCGCGGCGGGCGTGATCGACGCGCATCCGGCGCTCAAATGCGCCTCCCCGCAGGCGCCGATTTCGGACTGGTTCATCGGCGACGATTTCCATCACAACGGCGCGCTCTACCTGCCGCACGCGTACCGCTTCTTCAACGGCTTTGGGCGACCGCGTCCGGCGCCGGCAATCCCGACTGCGCCTCGCAATTCCGAGGATCCGAACTGGGTGGACGCTTACACCTTCTTCCTGCGCATCGGGCCGCTGGCGAACATTAACGAAAAATACTACAAGAACGATGTCGCGTTCTGGAACGAAATGACGAAGCATCCGAACTACGACGAGTTCTGGCAAGCGCGGAACCTGCGCCCGCATCTGAAAAACATCCCGCCGGCGATCATGACTGTCGGCGGCTGGTTCGACGCCGAGGACCTTTTCGGCGCTCTGAATGTGTACAAGTCGATTGAGACGCAGAGCCCGGGAGCCAACAACATTCTGGTAATGGGTCCCTGGTTCCATGGCGGCTGGTCGCGCAGTGACGGCGAGTTTCTGGGTAATGTGCATTTCGGATCGAAAACCGCCGAATTCTACCGCGAGAACATCGAATTCCCGTACTTCAATTACTATCTGAAAGACAAAGGAACGCCCAATCTGCCGGAGGCATACGTTTTCGAAACCGGCAGGAACGTCTGGCACAAGCACGACGCGTGGCCGCCGAAGGAAGCGCGCCCGGCGTCGATATATTTCCATGCCAACGGAGGGCTGTCGTTCGATCCTCCCGCCGATGACACCGGCTTCGATGAATACATCAGCGACCCGGACAAGCCGGTGCCATACATCAATCTCCAGGCCCCGGGGATGACACGCGAGCACATGACCGAAGACCAGCGCTTCGCCTCGACGCGCACGGACGTGCTGGTCTACCAGACCGCTCCGCTCACTTCCGACGTGACCTTCGCAGGTCCGGTGACTTCCAGCCTCTTCGTTTCTACTACGGCCACGGACTCGGATTTCGTCGTGAAGCTCATTGATGTTTATCCGGATGATTATCCGGATAACAAACCCAATCCGGCGGAGATCCGGATGGGTGGCTATCAGCAACTGGTGCGGGGCGAACTTATGCGCGGACGCTTTCGCAAAAGCTACGAAAGACCGGAGCCGTTCACGCCCGGCAAGATGGACAAGATCGAGTATGTGATGCCGGACATCTACCACACGTTCCGCCCAGGTCATCGGATCATGGTGCAGGTGCAGAGCTCCTGGTTCCCGCTTGTGGACCGGAATCCGCAGAAGTTCGTGGACAACATCTACGCGGCGAAAACCTCGGATTTCCAGAAGGCCACTGAGCGCGTTTACCATTCACGCGGCGCCGGCTCTCATCTGAAGGTCAACGTATTGCCTAACGGAACGTCTGCAGCGACGGGCTCGACAGGTGCGGGAGCGCGTTAAAAGAATCGAGCGACAATCGCCCTTTGCTAAAGACAAACTCGGTCAAAGAGCAGTTACGCACGCGCCAGTTCACTTCAAGAAAACTCTGGTCCGGCGCGTTCAGAGCGGTCTGAACCAGGACGCCGATCGGCCCACCTGACGTGAAAACCACGACGCGGCGGCCCGGAGGCCCGTCCTGGATGCGCCGGAGTCCGCGGAGGACACGATCGCGGAACACAGGCCACGGCTCGGCGCCGTCCACTGAGCCTTCGAGCCAGTTCAGCATCGCGGGTTCGAACATTTTCTGGAACGCGCGGTTATCGGGAAATGACGAGGCAGGCGGGCCATGGCGCAGGATGCCGACTGCGTCGTACTCATTCCAATCCTCGGAAATCTCGAAAGGCTGGTGTAACGCCAGCCCCGCGGTTTGACGATGCCGCTGGAGCGACCCGCTCCAGGCTTCGTCGAACTTGATCCCACGCTTCTCCCAGTAATCGCCGAGCGCGCGCGCCTGCATCTCGCCGGTGTCCGACAGCCGGTCCGGCTCGTCCTGAAAGGTGCGTCCCTGCGCATGACGCACAACGGTAAGGGTGCTCATCGCGTCGCGGACCGGGCTCCAGCGCGTTCAAGCTCGAGCTTGGCCACCGCCTCTGCGTGAACCTCATCCGGGCCGTCGGCCAGCCGCAAGCTGCGGGCATTGGCCCACATCGCGGCCAGCTCGAACTCCTGGCAGACACCTCCGCCGCCGTGCGCTTGAATCGCACGATCGATCACACGGAGCGCCATGTTCGGCGCCACGACTTTGATCATGGCAATCTCTGCGCGCGCCACCTTGTTGCCTACGGTGTCCATCATGTGCGCGGCTTTGAGCACCAGAAGCCGCGCCTGTTCGATTTCCATACGCGAATGCGCGATGTCCGCGCGAATCGTCCCCATCTCCGCGATCGGTCGTCCGAACGCAACGCGGCTACGCACCCTGCGGCACATCGCCTCAAGGGCACGCTCCGCGTGGCCGATCAGACGCATGCAGTGAAGGATGCGTCCCGGCCCCAGCCGGCCCTGCGCTATCTCGAATCCCCTGCCCTCGCCTAGCAGGATGTTCGTCACCGGCACGCGCACGTTAGTGAACGTCATCTCGGCATGCCCGTGCGGCGCGTGGTCGTAGCCGAAGACGGTCAGCATGCGCTCGATCTTGATGCCGGGCGTATCGAGTGGAACCAGAATCATCGACTGTTGTTTGTGCTTAGGCGCGGCCGGGTCTGTCTTGCCCATAAAGATTGAGACCTTGCAGCGCGGGTCGCCCGCTCCGGACGACCACCATTTCCTGCCGTTGATCACATAATGATCGCCATCGCGCACGATGCCGGCCTGGATGTTGGTGGCGTCAGAGGAGGCCACATCTTTCTCCGTCATGCTGAAGCAGGAGCGAATCTTGCCTTCGAGCAGCGGCTTGAGCCAACGCTCCTGCTGCGCCGGCGTGCCGTAGCGCGCCAAGACTTCCATGTTTCCGGTATCGGGCGCGGAACAATTAAACACCTCCGGGGCCATTGGCGAACGTCCCATAATTTCGCAGAGCGGCGCGTATTCAAGATTCGTCAGGCCCGCGCCGTACTCGCGATCCGGCAGAAAGAGATTCCACAGGCCCGCGGCGCGCGCTTTCGGTTTAAGCTCCTCGATGATAGGCACGGGCCGCCAACGGTTTTCCGCGATCTGCTGGTAATACGTGCTCTCGTTGGGATAGATGTGATCATCCATGAACGCGGTGAGTTGTTTTTGGAGACTCTTCACCTTATCGGAATAGTCGAAGTTCATAGCGTGGTCCATCTTATCGCTTGTGCGGGGCCGGCAGTCCCGACTTAACCCGTCCTCGCCATCATCTCCGCGGCCAACTCCGTCAGGTTTTTCACGCGCTGGTCGAAGTGGCGAAAGCGCTGGTCGGAAGTCTGGCCGCGCCAGAAGCGGAAATAGATCTGCTGCAGAATGACGGCTAGTTTGAAGACGCCCAGCACTTCGTGCCACGCAAGCGCGGACAAATCGCGTCCCGTCGCCCGGGCGTAATGCTCGACGAACTCGCCTCGGGTGTACCAGCCCGGGCCTGTCGTCACCGCCTGGAGCGTGGTTCCCGGCACCAGTGTCGAGCTCCAGTAGCACAGCGTCAGGCCCAGATCGCACAGGGGATCGCCAACCGTGGTCATTTCCCAATCGAGCACCGCTTCGATCCGATCGGGCGACGTTCTATCGAGCATCACATTGTCAAGCTTGAAGTCGTTGTGCACGAGAGTCGGTTTGCCGGAGTGTGGAATGGTCGCGGCAAGCCACGCCATGACACGGTCCATTTCTTGATTCGGCTCGGTCCGGGCGCGTTCCCACCGCTCGGACCATCCTTTCACCTGGCGCTGGAGAAATCCTTCCGGCCTGCCCAGTGAAATCAAGCCGTGCCTCTCGACGTCGACCGCGTGCAGCTCCACCATGCAATCGACAAACGCGCGGCTGATGCGGCGCCCATAATTTTCGTGCGCTGAGACTTCAGGAGGTACCTGTTCACGGAGTACGATGCCTCGCCGGCGCTCCATCAGAAAGAATGGCGAGCCGAGCACGCCAGGATCGTCGCACACCAGGTAAACTTCCGGCGCCGGCGGAAAGTGGGGATGAACGGCCTCGAGGACGCGCGCCTCACGAACCATGTCGTGAGCCTTTGGAGCGACTGGTCCGAGCGGGGCCCGGCGGAGTACGTATTCGCACCCGCCGATGCGCAACAGGTACGTCAGGTTCGAATGACCGCCAGGAAATTGCTCGACCTCGATGCCCCGCCCGGCTCCCTCGATTTTTCCACACAGATACTGGCAGAGCGCGCCGGCATCGAGCTCTTCGCCCTTGCGGACCGCGGCAGTATCCGTGTACATGCAATCCAATGTAGCAAGCGCGACTATACTGTCTCTATGCGATCAATCTTGTTGGCGCTATTGGTGGCAGGCGCCTCCCACGCGTCCGATCTCGAGGCTCGCGTCACGCACGGCTATGCCGATTCGAACGGAGTGAAGATTCATTACGCAAGCTTGGGAAAGGGCCCGCTGGTGGTGATGATTCACGGCTTCCCTGACTTCTGGTACACGTGGCGCAACCAGATGGAGGCGCTTTCGGACAGTTTCCAGTGCGTCGCCATCGACCAGCGCGGTTACAACCTGAGCGACAAGCCCTCGGGCGTGGAGAATTACGACGTGCGGCTGCTGGTGGGCGACGTGGCCGCGGTGATCAAGTCATTGGGACGCGATAAGGCGATTGTCGTGGGGCACGACTGGGGTGGCCTGGTCGCCTGGCAATTCGCATTGAACATCCCGCAGATGACAGACCGGCTGATCATCCTGAATCTGCCGCATCCGCGCGGCCTGATGCGGGAACTGGCGCACAATCCGCAGCAGCAGAAAAACAGCCAGTACGCGCGTAACTTCCAGCAACCGGATGCGGCCTCCAAGCTTTCCGCCGAGCAGCTAGCCTTCTGGGTGAAGGATCCCGCTGCGAAAGCCAAATACGTCGAGGCGTTCAAGCGCTCCGATTTCGAAGCGATGCTCAACTACTACAAGCGCAATTACCCGCGCGAACCGTACACGGAAGACACCTCGCCCGTGGTGAAGGCGCAAATGCCGGTGCTTATGATACACGGCCTCGGCGACACAGCGCTGCTTTCCGGAGCCCTGAACAACACCTGGGATTGGCTCGATAAGGACCTCACGCTGGTTACGATTCCCGGCGCTGGTCACTTCGTGCAGCAAGACGCGTCGGACCTTGTGTCGCGGACTATCAAGATGTGGTTGATACGATGACAGCCGCGGACGTTCGCACGCACATCCGCTACTCCGGCTGGGCCTCGCGGAGGCTGTTGCAGGTAGCGCTGGCGCTTACCGATGAAGACCTCTCGCGCGACATGAGCGTCTCCCACAAGAGCATCCTGAATACGCTCGGGCACATACACTTCGCCGACCGGATCTGGTTCAGCCGCGTGGTCGATCCGGCGATCGAAGTCTACAGGAGCGGCCTGCCGCCCGAAGGTTCGCTGGAAGAGAAGTGGTCGGAGGTCCAAAAGCGCTGGGAGGATTGGGCAGACTCGCTCAGCGACGCGGACCTCGAGCGAGTGGTCTCCTACACGAGCACGGAAGGCAAGCCGTTCCAAACGCCGCTGTGGCAAATCCTGCTCCACGTCGTGAACCACGCCACGCTCCATCGCGGCCAAGTGATGGCGATGCTAAGACAGTTGGGTGTCCCGCCGCCGGCTACCGACCTGATTTTTTACTATCGGGAGCTGAAATAATCCATGCGATTCTTTACCATGCTCGCGCTCTTAGTGTCGGTTTTCGCACGGGCGCAAGATAACACGATTCAGATCCGGCTCGATGCGACCGACGCTCCGCGCCGGTTGTTGCACGTGAAAATGATGATCCCGGCGAAACCCGGATCCATGACGCTGCTTTACCCGCAATGGATCCCCGGCGAACACGCTCCCACCGGGCCCATCGGCGATCTGGTTGGTTTGAAGATCAGCGCAAACGGCCAGGCCATTCCGTGGAAGCGGGATTCGGTAAACATGTACGCGTTTCATATCAGCGTGCCGCCTGGAAGCACCGCTGTGGATGCCGTCTTCGATTTCATCTCACCCCCCGATTCCTCCGGATTCTCTTCCGGCTCCTCGGTCACTACCCAACTGGCCGTATTGAACTGGAATCAGTTCCTGCTGTATCCGCAAGGTGTGCCGTCCGACCAATTGCGCTACAAAGCCAGCCTGCGCGTGCCCAACAACTGGCGCTACGGAACGGCGCTGCCGATCGCCAGGGAGTCCGGCAATGAAATCGAGTTCCAGCCGACGTCGCTGACTACCTTGATCGATTCTCCAGTTTCGACCGGCTTACATTACCGCACGATTGAACTTGGCGAAGACCGCTCCGCCGCCCACTACCTGCACCTGGCCGGCGACAGCGATCGAGCGATCGAAATGCCGCCCGAAGAGATTGAGCATTATAAGAACCTGGTCAAAGAGACGGGTGCGCTGTTTGGCTCGCGGCACTATCGCAGCTATCACTTCCTGCTGACGCTGAGCGATCACGTCGCGAGTTTCGGGCTCGAACATCACGAGTCCAGCGATGACCGGATCGGCGAGCGCGGCGTCATCGACGACGGTCCGCGAAGACTCACGGCCGATCTGCTGCCTCATGAGTTCGTGCATTCATGGAACGGCAAATATCGCCGTCCGGCCGGTCTGGCGACCCCGGATTACAGTCAGCCGATGAAGGGTGACCTGCTATGGGTCTACGAAGGGCTAACCCAGTACCTCGGTGAAATTCTTGTGCCTCGCAGCGGTCTCTATACAGCGCAGGAATTTCGCGACAAGCTCGCTGCCGTGGCTGCTGCGCTCGACCACCAGTCAGGGCGAAGATGGCGCCCGCTGGCTGACACAGCGGTCGCGGCACAGATCCTGTATGGGGCTCGAGAGGATTACTCGGAGTTGCGGCGCGGGGTGGACTACTACGACGAAGGCACACTGATCTGGCTCGAGGCTGATGTTCTGATCCGGCAGCTCAGCAAAGGAACCAGGTCGCTGAACGACTTCTGCCGAAATTTCCATGGAGGCCCAGGCGGCGGGCCCGCCCTAAAGCCATACACGTTCGAAGATGTGGTCGCTGCGTTAAACTCGGTGCAGCCTTATGACTGGTCCGCATTTCTGCAATCGCGTTTGCAATCGACAGAACCGCACGCGCCGCTCGGCGGCATCTTAAATGGCGGATGGAAACTGATTTATGACTCGACGCGTTCGGAACTGTGGAAAGTGGCCGAAGCGGAGCGGAAAGTCGTCGACCTTACTTATTCACTTGGGCTGATCGTGAAGGACGACGGAACGGTTGAAGACGTTGCATATGGCCGCCTGGCTCAAAAGGCAGGCATCGCACCAGCGGCTAAGCTGATCGCCGTGAATAACCGGCAGTTTACTCCGACAGTTTTGCGCGAGACTGTGCAGCATACCGCAATGAATGCGCAGACCATCGAGCTGCTGGTGAAGAACGGCGAATATTACAGCGTGCACCGGATCGATTACCAGGGCGGTGAAAAGTATCCGCACCTGGAACGGGACGAAACGAAGCCCGATATTCTTTCTAAAATTAGTGAACCGCTTCGCTAACTCCGTGGAGACGGGCCACGCTCCTAAAGTCCCATGATATGGAAGCCGGCGTCGACGAACAGCACATCGCCGGTAACGCCGCGGCCAAGGTCGCTGGCCAGGAACACGGCCGCATCGGCCACTTCCGCCGGCTCCACGTTGCGCCGGAGCGGCGCGTGCCCGGCTACCGCTTCCAACACTTTCGAGAAGTCCTTGATACCGCGAGCGGACGCGGTCTTAACCGGACCGGCTGAGATCGCGTTGACGCGGATCCGGCTCGGCCCAAGGTCGTGCGCCAGGTATCGCACCGCGGCCTCGAGCGAAGCTTTCGCAGCGCCCATGACGTTATAGTTCGGAACCACGCGCGAAGAGCCGAGATAGGTCAGAGTCAGGATCGCGCCGCCACCGGTCATAAGCGGCGCGGTTGAGCGCGCCACCGCCACAAGTGAATACGCGCTCACTTCCTGCGCGAGCAGATAGCCTTCGCGCGACGTATCGACGAACGGCCGGCTCAGGTCCTCGCGATTGGCGAAAGCTATGCTGTGCACTACCGTGTCCAGCCGGCCTTGGGACTTGAGAGTGTCGGCGATCCGTACAAGATCGTCTTCCTTGGTGACGTCGCACTCGAAAACGTGTGCGGCTCCGAGCTCGGCTCCGAGCTCCTCGACCGTTTCCTTGACGCGCTCGCCTTGATAGGTAAGCAAGAGCCCGGCGCCCTCCCGGCGAAATGCCTGCGCGATGGCGTAAGCAAGGCTCCATTTGTTCGCGACTCCGAGAATAAGCGCGGTTTTTCCTTCGAGCAATTTGGCCATGAAAACGATATTCTAACAGCCCGCTCGTCACTTCCATGTTGCAAACATGGCGATGCTGGCAAGCGACATCACTACTACGGTGATCCATCCGAGAGCGGCCAGCCACGGAGGATTCCGCCGCGCTCCCATGATCCTTCGGTTGCTGGTGAGCAGCACCAGAATGGCGATAAGCGGCGGCGCCAGAACCCCGTTCAGCACCGCGGACCAGAACAGCATCGAGATCGCGTTGAAACCTCCATAGTCGAGAGCGAGCCCCACCAACAAGCCGAGACCGATGACGGCATAAAATTCGCGCGCCATGCTGGGGCGCTCCGCAAGCGATCCACGCCATGCCGCCGCTTCAGCGATGGCGTAAGCGCTGGATCCGGCCAGGACGGGCACACTCAGCATGCCGGCTCCGATCATGCCCAGCGAAAAAAGCAGGTAGGCGCCCTTTCCGGCGAGTGGGCGCAACGCCCCGGCCGCCTCCTCGGCGCTTTTGATGTTCGTGTGTCCGTGAACGTGCAGCGTGGCGGCAGCCGTCAGGATGATGAAATACATGATTAGGTTCGAAACGAACATTCCTGTGACCACGTCGATCCGGCACTTGCGCAACTCCGCGTCTGTGGCTCCTTCGCGTTCTTCCAGGCTCAAGCGCCCGATTTTGCGTTCCTCCTCGACCTCCAAAGACGCCTGCCAGAAGAACAAGAACGGCGAGAGCGTTGTTCCCAGAAGTGCAACCAGGGTGGCCCAATACTCTCCGGACCATTCAAGATGAGGTACCACGGTGGATCGCAACACCGCCATCCAATCTCCCTTCGCTAAGAAAGCATCGAACACGTAGGCGAGCAGGACCAGCGTGAGCCACTTGAAAATTCGCGCGATCATGTAGTAAGAAGCCCAGAAAAGCAACGACGCCATTAGCCCCGCGTAAACAGGGACCCAAAACAGCTTCTTGACACCGGTCATCATTTGCGTTGCTTCAGCCATACCGCCCAAATCTGCTCCGATATTGACGGTGTTGGCTGTCACCAGAAGCGCACAGGCGCTCC
>QHXU01000008.1:0-11770 GCA_003223065.1 Acidobacteriota bacterium | reverse complement strand
CGCGGTGACCATGCCGAGGGGCGCGCACATCAACGGCACAGCGGTCATCAGCGGAAACGAAAATAGCGCCGTCCAAAGCGTAGCGTAGCCGAAGGAGGCGCCGGCGACGGAATAAGTGGAGATTCCGGAGGGATCGTCGTCCGCCGCGCCGCTAATCAACCCCGGCCCGAGACGGTCGAAGAATCGCCGGAACCGGCGCTTGACCATGCGCACTTGCCGGGAAACGTTCGGCTCTCCGCTCATTATTTATGGGCCGCGATTGCAATCGTTTTGCCGCTGCGCGCGGACTCGCGGGCAGCTTCCAGAATCTCCGTCACGATCATGTTGTTTTCGATCGAGGACAGACCGGAGGGCTTGCGTCTCCCTCGAACGACTGCTGTCAGATAGGACACCGAGTCCCGATCGTCAGGCGGCAGCTCGGCGGGCGTGCGCACTTCTTCTTCGCGCTGGTCCGGCAGGCGCACACGGAGCACGTTTCCTCCAAATGCAAGCGCGTGTCCGCGCTGGGCATAGACCTCGAAATCTTTCCGGTTAAACGGCCAGTTCCAGGATGCCTGAATGATGCCCTGCGCCTTCGGATATTCGAGCAGCACCGTGGCTTCGTCATCCACGCGTGGATAGATCTCCGGTTTGAAACGCTGCGTGATTGCCGTGACTGTGTCGGGCCGCTCATTCTCCATCAGCCACGTCATGAGGTTCGCGCCGTAGCACCCGAAATCGAAGAGCGCGCCGGCGCCATTCTTGACCGGATCCGTCAGCCAGCCGAAAAACTCCGCCGGCACTCCGATCTCCTTCGGCCCTTGGTGGCCATCCATGGCGACCATCTTGCGAATATCGCCCGCGGCCCGCTGCTCCTTGATGAGGTCCCACATGGCGCCGTGACTCCGATACCAGGTGGTCTCGTAATTGACGATTACATGAATGCCGCCGCGGCCGGCGTCTCGCTGGATGGCCCGGGCGTGTTCCATGCTGACGGCAAGCGGCTTCTCCATCATCACGTGGATCTTGCGCTGAGCGCATGCCTCCACTACCGCCGGGTGGTCGAACGTACTCGTGAATGTGGCCACTGCTTCGGGCTTGGTGCGGTCCAGCATGACCACAAGTTCAGTAAAGAACACGGCGCCGGGGAGGGCGTAGCGCTGCCCATATTTGTGACAGAGCGCTGGATCCGGATCAAAGACGCCGACAAGATCAACGTCGTTGCGATTCTTCAACGACCGGAAGAATCCATCCACATGGCTGTGAACGAGCCCCCACGATCGCGAGCCGAAGTGGTTTCCGCTCTCCGCTGTCGGATGATTGCGCGGCGCATAAGAAGGAACAGAACAGGATGAAGATGGCGATGACTCTCTGTGCCATGGTCCCATCTGCATCATATCGGATCGAACACGGCACTACCGCAGACGCATCGGTTTGCCACCTGCTTCCTTGCTGCGCTGCGCGGCATCCATAAAGGCGAAGATCTCGAGGGTTTCTTCGTTCGATACCGGCGGATGGCCGGTCTTGAAAAACTCGATGATCTCACGCACCAGCGGCTCGTAGCCGGTGCGCGGTTTGGACGGGCTCATCACCGCGCCGTCTTTGCGGAAGACGACTGCGCCGTACGGGCCATAGGGCCGCAGCGCCCGTACGCTTCCAACGCGGCCGTCGCGCCAGCGGCAAGTGATCTCGTCCGCATCCGCTCCGGCCACGCGCGTGACCTCTTCGCAGCCGGTCCCCATAAGCGTGAAAAGCAGCTCGATCGGATGAATTGCGTACCAGGAGAGCTCGAGCTGGTGGTGTTCTTCGAATGGTCCGGGCCCCCAGGCCGTCGCGCCGAGAATGCCGGGGCCGCCAAGCTTCTCCGTAATCTCGCTCCAGCGGAGACTCGACGAGCTGAACCACGGCACGCCGGCGGCCTTTGCAAGCCGCGCGATCTCGCGCGCGTCATCGAGCGTAGAGGCCAGCGGCTTATCAATGAACATCGGCCTCTTGGCGGCGATCACTGCGCGCGCCTGCGCCAGGTGCGTGCGCCCATCCACGCTCTCGATCAGAATCGCGTCCACTTTCGCGCATAGCGACGGGATGTCGGGCACGAATTCAACGCTCCACTTCTGCTGCAACTCCTGGGCGAATCTGTCGACGCGCGTCCGGCTGGATTCGACATCGGGGCTGCCGCCCTTGTATGCCGCAACTACACGCGCTCCTTGCACAACCCCGCCGTTCAGCAGTTTGGTGAATTCCGTCGCGTGGCTCGTATCAGTGCCGACGATGCCAAGCCTGAGATCGGCGGCAGCCGCTGCCAGAGCAAACACAAGAAAGCTCGAAAGGAGGAGCATGATGACCGGCATTGTACACTAAGAGCAGCCGTTGGACCTCTCGACCCCACTCATGTACGTGAAAGGCGTCGGGCCCGCGCGCGCTGCGATGCTCGAAGCCAAGGGCCTCAAGGCGGTCGAGGACGTCCTCACCTACGCGCCGTTCCGATACGAGGATCGCAGCAACGTCAAATCAATCCGCCAGCTCGCCCCAGGCGAAATGGCCACAGTGATGGCAGAGGTGCGGTCCACCAAGATGGCGGGTTTCCATCGGCGCAATCTGGGGATGTTTCAGGCAACCTTCACCGACTCCTCGCGTGGAACGCTGGTGGGCAAATGGTTTCACGGAGCGTATCTTGCCGACGTGTTTGCGCCGGGCCAGAAGGTCGCGCTGTTCGGGAAAGTGGAGTTCGACTCGTACTCGGGTCAGCTGGCGATGATGCATCCTGAATTCGAAATTCTTGCGGGCGACGAAGACGGTGACGCGTCGCTGCACACGGGCCGCGTCGTGCCGATTTACGAAGCCGCCGGTAAAATCACTACGCGCGTTTTCCGCGTCCTGCTCCATCGGATCCTGGAGAGCATTGCGCCGCTCCCCGATCCGCTGCCGGCGCATGTTCTACAGCAATTAAAGTTGCCAGACAGATGGAGCGCTATCCGCGCCCTACACTTTCCGCCGCCGGAATCGGATTTGCGTCTGCTTAACGCATTTCGTTCCCCAGCCCAGTTCCGCCTGATTTTCGAAGAATTTTTCTGGCTCGAGTGCGGCCTCGAATTGAAGCGCGCCAAGGCGCGGCTGTATCCGGGCATCGCTTTCGCGCTTACGGATCGTGTGCGGGAACGCATCAAGCAGATGCTGCCATTCAAGCCCACCGGCGCGCAGAAGCGCGTCCTTGCCGAGATCGCGCACGATATGTCCGCGCCTCATCCGATGTACCGCCTGCTGCAGGGCGACGTCGGCAGCGGAAAGACGCTGGTGGCGGCGGAAGCGGCGATCATCGCAATTGAGAACGGTCACCAGGTGGCCGTGCTGGCGCCGACTGAAATCCTCGCCGCGCAGCATTTCTTCTATTTCAAGAAGCTGTTTCAGAAGCTGGGGTACGTGACGATTCTGCTAACCGGGTCGAACACGCCGCGCGAGAAGACGCAGCTCAAGAGGCTAGTGGCGGGCGGGCTGGCTCAGGTGGTGGTGGGCACGCATGCGCTGCTCGAAGCCGACGTTGAGTTCTCGAAGCTCGGCCTCGCGATTGTTGACGAACAGCATCGCTTTGGCGTAGAGCAGCGCCAGGCATTGATGGAGAAAGGCAGCCATCCCGATGTGCTGGTGATGACCGCGACGCCGATTCCACGCACGCTTGCGTTGACTATATACGGCGACCTCGACGTCAGCGTCATCGACGAGATGCCTCCCGGACGCAAGCCGATTGTCACCAAACACGTACCGCAGGACAGAGTCGAGCAGGTCTATAGCTTTCTCAAGAAACAGGTCGATCTCGGGCGCCAGGCCTACGTCGTGTATCCGGTAATCGAGGAATCGGAGACCCAGGCGATGAAGGCCGCCGAGAAAATGCACGGTCATCTTTCCCAAGTGGTGTTCCCTGACATACCTGTGGGGCTGTTGCACGGGCGGCTCTCGACTGACGAAAAAGAAGCAGCGATGGAGAAGTTCCAGCGTGGCGAAACGAAAATCCTGGTTTCCACCACCGTAATCGAGGTGGGCGTAGACGTTCCGAACGCGACGGTGATGGTGATCGAGCAGGCGGAGCGGTTCGGCCTCGCCCAGTTACATCAGCTTCGCGGGCGTGTTGGAAGAGGCCGCGACCAGAGCTACTGCATCCTGGTGACGGGCAAACTGAACGAAACAGCGCGCGAGCGCATCCGGACCCTGGTTGAATCCAACGACGGCTTCTACATCGCCGAAATGGACATGAAGCTGCGCGGGCCGGGCGAGTTCTTCGGCACGCGCCAATCGGGCCTTCCGGCGCTGCAGATCGGCAATATTCTCAGGGACGCGGACATTCTGGAACTCGCCCGCAATCAGGCGGCGGCGTTCGTCGCGAATCCGCCCACGGGAGACGACCTGCGGCGCGCTGTCGCATTCATTCGCGATCACTGGCAGCGGCGCTACGGTCTCGTGCAGGTGGGGTAAGCTTTACCTTGCGATGCGCGTGATCGGAGGAGAATTCCGCAGCCGAATCCTCAAGAACCTGCCGGGCCTCGACGTGCGTCCGACGCCGGACCGCCTTCGTGAGGCGCTGTTCAATATCCTGGCGCCGCGCATCGAGGGCACGATTTTCGCCGATGTGTATGCCGGAACCGGCGCCGTCGGTATCGAAGCCCTGAGCCGCGGCGCTTTGCGCGCGCTCTTCATCGAGCAGAGCCGGGCCGCGGTGAATGTGATCCGAGAGAACCTGCGGACACTCGGCCTGGAACGCCGGGCGCAGGTGCGTCACGGTCGCGCGGCCGCGATTCTGGCTCAACTTGAGGCTGACATCGTCTTCCTCGATCCGCCGTACCGCTTGGAGCCTGAATATGACCGGTCGCTTTTGATTCTGGGAGAGAATCCGCCGCCGCTGGTGATCGTACAGCATGCCGCGCGCTTCAAATTGGCGGACTCCTATGGCGCGATGCGCCGCGTCCGTGAGCTCAAACAGGGCGACAACGCGATCAGCTTTTTCGAACACTAGACCTACTGCGGGCTTACCGGGTTCGAGTTTCCCCTCGTATTGGTCAGCGTTACCGTCACGGACACGACTGATGTCGCACTGCCGGAAACCGTGAATGGGATCGTGAGCGTAAAGAGGCTGCCGAATGCGTTCGAAGCAGAGTTCTGATACCAGGTGGTGAACGCCGAGCCGAGCTGTACCGTGATATCGCTCTGCGTCAGCGTAGCGTTCGTGGCGGGCGCGAAGTGGAACAACCCGCTTATCACTTCCCGCGTCGACGAAAATCCGGTCACGACGACAGTGAAGCCGCCGGTTCCCGGTACGAGGCTGACTGTTTGGATGAACGGCACGGTGGGCGACGTCACGATTGTCTTCGTTGGCGGCGGGTTCGGCGTGATGTTCGCGCCGCCTGCGCTCAGGCTCACCGTCAGCGTGATGCTTCCAGCCACGGTTCCGGTGAGAACGGATGCGCTCGAAACCCCGCTGAAAACGCCCTGCGTGGACCCCGCGGGTACCGTGAAGTTGAGCGTGCGGCTGCCGTTCGAGAACTGAATCATCTGGTCGTCGCCGCCAACCGACGACGCAAAGGTGAGCGTGATCGTACCGCTAACGTCCACCGGATAGGCGCCGCTGAGCGAGATCGTCACCTGCGGTTGCTGGCGCGGCCCTGATGTGTCGGGCACACCTCCGATCGTCACTGTCGGAACCGATGGCAGATTCACCGCAATGGCGAGCGTTTTGGGTGCGGTCAGCCCGCGCGCGTCGCTGACCGTGATCGTGACGTTGGTCGAGCCGCCTGCCGTAGGCGTACCGCTGATTGTGCCGCTGGATGCGTCAAGGCTCAGCCCGGCAGGCAAGCTTCCCGCGGTGACCGACCATGTATAGGGAGGGGTTCCGCCGGTCGCCGCGAGCGTCTGCGAGAAACTAACGCCAACAGTCGCGCTAAGATTCCCGGTTGTAATGGTGAGTGCATCCGTCACCACGATCGTGAGCGGCTTCTGCGCGGTCTGTTTTGCAGCATCCGTTGCGCTCACCGTGAACGGGAATGTGCCCGCTGCTGCCGGCGTTCCGCTGATCGTTCCGCTCGAAGCATCCAGTTGCAGGCCCGCGGGCAAGGCTCCGGACGCCAAAGCCCAAACATAGGGCGGCTGGCCGCCGCTGGCAGCGAGCGTTTGCGAATATGCCACGCCGGCCGCGCCGCCTGGCAGCGAGGACGTGGTGATCGTAAGGCCTGGGCCAATCGTGATCGACAATGCTTGTGTAGCCGTGCGTTTGCCGACATCGCTCACTTGCACGGTGAACTGGTAAACGCCGTTGGTGGTGGGCGTCCCGGTGATGCGTCCGAACGAGTCGACCTGCAGTCCGGGCGGCAGGGTGCCGGTCGATATGGACCACGTATATGGAGCCTGGCCGCCTCCAGCCGACAAAGTTTGCGAATAAGGCGTGCCGGCTGCGCCATTCGGAAGCGAGCTGGTCAAGACAGTGAGCGGTGTGGCTACAAAAAACGAGAACCCGCGCGAGAACGTTTCGGCGATGCTGTCGGTCACCTTAACGGCAAGCACGAAGGAACCGTTGTTCTTCGGCGTGCCGGTGATGGTTCCGGTATTCGGGTCGATCGCGAGCCCCTGCGAATCGGTGGTCGCGAAACTCCATTGATAGGGCGGCAGCCCGCCGCTCGCTGTAAGCGTCGCGGTGTATGCGGCGTTCTGGATTCCAATGGGAATACTTGTCTCGACAATCGACAGCGGCCCGAGCGCGACGTTTAACGTGAATTGTTTCGAGCCGGATGCCGGGAAATCGCTTTGTATCGTTCTGACGCTCACCACAAAAACGTATGAGCCGCTCTCAATCGGGGTGCCTGAGATTATGCCGGAGTTCGAATTCAACATGAGGCCCGGCGGCAATCCGCTCGTGCTCCATGCGAGAAGCCCTTGCGCGTCGGTCATCAACTGTACCGGCGCGTATACCTGATCAACAAAGCCGGTCGGCAGCGGCGATGGGGTTGTGATCGTGATCGTCCCCTGCGTTTGCGCCAGCACAGTCAACGAAGCCGTGACGAGCAACGCAAGAACCGCGGCTCGGCGCGAGGTCATAACTGACCTCCGGCCTGGCCCGGCGCGTCCGCGGCAAGCGGCGAGAACAATACGGCTCCGGCCGCCGCATCGAACAGCTTAAACGCCCCGTTGTTCAGGCCGGTCAACCGGAATGCCGAACCGCCAAGGCCGAAGAGCCCTTCCGGCGCGCAGCCGCAATCAACCGTCGCAGAGGCACCTGTATTGAGATCGATTGCGAGCAACAGACCCGCGCGACCAGCAACAACGATAAGCCGGTTGTCGAACGAAAGAGCAATGCCAACAGGATTGAGCGGCTGATCGGAGTTGTCGTACAGCACGTTCGGGTTGGCTTGGCCGCCGATATCGGCTATCGAAATCACGCGCGTTGGCGTAGCCAGCACCAGATCCGGGCGCTGGTGGAAGAACGCGAGCGAAACGACTCCGCTGTCCACCTGCAGGCGGTTCACCTGTGCATCGGGACCGAAGGTGTACGTGCCGTCCGGCCACGCTCCGGCGAGCCATTGGCCATCGTCGCTCACGGCGAGCGCCGCGGGATTGGGAAGAAAGCTGGCGTCAATCTCACGGATGGAAGGCGATCCAGGCAATCCGGCGACGATCTGTATATGGCCGGTGGCGGAGAACCAAAATGCAGCGGCGCCGCCGCGCGGGCTCATCACGATGCGGTCCGCTCCCGCCGCGACTCCGTCGAGGTTGGTGGCACCCAGGCCGGGCCTGATCAAAAGCGCTTCGCCCGTATCTGCCGCGGCGCCGAGCACATAATCCTGGCGGGGCGAGACGGCGATCTGTGTCAATTCGCGGCCCAGATCAATCGCGCCGCTCACGGCGGATGCTCCCGCGATTCCGTAGACCGGGCGGATACGGCCGCCATCCGGAAGGTAGCCCAGCAAGGGTGCGTTGATTTGACCCCACGCCGCACAGCAGGCAAACAGAATCACAATGAGCGAGCGAATCATCGTGGACTCCCGACAGTGGGCGTTCCCGGCGTAATGACGATGCCAGAAGACGCCGGCGGAGTGCTGCCGCCACCGCGCGTCGCCGCGACTATTCCTCCTGCGGCTGCGGCTCCTGCGATGCCGGTGATGAGCAACACTTTCGCCGTCATGCTCATCCCGGTCGAGGCGGCCGCACCGGCCACGTTGGTTTGCGTGATGACGGCGCTGGCAGTCTGGCCCGCAAAAGAAGCCGTGACGCGAATCTCAAGTTTGCCGGTAAGGCTGTTCGGACGAATCCCGGTCGCCGCCGCTCGTCCATTCGCATCCGTCGTCACGGTTAGCGATCTCGTGCCGTTGGAAAAAACGCCGCTCGGCCCTTGGCTCGGAAGGAAAAAAACGACCGCCGCACCGGCAATCGGCTTGTGGTTCTCGTCCTCCACCTGAACGATGGGCTCGCGGTTGACCCGCTGCTTTACATTGTTGATGGCGCCTTCACCCTCGACAATGACGATCCGCAGTTTGGCTTGTGGCTCCTGGCCCAAAGCAGACATGCGACATAGATTGGCTAGGAGAAGGAAAATCAAGAAGGCAGAGTGTGGCGCTTTAGACGTCATCGCTTCCTCCGATTCAAATAAGATAAGGTACCATTACGGCGCTCCTAGACGCTGAGCGGCAGCCAAGAACGATTCTATTGCAGATAGAGCGCGTTGAAAAAGAATTTATACGTTCCGTGCGACTGGCCTCGCCACTGGGGCCGGAATCCCAACAGGATCACGCGTCCCTTGCCATAGTTCACATCGAGCGCGGCGGCCTTGCCCTGGATGCGCTCGGGATGGAGCAGGTAGCCGCTCGCGAGCGGCGAGCGCTCGCGCGGATAACGCGCCAGGACCGCGCCCTTGAAATCGGACTTCGTGTCGAATGCAGGCCCGCGCTCGAACATCACCACGGGGTCCGAAGACAGACCGGCCACCAAAGAATTCTTCGGATCTTCGACGTGCACCGTAAGCAAGCAGCCGGAGCAAAAGAACTGGTCGGGCCTCAATCCCGCGAGCGCGTTTTCGACCGGCAGCTTAAACTGCTCGATGGCGAAAAGCGAAGCGTTGTTGAAGGCGATTAGCGTGCCACCGGCGTTCACGAACTGGCGCAGCTCATCGGCGCCCTGCTCACTGATGCCGCCGGCGTAGCGCGCCGGAATCGTTCCGGGCCGGTGCCCCTCCATGATCGCGCGCGGTTGTGCGTCCGTAATCACGATCACGTCGTAAGATTCGCGGAGATGGCCGGCGATGATATCGGCGTTGTAGAGACTGGTGAACGGGAATGCGAACTGTTCGAAGATCCAGCGCGTCCAGCCCTCGTCCATGCTCGCCACCCAGGGCCTATAGAGGCCGAGCCTGGCCGCTCTTACGGGTTTGCCGGTCTGTGCCGCCGTGACCGCGCGCAAGCGATTCGCGGCGAGAATCGATTCGAGCTTCGTCTTGTCAAAGTTTGAAACACCGATTTCGTCGCCCGCGAAAGAGACGGTCCCCCTGCCGGCAAGAATCTCGTTCACTGCACGAAAACTCGCGTTGGCGCTGCGCGAGAACGGCGCTGCCAGTCCCTTCACGGAACTGATCCGCTCGAGTCCGGCACGGAACTCCGGTGTCAGCGGCGTCGTCATGGCGTGCACTTCGATACCCATCTGCATAGGCAGCGTCCAGCCTGTGACGTCGTAAGGGCGCTGGCGGAGCTCCGGATAATTCTGCACCTCGAACAATTCCTTCACCATCCCGGAGAATGGCTGGTTCATCAGGATCACCCAGGCGTCCGGCTTTGCGGACTGGTGCACCTCGATACCTTGCAGCATCAGCTTCTCCACAAGGACGGCCGCGGTGGGCGCGTCGTGCTGCTCGCGCGGAATCACGTATGCGAATGGCGGCTCTTTCTCGAAGTACGCGATGGTGTCGCGCGCCGCCAGGTATTTGTTGTAGACCATCTGCTCGCGATATTTCGCCGCCATATCGAGCACGGCCATCGAAGCGCTGTGCATGTACCGGCACGCGTCCGACAAGCGCCACCATCCCCCGCGCCAGGGACTCGAGTAGAACATCTCGGCGCGCATGTCCTGCCTGGTCTGAGGAAACTCGTCGACGGTGTAAAAATGGGGCGTCGCATAATGGTACAGCGCCGTCTCCGTGAAGAACGAGATGGTGTGGCGGAAGTTGCCGATGTTATCGATATAACCGGGATACCAGACGTCGAACGTCTCCTCGTGCATCGAACCCGACATTCCGTGTTGGTCGAGATACTGCGCGATCGATGTTCCAATCAGGCTGAGCCAGCGCAGCATCAACGGATGCATGTTTCCGGAAATCGGGTCGGCGAACGGCGGCAGGTAGATGCGCCCCGGAAAGGGCGCGCTCTGGTGGTGCGTGTAGAACACCAGCGGCTGCGTGTCGAGTGTCGCCCTGGTGATTACTTGCGACTCGATCATATTCAGCATGTACCCGTCCCGGTTGTTGTCATGACCGACGTACTCTTGATACAGCACCGGAAGCGGGCTCACCTCGAAGGGGGTGCCGAGGTTCTGGCGATACCAGTTGGCCACGATGTTCTGGCCGTCCGGATTGATCGAGAACCACAGCTCGGTGATCAAGTTGTCTCGAACTGCTTTCGTTTCCTCATCCTCGCGTGTTACCAGGTCATAGCCAAGCTGGATGGTGTGCTGCGCGTTCGCGACCTCGGTCGCATGCAGGCCCCCGTCGATGTGGATGATCGGTTTAGTCTCGCGGGCCAGCGCCCGCGCTTGCGCTTCACTGATGCCGCGGGCGACGGCGAGACGCCGCGAGACGTCCTTGTAGTGGTCGAACTGCGCGAGGTTCTCCGGCGATGAGATGAACGCGATGTACCAGTCCCGGCCTTGAGTCGTCTTGCCGACCTGCGCCAATTTGATCCGATTGCTTGACGCGGCTAGTTTGCGGAAATAGCCGAGAGCGTCGTCGTAAGTAGCCAGGTAGAAATCGTCGCCGGGCTTGTGGCCGAGCACGGATTCGGGCGGCGGGACCTCGGCGAGCGCGGCCAGGGCGAAAGTCAACAGGATCGAATACCTCACGGCACCACCGCCAGGCCGTACTGCTCCAGCAGATCCTGCAATCTGGCAGCACTAAAGTCTTTCGTGCGCAAGTCTACAGCGAACTTCCTCATTTGCGTAGAATATGTCGCGTAACGCCGCGCGGCGGCCGCGTCCTCGACCTGGGCGCGCAGGTCGTCGAGCAACGGAATCCGGTCGCGCTGGAAGGCATCCAGGGCGGCTTCGAGCTTCTTGCCTTGCTCCGCGGCGTTTGGCCCCCGCGCGGTGAAGTAGGCCTTATTCAGATCGAGCAAAGCGGTCAGTTCGGTCTTCAGCGCCTCGGCTTGCGTCTTCCACGCGGCCTGTTGCGGATTCGCGCCTCCTCCGCCGCCGCGGCCCCCGCCGCCCCCAGCAGATGGCGTTTCGGGAGCCATCGATGGGTTGTAGTACAGCGCGTTGAAAAGGAACTTGTACGTGCTGTGCGATTGTCCTCGCCACTGCGCCCGGAAGCCGATCAGGATGATATGACCGCTTCCGTAGTTGACGTCGAGCGCCGCAGCCTTGCCTTCGATTTTATCTGCTCCGAGCAGATAACCGCTGCGCAGCGGGCTTCGGTCCTTGGGGTAACTTGCCAGAATCTTGCCTCGGAAGGCGGGCTTAGTATCAAACGCCACGTTGCGCTCAAACATAACCGTCGGCTCGGGGGGCAAGCCCATCACCACCGAGCCGACGGTTATGTTTGAGCGCAACGTGG
>QHXU01000007.1 GCA_003223065.1 Acidobacteriota bacterium | reverse complement strand
CCATTTCAGTTTGCCAATATCCCGGGCTATCCGAACGATGGCTTTGTGAATCACTATTTCGGGAGCATCACTTACACAAAAACGATCTCTCCTCGGACCGTGAATGAATTCCGGTTCACGGCGCAACGCAACCGCGGCATCCAGTCGGTTCCGGGAGTTGAACTTCCGAAGGCCAAGGACTTGGGGATCGGCATCACTCCCGACGAGCCGACCGGCCCGCCACTTCTTGGATTCAACAGCGGCATGAGTGCGGGCTTCAGCCCGCAAGGGCCCACCGGGCTCATCGATAACACGTACATCTGGAGCGACAACTTCATTTGGACTAAGGGCCGCCACAGTTTTAAAGCCGGATTCAACTACACTCCTTACCAGGACAACACGATCTACGATTTCTACATTAATGGCGAGTTTTTCTTCTACGGCAACGGCGGCGGAAGTTTCTCCCAGAATGACCGTGCCGATTTCCTGATGGGATTGCCGGATGAGTTCCTGCAGTTCCCGAAGGCTCCGTCGAACATCCGGACCCACAACATCGGCGCATATTTCCAGGACGAATGGAAAGTGAGGAAGAACCTGACGCTGACACTCGGCCTCCGCTACGAGTACAGCTCGCCCAAGCTGGACACGCAGGGCCGTTCGTTCTCGCTCAATTATGGCGTGCAATCGCAGGTGTTCGTGAACGCGCCCAAGGGGCTGCTGTTCCCCGGCGATCCCTCCGCTCCGGCAGGATCGAACTTCCCGGATAAGAACGATTGGGCGCCCCGTTTCGGTTTCGCCTGGGACCCGAAGGGCGACGGCAAGATGAGCATACGCGGCGGCTTCGGCGTTTTTTACGACATTCTGAAGGGCGAAGACAACCTGCAGTTCAACGGGCAGGCTCCGTTCTTCGGATTCGCGGATCTTTTCTTCGATCCGCTCAGCGCGAATCCGGCGGTGGAAAGCAATTATATGTCGGCGCCGTTCACGGCAACCGGCATACCCAATTCCTTTCCATCGAAGCCACCCGCCAAGAATTTGGACTTCGACGCCGCGGGATTCCTGCCCATCGGCGGCGGCGGCGTCTATTACGTCGATCCACGTCTGCGGACGCCGTACATCTATCAGTACAACCTCAGCATCCAGCGCGAGATCATGCCGAACACGACGTTGGAGGCGTCCTACATCGGCTCCAGTTCCCACAAACTGACCGGACTCCTGGATTCTAATCCGTTCGTGCTGGGAACCACTAAGCGCCTATTCGATACGCAGCCGGGCGTTGCATCAGGCACCTTCAGCTACCTCGATACGTTCGCCAATGTCTCGAACGCTCATTATGACTCGTTGGCGCTCGGTCTTAACCGGCGAATGTCGGACACCAGGTTCCTTGGCATGATCGGGTATCAGTTCTCGTACACATATGGCCACTCGATCGACAACGCTTCCGGCTTCCGGTCACGCGACTCCCGCGTGCCTACCTACGCCTGGGGCCAATTCAGAGGTAGTTCGGACTTCGATCTGACCCATTACGTGTCGGTCGCTGCAACGTGGGAGCTGCCTTTCGCCAAAGCGTGGTCCAGCGGGCCCAAGCGGCTCACGCGGGGTTGGACGCTGTATCCGATCGTGAGCTATCGCTCTGGATTGCCGCTGGACGTGACCGCGGGCCTGAGCCGTACACGCACAAGGCCCGGCCCCAGCGCCGCCGGCGATCCGCAACTGGTGCGGGCCAACCTGGTCTCGCCGATCAGCTTCACCAATATCGAGGCTGTCACCAACGCCAGCAACGGCCGAAGCGGAAACTTCTACTTCGATCCGGCGGCGTTTGAGCGGGCTTCATTGCTGGCGCTCTATAACAACAACGCTGCGGTCACGAATCCGGCGCTTCGTACTTACGGAACGTTGGGCCGAAATGCGTTCCGCGGACCGGACCGCACGAATGTGAACCTTACCATCGGGAAAGTTACGGATATCACGGAGCGCATGAAGTTCGAGATTCGTGCTGATTTCTTCAACGCGCTGAATCATCCGCTATTCGCGAATCCCGTAACCACGATAACCAGCGGAACATTCGGTCAAATCTCGTCGACCGGCGTGATCACCAGCGGAACGGCTGGAGACCAACAGCCTCGCGTCATCCAACTCTCGGCAAGGTTTACTTTCTGACCGGTGAACTAGATTTCTAGTTCTGATCACCGGCTGAATAGTCCCGGCTCGATGGCCTCAGCTTGGTACTGGGTACGCTTCGTTGTTTGTCTCCAGGTTCTGATTCGCCATTGACGCACCCCCGTAAATCTGATACACAAGATTAAACATCAGTAGCGTGCGTAGCACCGTGGAAAGGGGCTAGTACATGCGAAAGCTGCTTGTCGTATTCGCTCTCTCCTTGTTTGCCGCCATCGGTTTGTTCGGGCAGCAGACTCAGCTCAACGGGACTGTCACGGACCCAACGGGCGCGGTAATCCCAAACGCTTCCATCACCATCGTCAACACCGAAACGGGTGCGCAGCGTGAAACGGCATCCGACAACCAGGGCCGCTACACCATGGCCCAGGTGACGCCGGGCACCTATAGGCTCACGGCGAAGGCGGCGGGCTTTGCCGACGTCGTGGTCAACCGCCTCGAACTGCTGGTGAACCAGCCGGCCACGGTGCCGATAGTGTTCGAAAGGGTCGGCCCGACCACAACGACGGTTACCGTCGAGGCGGCCGCGCAGCAGGTGAACACGACCGATGCCAGCCTGGGCAACGCGATTGGCGCGACGGCCATCACGGAGCTGCCGTTTTTTGCCCGCAACATCACTAATCTCCTCGCCGCGCAGCCGGGCGTGACGATGATAACCAACGCACCGACCAGCACCGGGAACCCGGACTCCCGGAACGGTTCGGTGAACGGCGGAAAGCCCGACCAGGCGAATATCACGCTGGATGGCGTCGACGTCAACTCGCAGGCGGACCGCAACGCCTTCACCAGCGTGCTTCGAGTGACGCTGGATTCGGTGGAAGAGTTCCGCTCCACGACGACGAACGGCAATGCGGACATGGGCCGAACCTCGGGCGCGCAGATTGCACTTGTCACGCGAAGCGGAACCAACGAGTTTCACGGCGCCGCGTACGAATATCATCGCAACACAGTCACCGCGGCCAATGATTTTTTTAACAATGCCCACTCCGTACCGCGCGCGCCGCTGCTGATCAACGTGTTCGGCGTGAGGCTTGGCGGGCCCATCCGGAAGAACCGGACTTTTTACTTCCTCAATTATGAAGCCCGGCGCGACGCCAGTGCGACGGGTGTGCAGCGCACGGTGCCGTCAGACGACCTCAGGAATGGTATCGTTCACTACATTGATAAGAGCAACAAAATCCAAACGCTCACGCCCGCCGAACTGAAAAACGAAGTGGACCCCCTCGGAATCGGCGCCAACCCGAATATTCTTGACCTCTTCAACAAGGTCTATCCGCACGCGAACGACCTTACGCTCGGGGACACCCTTAACTTTGTCGGGTACCGCTTCAACGCGCCGGGGCGCAGCGATCAGAACACGTATATCGCGAAGTTCGATCACCGCATCGATGCCGATGGCAAGCACCAGGTGTTTGTCCGCGGCAACCTGCAGAACGACAGCGCGAACAACCTTTCGCCCGCCAACGCCCCGGAGTTCCCAGGGCAGCCATATAGCCAGGTCAATCTCAACAACAGCAAGGGATTGGCGGCCGGATATACAGCCTTGCTGAAAAACAACCTCATAAGTACCTTCCGGTACGGATACACGCGGGCCGGCACACAGGCAACCGGCGTACAAACCACGCCGGTCGTCACCCTTCGAAGCCTGTCCCAGCCCTATGGCACGACCCTGGGGCTCTCCCGTATCGTTCCGGTGCACACAATTACCGAAGACCTGGCTTGGACGCACGGCGCGCACGATGTCCGCTTTGGCGCCGCCATACGCCTGATCCGGAACGCGTCGGTCAACTACGCCAATGCGTTTAACTCGGCGACCACGAACGCGTCCTGGCTGCTCGGTACCGGCGCGGACCTCATTCCAGCGTCAGTAAATGTTTCGTCCGGCTTTGTGACGTCTTACGACGATACCGTGATGGCGCTGTTGGGCATCGTTTCCCAGGCAAACGGACGCTACAACTACCTGGTGAACGGCTCCGTGCTGCCGCCAGGCTCGCCGGTGCAGCACACTTTCGCCAACGAAGAGTACGAGACCTACGTCCAGGACACCTGGAAGGTCACGCGTAATTTTACGGTGACGGCCGGCGTGCGCTTCTCGATAATGCCGGCGGTTTATGAAGCGAACGGGCAGCAGATCTCGCCCAATATCCCGTTCGATACGTGGCTGAACACGCGCGGGCAACTGGCCTCAGAGGGCCGCTCACAGCAGCAGGCGGGGGTGATTTCGTTCCTGGCGAACGCTCGTCCCTTGTATCCCAATCACACGAACACGGCGCCGCGGCTATCGCTCGCCTACTCGCCGTCCGCCAGCGGTGGGCTTTCGAAGTTTTTCTTTGGCGGCCCTGGACGATCATCCATCCGCGCCGGCGCCGGGATTTTCTACGATCTGATCGGCCAGCCGCTGGCGAGGACCTATGACGCTTCAGCGTTCGGGCTGTCGACCAATATCGCCAACTCCGCCGGAGTCCAGACCGCCGCCACCGCGCCGCGGTTTACATCATTCTTTTCTGTGCCGTCCTCGATCTTGCCGCCGGCGCCCCCGGGTGGCTTCCCGGCGACGTATCCGAACCTCTTCGCCATCACCAACTCGATTCGACGATAATCTGAAGGCGCCCTACACCATGAACCTGAACTTCAGCGTGAGCCGCGAATTCGGTCATGGGTTCTTCGTTCAGGGCTCCTATGTCAGCCGGCTCTCCCGCCACTCCCTGCTGAATCGGGACGTCGCCATGCCGACCAATCTGGTGGACCCGAAGTCCGGCCAGACTTATTTCCAGGCCGCGTCGCAAATGGGAACATACCTGCTCGCCGGAGGGTCGCCTAACAACATTCCGAAGATCCCGTTTTTCGAGAACATGTACGGAACCGTCGCCGCGGGCGGGTTTTCGGCGACGCAGTTGATTGCACAGGACGCAGTCAATAACTCCACGCGAGGCGCGGATATGACCACCACGCTGACGGATATCGACGACGGCGATCTGTGCAGCACCACCGGCACGACGTTCAAGGGCAGCGGCGCCATTAACCGTCTCGCATGCGGCGTTCTGGGACCGTGGATGATGTTCAACCCTCAGTTCTCGGCGCTCTCGGCCTGGAGTTCCATCGGCAAGGGCAGCTATCACGCCATGCAATGGACCGTCCGCAAGCGCTTAAGTTCGGGCCTGACGTTTGATCTCAATTACACGATGTCGAAGTCGATTGACCTTGGCTCCGCCCAGGAGAACGCCGGTTCATTCACCGGCTTCGTGCAAAACGCGTGGGACCCCAGCCAGATGAGGGCGGTTTCCAGCTACGACGCCTTGCACCAGATCAACGGTTTCGTGGTCTGGCAGCTCCCGCTCGGCCGCGGCAGGCGCCTTGCCGGCAATTCGAACAGGATTGTCGACGCGCTCATCGGCGGCTGGCAGATCAGCGGCGGATGGACGCAAACCAGCGGCTTGCCTTTCAGCGTGAGCCAGGGCAGAAAGTGGCCGACCAACTGGAACATCAGCCCGAATGCCACTCCCAACGGCAAGCCCCAGGTTCCGGTGACCAACAACGAGAATGCTCCACCGGCCAGCGGCCCCGTCGGCGGGCCGAACCTGTGGTCCGACCCGGCGGCGGAATTTGCGGCCTGGAGCTTTACCACCACCGGTCAATCCGGTTCCATCCGCACCCTCCGTGGCGCGGGCAACTTCAACATCGATACCGGCGTCTCCAAGCGCTGGGTGATGCCGTACTCCGAGCACCACACCGTGCAGCTCCGGTGGGAGTCGTTCAACACCACGAATAGCGTGCGGTTCGATCCCTCCAGCGCTACCAACACGGTCACGACGTCGAGCAGTTTCGGCAAGCTGACCAGTACGCTCAATTCGCCTCGCCAGATGCAGTTCGCGCTCCGGTACGAGTGGTAGTTCCGCGCAGGCATTCCCGCCTGTGAAAACCGGGATGGGCCGAAGGGTCTATCCCCTTTTCTGTCAGAATGAAACTAGATGACAGGTTCCCAGACCCGGCAGAAGTTCCTCGACTATTTCGCCGCCCGCGGCCATCGCGCGGTGCGTAGCTCCTCGCTCGTGCCCGCCGATGATCCCACGCTGCTTTTCACCAACGCGGGAATGAACCAGTTCAAGGACGTCTTCCTGGGCCTGGAAAAGCGCGATTACTCGCGCGCCGTTACCTCCCAAAAGTGCGTGCGCGCCGGCGGCAAACACAACGATCTCGATAACGTCGGCTACACGCGCCGGCATCACACCTTCTTTGAGATGCTCGGAAACTTTTCCTTCGGGGATTACTTCAAGCGCGAGGCGATCGCTTTCGCTTGGGAGCTGGTCACCAAGGATTACGGTCTCCCCAAGGACAAGCTCTACTTCACCGTCTTCCGGGAGGACGATGACGCGGAGGAGCTTTGGCAGAGCGTCGCGGGTGTGCCAAGAAATCGTATTTTCCGGCTCGATGAGAAGGACAATTTCTGGCAGATGGGTGAGACCGGACCTTGCGGCCCCTGCTCGGAGATCCACTACGATCTGGGCACCGAAGCGGCCGAGCCCGGCCGCGAGCACGAACAGTTCCCCGATGACGGCGGGGGCCGGTTCGTTGAGATATGGAACCTGGTCTTCATGCAGTTCGATCGCGATTCCGCGGGCAGGCTCACGCCGCTCCCCAGGCCGTCCATAGATACCGGCTTGGGGTTGGAGCGCGTGGCGGCCGTGCTGCAAGGCGTTCTTTCGAACTACGACACGGACCTGATCCGCCCCATTATCGTCCAAGCCGCCGAGTTGTTCGCCAAAACCTACGGCGAAGACCAGCGTACCGACATCGTACTCAGGATCAACGCCGACCATGCCCGCGCCGCTGCTTTCCTGATCCACGACGGCGTTCTGCCCTCGAACGAAGGCCGCGGCTACGTCCTCCGAAAGATCATGCGCCGCGCTCTGCGCAATGCCCGCATGATCGGCGCGACGGAACCATATCTGTTCCGGCTCACCGGATTTGTGGCCGAACTGATGCGCGATGCGTATCCCGAAATGATGGAGAGCGTCCAGCGCGTGGCGCGCGTGGTCAAGGACGAAGAACATCGCTACGCGACCACCTTCCAGATAGCTGAAAAATTCTTCCACGATGAGGCCAGAAGCGGCTCCATCAGCGGAGCGGCCAGCTTCAAGCTCTACGACACCTATGGCCTGGCTCTCGAAGAGCAGGAGGACATGGCTCGCGAACTGGGCATCACCATTGACAGCGAAGGCTTCGCCCAGGAGATGGAGAAGCAGCGCTCCCGCGCCCGTGCCAGCTGGAAAGGCGCGGAGAAGGCGCAAGTCAATCCCGTCTACCAGGCGCTGCCGCGAACCGAATTCATCCGCGAGACTCTGGAGGCTCCGGCGAAGGTAATCGCTGTGCTCAATGGCGAGATCGTGCTTGACCGCACGCCTTTTTATGCCGAAGCCGGCGGCCAGGTCGGCGACACAGGCGTGCTTGTCTCGCCGTCCACGGGCGACACACTGGCGATCGTCGAATCCACGTACTCTCCGGCGCCCGGCAAGTCAGTCCACAAGGTGACGCTGGTCGGCCCCGGGATTCGGGAGGGCGACACCGTGTTAGCTCGCGTGGACGCCCACTCGCGCCGCGCCACCATGCGCAATCACACCGGCACGCACTTGCTTCATGCCGCCCTGCGCGCCGTCCTCGGCCCGCATGTCAAGCAAGCCGGCAGCGTGGTTGAGCCCGCGCGCCTGCGCTTCGATTTCACTCACTATACGGCCATGGATGCCGACGAGCTCGCCGAAGTCGAGCGGCTCATGAACGAGCAGATCCTCGTCAACCGCGAAGTCCACACCGACATCATGGACCTCGACCAGGCGCTTTCCACCGGAGCGATGGCCCTGTTCGGCGAAAAATACGGCGAGCGCGTGCGCGTGGTCTCGATCGACGGCTTCAGCAAGGAGCTGTGCGGAGGCACGCACGTGGCCCGCACCGGCGACATCGGAATCTGCAAGATCATCTACGAAGGCTCGATTTCGGCGGGCGTCCGCCGCATCGAGGCGATCACCGGTGAAGGCGCGCTGCGGCGCTTTCAGGAAGCCCAGGCGCAGCTCTCCCGCGTCGCGGGCATCGTCCGCGCTTCCGAAGCCGAGCTCGCCGAGCACGTCGAAAAGCTCCTCCTGCGTGAGAAGTCTCTCGAACATGAGCTGCAACAGTTGAAAAACAAGATGGCCCAGGCCCAGGCCGGAGAACTCGAAAGCCAGGCGCGCGACCTCAAGGGTGTAAAGGTGCTGGCCGCCCGTGTGGACGGCTTCGACCGGCAGCAACTCCGCACGCTGGTCGATTCGCTGCGCAATAAGTGGAAGACCGCGGTGGTGGTGCTCGCCACAACCGAGGATTCAAACGTGGCGATCGTCTCCGGAGTCACCAAGGACCTGACCTCGAAGGTGCATGCAGGCAGGCTCGTGGGCGCCGTCGCCCAGGCTGTCGGCGGAAAGGGCGGAGGCCGGCCGGACATGGCCGAGGCTGGCGGAAAAGATCCGTCGGCGCTGGCGGGCGCTCTCGCCGGCGTCTATTCCAGCGTCGAGGAGATGCTCTAGCGTGGAGAGCTTCGATGTCGTGGTGGTGGGCGCCGGTCCCACGGGGCTGGCCTGCGGTATCGAACTCAAGCGCCGCGGCGTGAGTGCCGTGATGCTCGACAAGGGTTGCGTAGTCAATTCCATTTACCACTACCCCACCAACCTGGTGTTCTTCACCACGCCGGAACTGCTCGAGATCGGCGACATCCCCATGACTTCGCTGAACGAGAAACCGGTGCGCGCCGAAGCGCTGAAATATTATCGCCGCGTAGCCGACCACTACGCGCTGGATATCCGCCAATATCAAATTGTCGATCGCATCAGCGGCGACGACAGCGCCTTCATCACGCATTCGACCGATAGCCACGGCTGCCCGCACGAGTACTTGTCGAAGAAAGTCATTCTCGCCATGGGGTATTACGACCTGCCGAATCGCTTGGACGTGCCGGGCGACGATCTCCCCAAGGTCATCTACTACTACAAGGAACCGCATCCCTATTACAATCACGACGTGGTCGTCGTCGGCGCGAAGAACTCGGCGGCGATCGCCGCGCTCGAGCTGCACTGGAGCGGCGCGCGCGTCACCCTGGTGCACCGCGGCGACGGGATATCGCCCAAGGTCAAGTACTGGATCAAACCAAACATCGAAAACCGCATCAAGAATGGCGAAGTCCGGGCATTCTTCCGGTCAAAGCTGCTCGAAATACGGGAGGCCAGCGTCATCCTGAGCACCCCGGACGGCGAGCGGGAGTTGAAAAACGATTTCGTTTTCGCCATGATCGGATACCGTCCCGACGTCGGGTTCCTGGAAGCACACGGCATCCGCTTCGATCCGGCCAAGGCGCGTCCTTACACTGATCCTGAAACGCTCGAAAGCGGCCGGAAGGGAATGTATCTGGCTGGAGTGCTGGTGGCCGGTATGCACACCAATGAGATCTTCATTGAGAACGGGCGGTTCCACGGGAAGAAGATCGCCGAAGCCATTGCCGCGGCGCTCTGACTTGCCCTACTTGTGGTTTTCCTTGAGCAGGCCTTCGATCAGGTTGCGGATATAGGCCTCGTTCTGCAGGTTCGGTTCGCCCGCCACGGGACTCTGTGCGCGAATCATGCCCTTGCGGTCGATGACCACTATCTGCGGAACCATGACACGGTCCATGACGGAAAAGCCGAGATAGCTGTAAACGGTTTCCGCGCTGCTGTAGCCTACAGGATACGTGGCGCCGAACTGCTGCACGAAGCCGGTCACCATGGCCGGGGTCACGCCCGTGTTAAATGCGACGCCAAGCGGCTGAAACCCGCGCGGACCCAACTCCTTGTAGAGTCTGCTGAACATCATCGATGCCTGCTGGCAGTGCGGGCACGTCGTGGACAAAAACTCGATCACCACCACTTTACCCTTGAGACTCGACAGCAGCGTCTGCTTGCAGGAGGGCTCGACAATAGTGAACTCGGGCGACTTGCGGGGCACCGGCGGCATCGCCAGTGCGGAGATGGCCAGTGCCAATGAAGCGGTAAAGGCGGCGAGTCGCATACCTGGCTAGCTGGTCTTCCTGTGTGCCGGCGCTGGTTTCTTCGTGTTGCTCGTGGTCGCGCCTTCCTTGAGCAGGGCATCGATCAGGTTGCGAAGCGAATTCTCGTCTTGCAGGCTTTCGGTACCCCCAGGATCGCTCTGCGCGCGAATCATGCCCTTGCGGTCGATGACCACGATTTGCGGCACCACGTAGCGAGTCATGACCGAAATCCCAAGATAGCTTTCCACTGTCTCGCGAGGGCTGATGCCGATCGGATAGTCGGCGCCGAACTGCCGCACGAAATTGTTCACAATCACCGGATCGACGCCCTCGTTAAATGCGATGCCGATGGGCTGAAAGCCGCGAGGTCCCAGTTCCTTGTGGAGCCTGGTGAAGACCTGCGATGCGCGCTGGCAGTGCGGACAGGTAGTGTGCAGAAACTCGATCACCACCACCTTCCCCTTGTAGCTCGAAAGCAGTGTCTGCGCGCCGGAGGGCTCGGTTATCGTCAATTCGGGAGCTTTGCGCGGCACCGGCGGAGTCGCTCCTGCCGGGGCGGCAAGAGCCACAAGCGTGGCCAACGGCATCAAAATACGCATAGTTACAGTTTAACGCAGCCCTTCGATCGAGTGGACGGTCGCGCCGGATAGGCGCAGTTCGAAGTGTCCGCTGTCCCCCCGTCCGGAAATCTCGCCATCGGACCGGGCAGCAACGTCCATTTTCTTCCATTTCCCCTTCAAAACCCGCTGATACAGCGTAAAATACACGCGAGCGGATTCCGGTGTATCCCATTCCGATGTATAGGCCAGGACCGGATACTTCTCCTGCTTGTGCTCGTATAGCCGGAAAGTGCCGCCGTGCCAGTGGCTCGCCGCCGCGCTGCCCTCTTTTTCACCGACATACTGCCGCAACAGCACGGAATGATCGAATTCACCGACACTGCCCTCGGCCAGTATGCGGAAGCTTTTCACGATCGCATGCGGCAGCGGCGGAGGGTCCGGTTCAGACGGTTTCTTGCCCGCAAGGTACGCCTCCGGGTGAATGATCTGTTGTGTGCTGACCGGCGGGTGCGTGAAGACCTGGTCGAAGCTCTGTCTGCCCAGTTTGCGATACACGGCATTTTGAAAGCGCATGCCTTCGTCATAAGGAAACACCAGCGACTCGCGCAGGTAGAGCGGTGCATTCGAAAAAATCGGGTATTCCGGACTGGCCGCATCCACGCCGCTGGTTAAGCGCTCGAGCATGGCCGGCGGCACCTCGGCCTTTCCTCCGTTTCGCTTCGACACGTAGGCCCATGTGAGCCAGGTCGCCTGTCCCTCCATCACAGCTTCCCGGGCGGTAGCAGCGTCATCGTCGGGGGAGCCGTGGCGAAGGTATTTTCCCAAGGGATGGTGCTGGTCCAGTTCGTGCACCAGCGCGACGCGCTGCTCCGTTCCCGCCGAAGTAGTATCGAGGATGTAAAGCCGCTTCTTGTTGTAGTCGTAAAAGGCCGCTGCCTGCTCGCTCACCAGGTCCACGGTTTCACGAGCGAGGTTGAAATCCTGCGGGACCAGACCGAACATCTTCAGCGTCAATTCCTCGGCTCGGGTCTCCTTATCACTCGAAATCTCCTTCATGCGGGCTTCGACGAATCGACGGAAGCTGTGCTTGCCCAGCATTTGTGAGGGAACCGTTTTGTGGACCGGCCACCCGGTGATTTCCGAGAGCGTCGCGATCATTTCGCCGACCTGCTCGAAAACCGATGAAGAGGATTGCGCCAGCGCGGCCGTGGCCAAGAGCGCCAGCAACAACAGACGGGCGGGCATGTATAAAGCACCAGCGTAGCATTGTTCGCCGCGCTCGCCGCAAGTTACAATGAAAGACTCATGGCAGACGACAAACTCTATAAAGCCGAATATCAGGGCAGCGGCACGTTCATCATCAGCAAGCCCAAGCGAAAGACCCACAAGATTCGGCAGTCGAGGCTCAAGAACCCGCAACGCGGCGCACGCAAGTAAGTACTAAGCCGCGAATACTCCACCGAATCCCAGGTAGTATTCGGCCGGTGATAAGGCGACTTGGCGCGCTTCTTCTAACAGTCCTTCCTGACTTGCCGATGTGATCGTCAGGAGGATTGACTGCCCAGGCTATCCAAAACGCTTGCCGCACACACGTTCGTGTGGATCGCGCTGGCCATTGGGCTCACGCTGGGCCTCACGTTCCTGGCGGTCAACCCTGAGCACTGGACGGTGGTCCTCACCGCGGAAGCGGGCGGACTCGGCCTGGCGAGCGTCGTGGCGGCTCTCGCTTCGCGGCATCTGGAGAGCGCCTACTTGGAGTTCATTGAAACCATGGCGCAAGCGCTGGATGCTCGCGACCCCTACACCGCCGGACACAGCATCCGCGTGGCTGCTTATGCCTACGCCATCGCACGGGAAGTGGGCCTGCCGGAGAGAGAGGCGGCCGCGATCCGCTTCGCGGCCCAGCTTCACGATATCGGCAAGATCGGGATTCCGGACGCCGTGCTCCAGAAGCCCGGGATGCTTACGTTAAAAGAGTACGGTCTGATCAAACTGCATCCGCAGATCGGCCGAAGAATCCTGGAAAAAGTCGGCAGATTCAAAAAATTCCTGTCCGTGGTGGAACTGCACCATGAAAGGCACGACGGCACCGGCTATCCTTATGGCCTTTCGGGCCACGCATCCCCCTGGCGGCACGGATCGTGCATGTGGCGGACGCCTTCGATGCGATGCTGACGAATCGCTCCTACAGAACGGCTCTTACGCTTGAAGCCGCGATCGAAGAAGTCCGCGTGAATGCGGGCCGCGACTTCGATCCCGCCGTCGCCGAAGCGTTTCTGAAATTGGTGGCTGAAGGAAGATTGCTTCCGGAAATGGGACAGACTCTTTGGACCGGCCCGCGCGGCGCGTTGCTGGAGCCGCTGGCGGCCGTTAGAAATTAGCGCGGCCGGCCTAGTCCCCGAACGACGCAACCTCTTGCGCCTTTTCCGCCGGTTTCGGCGCAGGCGCGATGGAGCTCAGCGGAACCAGATCCGGTTGCGGCTTCTCGCCGAGAACGTGCTCGCGGTAGAGCTTCATCATGCGCTCCTGCTCCTGCTGCTCGTGGAGTTTGCGGTCGCGTTCGCGCTTCTTCTCTTCGCGCGCGGTCTTGGCGATGCCCAGCTTGTCCAGGTCGTGCTGGACGCCATGATTGACATCCGCCTCGCGCAGCACGAGCGAGTGGACGTTCGAGGGCAGGTTGACTTTCTTGCCCCCGGCGATGATCTCGTGCCGGCCGTGCTCCTCATACCATTTGGTAAGCGTCGCGGTCATGTGCATCTTCTCGACGATATTGCGCCAGCCCACGCCCGTGTTGTAAGCGCAGAAGGAAATCTCGCCTTCCTGGGTGGCGTAGGGAATGATGCACTGCTCGGTGCGGCGGAAATCGTAGTTGAACAGGTCCTGGAACCACATGCCCGCGACAAACAGGAAATTCCAGCGGTCCGCGCGGCGCCTCTCGATATCGGCGAGAGTGCGGTCGCCCGTGACCTTGCCGTAATCTTTCTTCGACATGCCGAAGCACTTGTCGAACTTTGCGATCAGATCGCTCAGCCGGAAGTGCGTGGGAGATTCGTAGGGGTTGTAGTTGCGCAGCAGCGCCAGCGATACGCCGAGCACGGAGAGGAATTTGCCGCGCGCGGCGTCATTGATCCGGGCGACGTCGCGCGCCAGCCTGTCGGCGTTGAGGAAGGCCGTTACCGGACGGTATTCCTTGGTCTCCTTGTCGCACATGATCGCCATGCCGACGCCGCAGTTGGGATGGCAGCCGCAGCTTAACTGGCCCCACTGCGCGTCCGGCCCGTGGACCAGGTCCGCGAAATCGGAGAAAGTGCTCATGAAGGAGATGGGGAACCAGTCGCGTGTCGGCTCGCCCAGGCCCGTCTGGTTCTTCACGTCGTGCGCCAGGTGCGAGAGCGTGTAGCGCTGCGCTCTCCTGCGCTCTTCAGTGACGGCCTCGTCGCGGCCGGTGAAAGAAACCGGCTGGAAACTCAGGAACGGAATCTTCTTTGGATTATCGAGCGCAAACCGCACCACCGCGCCCACCTGCTCATTGTTGACGCCGTTGATCAGCGTAATCACCGGTACTATGTCCACGCCGGCGGAGTATAGATTCTCGATGGCCCGCAGTTTTACGTCAAAGAGGTTGCCGACGGCGCGATGCGAGTTGGCTGCGTTGCCGATGCCGTCGAACTGCAGATAGGCGTAGCGCAGCCCGGCGTCCGCGGCTGCTTTACAGAAGTCAGGCCGCTTCGCGAACTCGATGCCATTGGTGGCCGCCTGTACGCTCTGATAGCCCAGCTTGCGGCAGTAACGGATGGCATCGAGGAAGTACGGCGAAAGCGTTGGCTCGCCGCCCGAGAACTGCACGGACAATTGCCGCCGCGGTTTGATGGAGATCGCGTTGTCGAGCAGCGTCTTGATCTCTTCCCAGCTCAGCTCGTGCACGAAGCCCACCTGATTGGCGTCCATGAAACACGGATCGCACATCATATTGCAGCGGTTGGTGAGGTCGACCGTCAAGACGGATCCCCGCCCGTGAGTGATGGTGCTGGTCCCGTGATTGTGAAGCGTAGCGTCGTTATGGGCGCGAATATCTCGGCCCGGAAAGACGTCTTCCAGGTGCTTCGAGAACGCCGGATCGATCGACATCACGTCCTCGAAATGGCCGTGGATGGGGCAATCCTTCACCATCACGATCTTGCCGTCCCGCTCGACGATCCGCGCCTTGATCTCCCCGACTTTGTCCTTCTTCAGGATCTCGACCGGCAACTCGCCATCTAGAACCTTCTTGCGGATTTCGGGCACGCACTTGGGGCACAACGAGTCGGTCTCGCGAGGCCAGCCGAGCTTCGGCTTCTGTTTCTCCCAGCTCTTCAGCAACGGCTTGTCGGAC
This sequence comes from Acidobacteriota bacterium, assembly GCA_003223065.1. Lineage (GTDB taxonomy): Bacteria > Acidobacteriota > Terriglobia > Bryobacterales > Bryobacteraceae > Palsa-187. The sequence continues at coordinate 9,676 of QHXU01000007.1, read as the reverse complement.
CATTTCGGGGTGAAAGAAGGATTCCGCTGGATCGAGTTCAGCTTGTCAAAGACGAACCAGGCGGCATTGGCGGCCACGGCAACGGCTTTTTCCACATGCTTGATCGGTTTAGTCAATGGACAATCTCCAGACTTTGGAATGAATACTCGGATGAGCGTAGAGATTCAGTATATTAGACGCTCCCGGCCGGGGCCATATTAATGAATTGAAATGCGGCTGACTGCATTGGATGGCGCTATCCGGGCCTTGAACGGTCCATCCAACTCTTTCAAGGCCAATAAGATAGCTCCATTATGTAACTGGATGTAACGGTGGCTGGCCCACTTTTTACGGTGACGAAAACCGTTATTGACATCTTTCTGGCCAGCGCGTACATTGGCAGTGACAGCCACGATCGGGGAATGAACGGGAAGGCGGTGAAAATCCGCCACTGCCCCGCAACTGTAATCGGCAAGCAAAAGGCAGGGGACGGTCACTGCGAAAGCGGGAAGATCGGACCCACGGAGTAAGCCAAGCCGTAAGTCAGGAGACCGGTTCCTCGACTCAGACTGAAGTACGTTTCGAGGGAGAACGTCTCATGACCCCGGTTTTTTTCCTGCTATTGATGTTCAACGTCCGTGGTGTGGTCCTGGACCCCACCGCGCGGCCGGTCGAAGGCGCAGAAGTTGTCTGCGGCGCCGGAACAGTTTCCACCGATGCCCGGGGCCGGTTCGAATTCCCGGCCGCCGATCAGTGCGAAGCCACCATCACCAAACCCGGCTTCGCGGCGAAGAGCGCCAGTCTCACAGCCGCCAGCGAGAACAGCATCGTCCTGGCCCTTGCGCCCACCAGCGACCGCGTCGTGGTTACGGCCACCGGCGCTCCGGTCGCAATCGAGGAAGCGGGCGTCGCCGCGGATGTCTTCACGGCGCGCGACTTCGAAGCGCGGCAGTTTCCGTTCGTGCAGGACGTCTTGCGCGACGTCGCGGGCCTGAGCGTCGTCCAGACCGGCCGCAACGGCGGCGTCACCAGCGTGTTCGTGCGCGGCGGCAACAGCGACGCGGCGCTGGTGCTGCTCGACGGCGTGCCGCTCACCGAACCCGGCGGCTCGCTCGATTTCGTGCACCTCACTTCGGGCGGCCTCGATCGCATGGAGGTGGTGCGCGGCCCTGAAAGCGCGCTGTTCGGCGCCGAAGCCTCGAGCGGAGTGATCCAGCTTTTCACGCGCCACGGCGATCCGGAATCAAGCACCCCGCACGGGTCGATCTCCTACGAGCGCGGTTCGTTTTCCACCGATCATTGGATGGCCTCGCTCGACGGCGGCCTGGCGGGCCGCATCGATTACGCCTTCAATGCCGGCCAGTTCCGCACCACGGGCGAGTTCCCCAACGACGTTTACCGGATCACGAGCGGCACCGCGAACCTCGGGTTCCATTTCTCCGATTCGACCAGGTTGCGCGCAGTCTACCGCACCTTCGATTCGTACGCGGGGACCCCGGGGCAGGTTTCTTACGGCCTCACCGACTACGTGGCGCACGCCAATGATCGCGACTCGGCGTTGAGCCTGCGTTTCGACGATGCGCGCGGCAGTCGCTTCGCGCAGCGCGTGACCCTCGGATACCATCGCTACCGGGACCTGTTCACGGATCCGAACAACGGAGCTGTGTACGATATCGCCGCGCTGATCCGTACTGTTCCCGGCCCGCATCCGCGCGTCTACCTGGTGCGGCTGGTGGACCCCTCCACCACCGCCGCGGATCCGGGAACGACGTTGGACAAGGAAAGCGTGGCGCTGTTTCCAGGTTCCGGTCTCTCGATCACCGACCGCACGAACGCGGCGTACCAGGGAACGCTCACACATCATGGCGGCGGGCTGGTTTTCGGGTATGAATACGAGCGGCAGGCCGGAGTCATCTCCGAGCGCGACGTCGCCCGGCATGATAACGGCGTCTTCCTGCATGAGCAGTTCGCGCTTACGCCGCGCATTTTTCTGACAGGGGGCGCCCGCGTTGAGCAGAGCAGCACCTTCGGCACGAAATTCGCGCCGCGCGGAGCCGTGACGTTCCGGCTGCCCAAGGAAACGTTCTTCCGTGTTAGCGCCGCGCGCGGCATCAAGGAACCGGCGCTCATCGAAAATTTTGCGCGCGAATCGTTCTTCGCCGGCAATCCTTCTTTGCGGCCGGAGAAAACAAACAGTTTCGAGGCGGGCGTCTTTCGCGAATGGTTCGGGCGCCGCATGCGCACCGATCTCGCCTTCTTCCGCAACTCGTTTCAGGATCTGATCGTATTCGATTTCTCGTCCTTCCCGGGCACTTGGCAGAACATCGACCGGAGCTGGGCGCGCGGAGCCGAAGCTACGGGGACTGTGCGTCTGGCGCGGCATGTGGCGCTCCGCGGCGCTTACACCAAGCTCTACACGCGAATCACGCGGACTAATTCCTTCGGCCAGGCTGGTCTCGAACTGTTGCGCCGCCCTCGCAATTCGGGTTCCGTAACGCTCGAACTGACCCCGCGGCGCTGGACCGTAGTGGCCGGCGGCCGTTTCGTGGGTGAGCGCCAGGACAACGATTTCGTATTCGGAGTGAATCGCAATCCAGGCTATCAATACGTGTTTGTTAGCGGAACCTGGCAGGCGTCGCGTCATGTTGCGCCGTTCGTGCGCATCGAAAACGCGCTCGATGAGCAGTATCAGGAAGTGCTCGGATACAGCGCGCTCTCGAGAAACGCCACGGGAGGCATTCGAGTTACCTGGTGATCACCCGGCGCAGTATCGCATTGTGGATTATCGCGGCGGCGCTCGCCGCGAGGCAGGCTTACGGGCAGCCCCAGCGGATAGTGTCCACCGTGCCGAGCGTGACCGAACTGCTGTACGCGCTGGGCCTGGGCGATCGGGTCGTGGGAGTGACGCGATTTTGCCGCTTCCCGCCTGAAGCGCAGAAAAAAACCAAGATCGGTGACTATATCAATCCGAACATCGAAGCGATCGCCGCTCTGAAGCCGGACCTGGTGATCGTCCAGACGAATCCGGCGCGCCTGGCCGAGAGGCTCGGAGCGCTCCATCTTCATGTGCTCGAAGTGAACCAGGAGAGCATCGCGGCACTGTACAACTCCATTCGCGAGGTGGGCGACGCAACCGGTGTCCCGGCGCGCGCCACGCAGTTGATCAACTCGATCCGGAACCGTCTGGAAGAAATCCGCGCGCGTGCCGCGCCGCTCCGGCGGACCCGGGTCATGTTCGTGGTCGGCCGCTCGCCGAATCGTCTCGATGGGCTGATCGTTGTCGGGAAGGCGTCCTATCTAAGCGACGTGATCCAGATCGCCGGCGGGGAAAACGTGTTTCAGGATGCCATGGCGGCCTATCCCGCCGTGTCTCTCGAGGAGGTGATCGCGCGCAACCCGGAGGTCATCATCGATATGGGTGACATGTCGGATACCGTAGCGGTCAGCGAAGAGCACAAGCGCAGCGTCATTGCTCTGTGGCAGCGCCTGCCCGTGATCACCGCGGTAAAGCAGCACCACGTCTTTGCCGTGGCGTCCGACATTTACGTGATGCCGGGACCTCGCGTCGTGAATGCGGCGCAATCCTTCCTGGAGATGTTCCACCCGGAGGCAAAGTGAACTTTCGGGCGGCGCAACTAGGCTTCGCCTACGGCCTGCACGAGGCGACATTCGAGCTTCAGAACCCCGGCCTGGTTGCGATCGCAGGGCCGAACGGGGCGGGGAAGTCGACGCTGCTCGGAATCATGGCCGGCCTGCGGCATCCCTACCGGGGCTCATGTACGTACGCGGGTGTGGAGGTGCGGCGCTGGCGGCGGCGTGAATTCGCGCGCCGCGTGACCTTTCTGCCGCAGTCGATGCGGATCGAGTTCCCGTTTACCGCGGAGCAAGTCGTTTTCATGGGCAGGACGCCCTATGGGGACGGCTGGTTCGAATCGCCTGAAGATGATGCCGCGGTGGCGCGCGCCATGGAGACCACCGATACTCTTGCCTTCCGGTCGCGTGATTTCCGCGCGCTCTCGGGCGGCGAGCGCCAGCTGGTGATTCTCGCGTCGGCGCTGGCCCAGGATCCGGAAACGCTCCTGCTCGACGAGCCCACCACGTTTCTCGATTTGAAGCACCAGCTCTCGATGTATCGGATGCTCGCCGATCTGGCGGCGCGCGGCATGCTGGTGGTCGCCGTGACGCATGACCTGAACCTGGCCCTGCGGTTTTCCGATCGAGTCCTGCTGCTGGACCAGGGCCGGATCGCCGCCGATGGCGCGCCGCCCGAGGTGTTGCATCCCGATCTGATCGCGCAAGTGTTCGGGGTGCATGCCGAAATTCGCCAGGATTCGCTGGGCCGGCCCTGGATCAGCTATGACGCGTAGCATCTGGGTATCGTTCGCGGCGCTGCTGATCGTCGCGGCCGCGGCCCCGCTCATCGGCAGCACGCACATTGAGCTCGGACGCGCGCTCGCAGGCATCTCTCCGGATTACGAAATACTGTTCTATGCCCGGCTGCCGCGAGTGCTGCTGGCGCTGATCGCCGGCGCGGCGCTCTCGGTGACCGGCGTGCTGTTCCAGTGCATGCTGCGCGACCCTTTGGCCGAGCCCTACACCCTGGGCGTATCGAGCGGCAGCTCGGTCGGCGCGGTGCTCGCCATCTGCTTCGGCTTCCGCGCTCCCGCGCTGCTGTCGCTCGCCGGCGCCGCCTCCGTGCTGTTCATCGTGCTGGGCGTCGCGTTCGAAGGCCGGCGGCTTTCATCCTTCACGCTGCTGCTGACCGGCGTCACCATGAACAGCGTTTCGTTCGCGATCATTTTGTTCCTCCACAACCTGGTGACGTTCTCGCAATCGTTCGCCATCTCGCGCTGGCTGATGGGAGGGCTGGAAGCGGTGGAATATCCGACGCTAGCCTGGCTGGCCGCGGCCGTGCTTCCAGTGGCTGCACTGGTTATCTCGCGGGCGCGGCAGTGGAACCTGCTGGCCGTGGGCGACGAGTGGGCGTCCTCGCGCGGCGCCGCTTCGAGCGCGCTCACTGCGTTCGGTTACATAGCCGGTTCCGTCCTGACAGGCGTCGTGACGACGCTCACTGGTCCCGTCGGCTTCGTCGGCCTGATCGTCCCCCATGCGCTGCGGTTGAGGCTCGGCGCGGACCATCGCGTGCTGTTGCCGTGCTCGTTCTTGATCGGCGCGGCGTTTCTATGCGTTTGCGATACACTGTCCCGAACGGCCATCGCGCCAACAGAGATTCCGGTGGGCGTCGTGACCGCGCTCTGCGGCGGCCCATTCTTCATCTGGCTACTCAGATCGCGGCGGAGGAGCTTGTGGCTATAGTGCTCATTGGCGGCGGCGCGCGCAGCGGCAAGAGCCGCTATGCGCTGGAGCTGGCGCGGCGGCGGGGCGGTCGCCTGGCCTTCCTGGCAACGGCGGAAGCTCTCGACCCGGAGATGCAGGCGCGCGTTGCCAGACATCGCGCCGAGCGCGGACCCGAGTTCACGACCATCGAAGAACCGCTGGAGATCGCACGCGCGATTCGCGCCATCCAAGCCGACACGATTGTCGTGGATTGCCTGACATTGTGGCTTTCGAACGTGATGCTCTCTTTCGGCCGGAACGCCGACGCGGAGTCCGAGGAACTGGTGGCGGCGATTCAGAGCATTCCGGCGGCGGTCATCCTGGTGACCAATGAGGTCGGCTGCGGCATCGTGCCGGAGAGCACCCTGGGCCGCGATTTTCGGGATCAGGCGGGCATCCTCAACCAGCGTGTTGCCGCGGTCGCCGATGAAGTTTACTGGATGGTGTTCGGCCATCCGCTGCGCGTGAACTGATGCGATCTCTCATCGGCGCGATCGCGTTCCTCACGCTTCTGCCGGCGCCGGGAAGACAGGTTGCGCCGGGCCGGGCCGCCGCGTTCTTTCCGCTGGTGGGAGCGATGCTGGGTGCGGCCGGCGCGGGCGTCTATATAGCGGCCGGCCGTGTACTTCCGCCGGCAGTCGCGGCGCTGCTGACCGTTGCGTCCTGGACGATGATTTCGGGCGTGCTCCACGAGGACGGTCTGGCCGATGTCGCCGACGCAATGCGCGCCGGCCGCGCGCGGGAAAAGATGCTCGCGATCCTCAAGGACAGCCGCATCGGAACGTACGGCGCGGTGGCGGTGGCGCTCAGCGTCATCGCGCGGTGGCAGGCGCTGGAATATTCGTCCTCGCACCCGGTGCTGATAGTGTGCGTCGCGGCTCAGGCTGTGCCGCGCGCGGCGATGGTGGCCCTCGCATGGGTTTCGCGGCCGGTCGGCACAGGGCTCGGGTTCGAGTTCGCTTCGACGCTTACAACGGCGGGGGCGTTGGCGGCGATTGCGCAGGGAATCGCGGCGGCGCTGCTTGGCGGCCTGCGTGTTGGCCTGGTCATGATCGTTGGTGCCTACCTGATCGTCCGGGCCGCGCGCTGGTATTTCTACCGCCGGCTCGGCGGAGTGAACGGCGATTGCCTGGGCGCCGTGGAACAACTCCTTGAAATTTTCGTGCTGCTTCTGTTCACGTGCCGCAACTGTTCCTGGTGAGGCCGTGCGAGACCGGAGACGTGAATGAACTTTGACGGCATTGTCCCCACGGCGGATCCGGCGCTCGAGGCGTGGATTCGCCGGCGGCTTGACTCGCTCACCAAACCGCCAGGCAGTCTCGGACGGATGGAAACTCTGGCGTTGCGGCTTGGGCTGATCCAAGGCACCGGGATGCCGTCAATCGGGCGGAAGGCGATGCTGATCTTCTGCGCGGACCACGGCGTCGTCGAAGAGGGCGTCAGCGCGTACCCCGGAGAGGTCACGCGCCAGATGGTCGCCAATTTTCAAGCAGGCGGCGCCGCTATCAACGTCCTGTGCCGGCATTACGGGATTGAACCGGTGGTCGTCGATATGGGTGTCGGACGGCCCACGCGAAACTCCGCGCGAGAGCCCGCCATGACTCGAGACGAAGCCGAACGGGCGATCGAAGCAGGCATGGATCGGGCCGATACGGCCGAGATCCTGGGCGCCGGCGAGATGGGAATCGGTAACACGACCGCGGCTGCGGCGCTGCTAAGTGCGTTTTCCGGCCTCGCTCCGGATGAGACCGCCGGACGCGGCACGGGACTCGACGCAGAGGGCGTGGCCCGCAAAGCCGGCGTGATTCGGCGCATGCTGGCGCTTCACCGGCCGGACCCCGCTGATGCGATCGGCGTGCTGGCGTCGCTCGGCGGTTACGAGATCGCCGCCATCACGGGCCTGATTCTGGGGGCGGCCCTGCGGCGCCGCGTGGTTGTGCTGGACGGATTCATATCCTGCTCGGCGGCGCTGGTGGCGCGCGCGCTCGCGCCGGCATCGCTCGATTACGTGATTTATTCGCATCGCTCGGCGGAGCAAGGGCACCGGCGGATGCTCGAGTTTTTGAACGCGCAGACGCTGTTCGATCTCGATATGCGCTTGGGCGAGGGGACGGGCGCGGCGCTGGCGATCAATCTCCTCGAGGCGGCGGTGAAGCTCTACCGCGAGATGGCCACCTTTGAAAGCGCGGGCGTTTCGGCTATTTGAGAGCCGCCGGCAAATCAGCGGCCCAACCGGAAGGTCGCGTCCCCGCCGAGCGTGGTCCACTGTTTCGGGCCGGGTCCGAAGTTATACAGGCGCCGGCCGGTGGCGCCCAGCCACAAGTGACGGCCGCTGTCGACCGCGACGCGAATCCCGGCTTGCCCCTGCGTCAGCCATGCGTCGCCGTCGGTCGAGGTCCACGGGCGAAGTCCCTGCGGTTGGAAGGTTCCATCGGGTTTCCATGCTTCGATTCCGGCGAAGCCGCCGAACAATTCCACGCGATCGCCCCGCAGTTTAGCCGTTACGCTGGCGCCGAAGGGAGGCAGGGTGAACTTCGCCAGGTTTCGCGGTCCCAAGACGCATCCTGGACATTCGAGGCGCTGCAAGTTGAACAGCGACGAGAAGTACGCCGCAGAGAACGCGTAACCGGGGGCAAGCGGAGATGAACTCAGTCCGAAAGATTCGATCGTCAGGTGACCGAAAAATGGAGAGGTCGTTTTACGCGGCTCCGGAGCGACCGAGATTTGATTGACCGGCGGTGGAATGTAGTTCGGAACAAGAGAGAAGCTAAAAGATTTCGGTGGCGGTTGGGGCGATGCGCTGTTGGGAGTTTGCGCGAAGGCCGCACCGCTCCAAAAAACAGACAACAGCGGAACGAGGACCTGCCGCATGCTATGGAGACGTTCGCGCGCCGGTTCTTGTTACGGCGAAAGCTTCGCGAACCTATTGCTGGGGCGCATACTTACCGGCCGGCTATTTTCCAGCCGACCCCAATTAAAACGTCGACCTGGTCTTGCGCCGACTCGACCGTCGGACCATCCGGAAAGTGGATCAGGATTGGCATGTTGTTCCAGTGCGTGTAGCGGACCTCCGGCATCAATCGCAGTCGACCTGCATGCAAGCGAACGCCGCCGCCGAACACCACTCCGTGGCTCGCCGCCCAATCCGTGCTGTCATGCATGTTGAACGATTGCCTCTGCGTTGGCGTCGCCAGAAATGATCCGCTCGTGTCGATCGAGCCATTCATGAATCGCGGCGCATATCCGACCTCCACGAATGGCTTCACGACCGGAAATGGAAGCGACTGCTTTACGACTATCGGAAGTTGCCAGACATTGGAGTGCGAATTGATGTTCGTCGTGGCGAGCGGAGTGGAATTGCCCGCGCGAAATCCTTCGCGCGAGTAGAGCGCATCGAATTCTATCCCGAACCCGAACGGCATTCCGATATCGATCATCGGGCCGATAATGTATCGTTTGGACTCGCTGACAGCGGCAAAGTTGATGTCATCGGTTGAGCGGCCGCCGCCTACTACGCCGAAGGAAACGGACTGAGCCGCGCAATAACAACCGCTTAGAAGAAACATTGCGAGCCGCATGATTGTGGAGGGGCAATCGGGGGACCGTTTTTTCGCCGTTTCCGCTACTTGAGAGCCGCCGACAACGTCCCGGTCTGCCGGAGCACATTGAGCCGCGCCAGTTCCACCGTGTGTTGCCCGTCGTAGTAGGCCAGCCATTTCTCGTTTTCGATGGCTCTGGCCGTTTCCACCGCCGCCAGCGGAAGCCGGCCCTCGTCCAGTTGCGCCAGATCGATGGTGACTTGTTCCCGGGCGACGTCGAGATCAGCGCGGGCCAGGTCGCGCGCGCTCTCCGCCCGCTTGACTTCCTGGAAAGCGCGCCGCAGATCGGAGGTGATTCGGGCGCGGGTCCGGCTGAATTCGATGCGCAGCCGGGCCACTTCCGCTTCCGCCTGCGACGCATAAGCGGCTGACGCACGGCCCACCAGCAGCGGGATCTCGAACGATGCGCCGAGCTGGGCATTGTTGCGCTTGAACGCTGTTGGGAAGTAATCCTGGTAGTTGTATTTTGCAAACAGCGAGTACTGCGCCACCAAGTCGATCTTGGGCAGGCGCGCCGACCTGTAGCCCTTAATTTCGAGCATCTTGCTCTGCATGCTCGATTCCAGGCGCTTCAGCTCGCGGCTGGTTTCGAGCGCCTCTTCAATGGAGGCCTCCTCGGATGCGGGCACAGTGAACGAGGCGGGTTCCTCGGTGGCTCGCACGCGGTCATCGGCGCCGAGGCCCAGCACCAGCGCTAGAGATGTCTCCGCGTTCGTCAGGTCCAAAGACAGCGAATCGACGTGCTGCTTTGCCCGCAATAC
>QHXU01000392.1 GCA_003223065.1 Acidobacteriota bacterium | reverse complement strand
TGGGGATGGCGCCGAATGGATTGTTATATAGCGAAACTTACGGATTTGTTACACACAACGCGCTTCACATGAGCCTTCTGAAACGGCTGTCAAGGGGCGTGCAGTTTCAGGCTGCGTATACGTACGGCAAGACCCTCGATGACATTGCGGCGTCCTCGTCATCGATATTTGGCGGGTTCATGACCAACGACGTTAATAATCGCCACCAGGCTTGGGGACCAGCGGACTTTCGATGTTCGTCAGCGGCTTGTGCTGAATTATGTGTGGGAAGTGCCACAGTTTCGCAACGGGAAAGCGCTCGCGGGTAAGCTGCTCAGCGGCTGGCAACTTTCCGGTGTGACGACGTTTCAGACCGGGAGAGCGCTGACCATCCTCGACACCAGAGCTGGCTCGATTTATGGAGCTTTTTCGACCGGGCTCTTTAATATGCGCGGAGAAATGTGCCCCGGCGCTACGTATGGGAGCATTGGAACTGACGGAAGGGTCCAGGAGCGTTTAAACGCATACTTTAACAAGGCCGCCTTTTGTCTGCCCCGAGCGATCGGAGACGGACTGGATTACGGCAGCGCCGGGCGAGGTATCGTGAGAGGGCCTGACCAACGAAATTTCGACTTTGCAATCACGAAGCGGACGCCCGTCACCGAGCGGACAAACGTGGAATTCCGGGCAGAGGCCTTCAATCTTTTCAATCATCCCCAATTTGCGGATCCGGCGGTGGTCAACGGGGTGTCCAATTTTGGGACTATAACCGGCACCAAAGTGGCGCCTCGTATTATGCAGGTTGCGCTGAAGGTCAATTTCTAGAGCATTACTACGGTCGTGCGCGGGTGTCACACATGCCAAATGAGAGCTAACCGAACCTTCTGAGGAGGTGGTTCACAATGGTGCCAAACAAGTTGAGAGTCAGCAGGAAGAGCAAGCCTATGAAGAATCCCCTACGGAGCCGGTGTATTTGGGGCTTGCTATTGGCGGTTGGAAGCTTTAGCCCCTGTATTCGTTCTGCGCCGCAGGCGAAGTACCCGATGGAACCCGTGTTTGTTGAGGCCGGTCTGAGGGAACTGGCCTCGAGCCGTCAGTCGATGGTAAGTTCGGCGCATCCTTTTGCCACGAATGCTGGGGTTGAGATGTTGCGCCGTGGCGGTAATGCCATAGATGCGGCGATTGCTGCGGTCTTGGTTACCGCTGTGGTCGACACTGGGATGACAAGTTTGGCGGGAGGCGGGGTTCTAACGTTCTACGACGCCAAATCCAAACGCGCAACTGCGGTCAACTTTGAGGCACAAGGCGTCCGGGACGACGTGCGGCCCTATAATCGCCGGACAGACACCACTACCGGACGTTCGATTCGTGTTCCGGGGACGTTTGCGGGGCTTCACTTTGTGCTCCGGAAATATGGATCGTTGCCCTGGAAGGATGTATTGGAGCCAGCGATCTTCTATGCCGAGAACGGCTTCCCTATCCACGGTCGGGCGTACATGTCCATGCGGACTAACGCCAGAACATTGTCCCTACGCCCTTCCGGGCGCCGCATCTTTGCGCCAGACGGTTTTCTGCCGCCAATCGGCGCGATCTTCAAGCAACCGGAGCTGGCGGAAACCTTGAAGAAGATTGCGGAGCAGGGGCCGGACTATTTTTACAAAGGCTCGTTTGCCGAGGAAATGGTCAAGGCCATCCGCGACATTGGCGGTGAGATGACTCTGGAAGATCTCGCTTCGTACCGCGCGATCGAGCTGGAACCGGTGCGGAGCACCTACAAGAACTACGAGATCATCGGAGCGCCGCCGCCCAACATTGGTGCGGTGGGCGTTATTGAAGGCATGAACATTCTGGAGAACGTGGACTTGGAAGGGATGGGGCATTACTCGAAGTCGGCCGATGCTTTGCAGTGGTTTATCGAGACCATGCGGGTCGTCGATGCCCACAAGTTCAGCGGCGTTCCGGAGTTAGATCGCGCCCTAACGCAGGCGCTAATATCGAAAGAATACGCGCGCAGCGAGTATGAAATCATTCGGCAGAAGATTGAGCGCTCGAAGCGCGAGACGAGTAATAGAGCCCAATTGGACCCTCCAGAAGCAGCATGGGACGAGTACGAGAAACACAACAACACGAATAATGTTTCGGTAATCGACAAGGATGGTAACATCTGTTCCGTCACGAATACAATCTACGGATCTGTCTATGCGACGTCGGGTCTATTCGTGGGAGGACTTGTTCTCAATTCGGGGCGAGGGCACCCAGGCCTGCCGGGGAGGCGGATGTTGAACCCGAAGGCGCCTATGATCGTGCTCAAAGACGGCAAACCATACTTTGCCGCAGGGTCTTCCGGAGGGATCACGAACCCCTTCTTCCTTATCGCCAATGCCCTGGTATGGGGTAAGGGAAAAACCTTCAAAGAAATTCAAGAGGCACCGCGATTTCGAATCGCTACCAGCTTCTACACTGGCGCGGGAATGGAGGTTGCTGGCAATGAAAATGAAGTTTCAGTTGAGGATCGGATTGACGAGAGCGTGATTAAAGAACTAAGCAGGCGGGGTTATCGCGTGGATTTGGGACCAGCGTATTCCGGAGGAGGTGCACAGATGGTCGGCATGGATCCCGATTCAGGAATCCGCTACGGGGCGTCTGATCCCAGATCCGTAGGCCAAGCCGCTGGACAGTAGCGCGTCTTAGGCGTCCTCCTTTTACACGAGTTTCTTGAGTGCACCGGGTTGGGGCAACATGCATAAAATCGTTCGTGCCCTGATGTTTGCCGCGGTGGTTGGCGCGACCGCCATCAGTTCGGTTCCGGCACAACGCCTAGAGACGTTGACCGATAGCGCCAAACAGGAGCGCTGGGCGGTCGAGAACGAACTTGCGTCGCTTGCCATCATTGAGCGCAAGGTGATGATTCCGATGCGCGACGGGATACGCATCCAAGCCGACATCTACCGCCCAAAGGACACCGCCAGGAAGTACCCAACGATTTGGGTTCGCACGCCGTACAACTTTAACTTCTGGGACGTGGCGAACGGCGTACCGCGGGATATGACCGCGGCGCTCACGGCGGTCAAGCATGGGTACGCATTCATAGAAATGCAGGAACGCGGCCAGTTCTTCGCCGAAGGCGAGTGGGACGTTCTTGGCGCTCCGCTCTCCGACGGTGACGATGAGGTCAACTGGATGACGAAGCAGCCGTGGTCCAACGGGAAGGTTGGCACTACGGGCTGCTCGTCGACGGCCGAGTGGCAGCTCGGCGTGGTGGCACTCAATAACCCGGGGTACGCAGCCTTCAACGCACAGGGGTTCGGCTGCGGCGTAGGACGCATAGGCCCGTATTACGAGCAGGGAAACTGGTATCGCGGTGGGGCCTTTATGATGTACAACCTCACCTGGTTCTACGGCAATCAAAAGCCGCAGCGTCCAACGTTTCCAGCGAACATTTCCCAGGAGGACCTGATCCGACTTTCGAAGTCGTGGGACTTGGCGGCGCACAACCCGCCTGTGGATTGGTCAAAGGCCTATTGGATTCTTCCGTTGCAAGACATCATTAAGGCCGTGGGAGGACCAAAGGGGGTGTTTGCGGACGGCATGCCTGTGGCCACCGGCGGCAGAATGATCCAGCGGACTCCGAACGATCCGGCGTGGTACAAGGGACCACGCTCGCCACCCGTCGTGACCTCGCTCGACCGGTTCAATTGCATGCTATCTGCGACCGTCGGATAGCGGCAGCCATAAGGCCTCCCGCTCTTCCTCTACTGCTGGCAGGCCGCCTGCCCGAATCCGCGGGGATC
>QHXU01000391.1:4959-7739 GCA_003223065.1 Acidobacteriota bacterium | reverse complement strand
GGAGGCACAGGCGGATTACACGAAGAGCCTCGGCTCACTTTTCCTGCACGACATCGTCATTCTGACAAGGCCTGGAGCTAACCTTTCCAGTGCGGAAGTGCGCCGGGCAATGGCCTCCGTGGACCCCGGGTTGCCGATCATTTCGATTCAGACAGTGAAAGAGAAAGTCGGGCTCCAGTTCAGCCAGCAGCGGCTCATAGCGCGCCTCACCTCATTCTTCGGAGCACTTTCCCTGGTCCTCGCTTCGATCGGTCTTTATGGAGTGATCGCGTATAACGCCGGACGGCGCGTCAGCGAGGTTGGCGTGCGAATCGCGCTCGGGGCTAGTCGCGGCAATGTTGTCCGGCTGGTCCTCAAAGGCGCATTCGGGCTGATTCTTGCAGGATTGTCGATTGGGTTGCCGTTGACGTTTGCCGCCGGGCGATTGCTGGGAAATCAGCTCTACGGCATGAATCCCTACAATCCTCTGGTTACCATCGCAGCCATCGTGGCGCTGGGGTCGTCAGCGCTGCTCGCATCCATCGTCCCAGCCGTTCGAGCCAGCTTGATTTCGCCATTGGATGCGTTGCGAGCCGAATAACGCCTCTGGCGCCGCGACCACCGCGAGCGGTTTAGTGTGCCTGTGGATCGGTTCTCTCGTGCTGCGCACCCTTGTGCCGGCTCTCGAGCGAGGTCCGAACCGCCTGCTGGAACGCTTGCTTGATCGCAGGGGGCCAACTGCGGTACTTCGGATCTATCAGCGCGCATGCGTCATCCAGCGTGCCTCCGCCTTCGAGATATATCTCCGCCGTGTGGAGCGAGCGTTCGTCCACGGTGTGGATCTCCGGCGTCGCTGTGCCCACGCTGACGTTCAGAATGGACCGCAACCCGTCAACCAGATCCACTTCCGCATAACTCGGGCGCGGCTCGGTACGCCTCTTCCTTGCCGCCAGAGCCAGGCCGATCAGCCACACCATCGCCATGAAGTAACCAATGCCGAAGAAAACCTGGAGAAACGCCGTGTTAGAGTCACGCGGCATTGTGTAGAAGAAGTAGACGACGAATCCCGTCACCAGCGCCATCACCGTGTACAGGAAATATTGATAAACCGTCGTGACGCCGCTCTCCACCGTCTGGAGTTGCTGCAGGAACTGGCGGCGCTCCGGCGGCAGGTCCTCCATTCGGATCGGCTGCGCGGTAAGCATCTCCTGCAGGTCTTCGCGGAACGTGGTCTTGCCGGGCGGGCGGCCCGGCAAGCCGGTTTTCTTCAAAATAAAGTAGATTGGCAGCGATCCCAGGATCACCACCGCCGCAAGAATCACGAAAAGCAGCGCGTCGCCAACGAGCTCCTTGAGCGTGTCCAGCGCGCTGTTCACCACGCCTTGAAGAAAGCTCCCCATACCCTGGTCCTCCATCGGCCTGAAGCCGTCGGAAGATTATATCCGATGGAAGCTCTTCAATATATCTCGCGTGGCGTAGCGCAGCGCGATGGGACGGCCGTGCGGGCAGCTCATGGGGCAGGAGGTCGCCGCCAGCGCGCGTAGCAGCCACTCGATCTTTTCCGGCTCCAGCCGTGTGTTGATCTTGATCGCGGCGCGGCACGCGATCGAAGCTGCCATCGCCCTCCTCAGATCCTCGAGCGAAGCCCGCCGCAGCTCCCGCTCGGCGATTTCGAGAATCTCGAAAAGGATTTTTTCGACATCCGCTCCTCCCACGCCGGCGGGCGCCGACTTTACCGCGATCGTCCGATTCCCGAACGGCTCCGTCTCGAACCCCAGCGCATTCAACTCGTCCGCGATCCGCGCATACTCGATCTGTTGCGCCGCGCTCAGCCCGAGCACCATTGGCATGAGCAACCGCTGCGTTTCCGCGCCGCCCGTTCGCCGGCCCGCCAGAACCTGCTCGAACAGAATCCGCTCGTGGGCCACGTGCTGATCGATGATCCATAACCCATCGCGCCCTGCGGCTACGATGAAGCTGTCGTGAATCTGCCCCAGCGGCCGCAGATCCTTCAAGGCCTCGAGGCTCTCCGGTTCCGGCAGATACGCGTCCGGAAACAACGGCCCGTGCGTTTCCGGCGCGGCCAGCTTCAACGGGGGCGCCGCGTCCGCTTCCGCCGCCGCATCTGAAAAATCGAATCGGGGCGCGGGCGGGGAAGGCCGGCGCAGGGCGAACTCCGGCAGCGCCGCCGGATCGGGCACAGTGGTTGGAACCGTCACGGTAGCCGGGAATGCCATGTTCTCGATTCGCTGGCTGAACTCGGAATACGGCAGCGCCGCGCCCGGCTGGGGCGGAATTGGGGCGGGAATACGCGAGGTGGGGCGCTGGGCCACCAGCGTCTCGCGAATCGTGTCCCGCACGAAATCGTGAACCAGCGACCCGTGCCGGAACCGTACCTCGGTCTTCGACGGATGCACGTTGACGTCGACTTCCTCCGGATCGCAATCGAGGAACAGCAGCGCAAACGGATAGCAGGCCGGCGGCATCAGATTGTGATAAGCGGACGAAATCGCGTGCAGCAGCAAGCGGTCGCGGATCAGGCGGCCGTTCACGAACAGGTAAATCGAGTTGCGGTTCAGTTTTTGCACTTGCGGCCCGCTCACGAATCCGCGCAGGCGGAAGTGCCGCGCCGCGGGCTCATCGTCTTCCACCGGCAGATCGCGCTCGCGGTCCTCCAGGTCCACCAGCTCTTCGAGCGTCTGGCTTCCAAACACCTGAAAGACGCGCTCGCGCAGGCTTGAGACCGGAGCGGCGCACAACAGTTCGGTGTTGTTGTGACGAAGCAGGAAGCTCTTGCCGGG
>QHXU01000391.1:4364-4904 GCA_003223065.1 Acidobacteriota bacterium | reverse complement strand
TCCGCGCTGGAACGTTGAAGAAGAGATCACGCACAGTGACCGTGGTGCCGCCCGCGAGAACGGCTTCGTCACATCGCAGGATTTTCCCTCCCGCGATCTCGACCGCCGTGCCCACGCGCTCCTCCGCCCATCGCGTCTCGAGCAGCAGGCGCGATACCGAGCCGATCGAAGGCAACGCCTCGCCGCGAAAACCAAGCGTCGCGATGGACAGCAGATCCTTCACGTCGGAGAGCTTGCTGGTCGCGTGACGCTCGAAGGCCAGCAGCGCGTCGTCTCGCAGCATGCCGCAGCCGTTGTCCGTCAGGCGGATCAATCTCCGGCCGCCGGCCTCGATCTCAAAGCGAAACTCCGTGGCTCCCGCGTCGAGCGAGTTTTCGAGAAGCTCTTTTACTACGCTCGCCGGCCGCTCGACCACCTCTCCCGCGGCGATCTTGTTGGCGACCGTGTCGGAGAGGATGCGGATTCTTCCCACGGGGTGTAAGTCAAGCTCGAACCTTGACGCCCAGGGTTAGAGCCGATTGTTTCACTGTACCGCGATCC
>QHXU01000391.1:558-4339 GCA_003223065.1 Acidobacteriota bacterium | reverse complement strand
CTCTCTTCGAGCAAAGTCCCCAGCCGCTCGAGGAGAGTGAGCTGGTTGCGGTGATAGTTGATCGTCTCGCGCACCAGCGCCGATTCCGCCGTGGTCAGGTCTGCCTGAGCGGCCAGCACGAAGAAGATCTGGTCGATGCCTAGCTCATACTTCTTCTGCTCCGCTTCAAAGCGCTTTTGCGCCAGGTCGCGGGCCGTCCTCGCCAGCTCGACGCTCGCCTTGCTGTTCTCCACGTTGCTGATCGCGGTCAGGACCTGCAGCCGCACATTTTGCTCGGTGCTCCTGACGCGCAGCACGTCCATTCTCTTGCTCACCGTGGCATCCGCGAGATTTGCCGCCGCCGCGTGGTTCTTGAGCGGAAGGCTAAGCGTCAGGCCGAAGCCGTAAGTCGGTAGACCGAAGCCGAACAACTGCCCGAGCGCATCGGTGATGCCGCCGGGAATTACGCCCGTGATCTGGGACCCGCCGCCGAAAACGTCCGTGCGCTGGTAGATGTTTCCGCCGGTGCCGGACACGCCATACTGGCCGGTTAGCGAAAGATTGGGGCGCAGCAAATTATTGCTCTGCCGGATGCTGAGGTCGTCCGAATCGAGCGCCTGGCGTGCGGCTTTCAAATCATGGCGCATGGCGAGCGCAGTCTCCACTAGTTTCTCCTTGTCCAGCCGGACCGGCGCGGGCGGCGTCACCGGCTCAATCAGTGTGATGGGTGTGTCGCGGAATTTCGGGTCCAGATCTGCTCCGAACTGCCGCCGCAATGCGTCCTCCGCCAGCGCGAGATTGAAACGCGCCTGGGTCAGTTGAAGCTCTGCATTGGCGTAGTTCTGCTGCGGCTGGAAAATATCGAGCGGAGAAGATGCCCCCAACTCCAACTCGCGCTGTGCGCGCTTCAGGGCGGTATCAGCCAGCTTCAATCCCTCTTCGGCCACGCGTACGTTCTCGCGCGCTTCCACCACCGCCCAATACGCCAGCTCCGCCGCCGTCACTAGTTGCATCAGCTGATCGGCGAAGCTGTATTCCGCGCCGCGCAGGCGGCTGCGCGCGATCATGAGGGGCAGCTTGGTGACATAAGCGCCACGCCCGCGAAGCAGCGGCTGCGTGAATTGAAGATTCAGGCTCGAGCTGTACGCCGGGTTGATCGTCGCAAAGGTGCTGTTGGACGAATTCTTGAAATCGGAAAAGCTGACGTTGTACTGCGTGCCGGTTGGAAGCAACTGCGACACTCCAAAGCTTAGTGGCTGCGACAACTGGTTGAGCGTGGGCGCGCCCTGCGTCGCCGTGATGGACTGCGACAGCGTCCGCGTTGTGGAAAAGTTCGCTGTTGCCAGCGGGTCGAACACGCCAAACGCGCGCGTGATCGCGTTGCGGTTCAGGACCACGGTCAACCGCTGGATGCTGATGTCCGCGTTGTTGGCCATCACCAGCCCGAGATATGACTTCAGCGACAGTTCCAGTTTCCCATCCGTCATGTAGTCTTCGAGACGGACCGGCGGCTGCAGTTCCACCTGCGTAACCGGCCGTGCGAAGTATTTCCTGAAGTAGGAAGGCTTGGGGAAAAAGGGATCGTCGTCCGCGGCTTGCGCCAGGCTGAGGAAACCGAAAAAGGCTACACCGAGGGCTTTGAAGGGGGCTGGCATCGTCTAGATTGACGTATATGCCCCCGTAAAGTGTTGAGTTTTTTGATGTAAAGTGTTAGCCGCTCATCGCCGCCAGGAACTCGGCGTTGCTGCGCGTCTTGCTGAGCTTGTCGATCAGCAACTCCATGCTCTCCACCGGAGACAATGGATTCAATACTTTACGAAGAACCCACACACGGTTCAACTCTTCCTTCGGCAACAGCAGTTCTTCCTTGCGCGTGCCCGATTTGGATATATCGATGGCAGGGAACACACGCTTGTCCATTAGCTTCCGGTCAAGGTGGATTTCCATGTTGCCCGTGCCCTTGAATTCTTCGAAAATCACGTCATCCATGCGGCTGCCCGTGTCGACCAGCGCGGACGCGACAATGGTCAGCGAGCCGCCTTCTT
This sequence comes from Acidobacteriota bacterium, assembly GCA_003223065.1. GTDB lineage: Bacteria > Acidobacteriota > Terriglobia > Bryobacterales > Bryobacteraceae > Palsa-187. Next base: position 2,315 of record QHXU01000391.1, on the reverse strand, counting down.
CGATGTTGCGCGCCGCGCCGAAGAACCGCTTCGGCCGCTGCAGCGCGTTCGAATCGACGCCGCCCGAGAGAACTTTGCCGGAGGGCGGAACCACCGTGTTGTAGGCCCTGGCAAGACGGGTGATCGAATCGAGCAGGATCACTACGTCCTTCTTGTGTTCCACCAGTCGCTTGGCCTTCTCGATCACCATCTCGGCCACCTGCACGTGGCGCGAGGCAGGTTCATCGAAAGTCGAGCTGATGACCTCGCCTTTGACGGACCGCTGCATATCGGTGACTTCTTCCGGACGCTCGTCGATCAGCAGCACGATCAGCGTCACTTCAGGATGATTCGCCGTGATCGAGTTGGCGATCGATTGCAGCAGCATCGTTTTGCCGGTACGCGGCGCAGCTACAATCAGCCCTCGCTGGCCCTTCCCGACCGGTGTAAGCAGGTCCATCACGCGGCCTGAAAAATTGTCCTTGATCGTCTCCATCTTCAATCTTGATTGCGGATAAAGAGGAGTCAGGTTGTCGAAGAAGATTTTGTTGCGGGCTTCCTCGGGCGGCTCGAAATTGATCGCGTCGACCTTGATCAGCGCGAAATATCGCTCGCCTTCCTTGGGTGGACGGATCTGCCCGCTCACCGTGTCGCCGGTGCGCAGGTCGAAACGCCGGATCTGGGAGGGCGATACGTAAACGTCGTCAGGCCCCGGCAGATAGTTGTATTCCGGCGCGCGCAGGAACCCGAAGCCGTCCGGCAGGCACTCCAGCACGCCCTCGGAAAAGATCAGGCCGCTCTTTTCCGCCTGCACCTGAAGGATTTTGAAGATCAGCTCCTGCTTGCGCAATCCGGCGAAGCCCTGCACGCCCAGATCCTTTGCAATCTGGTTGAGCTTCTGGATGCTCATGTCCTTCAGTTCCACCAGGTCGAGCGCGCTGCCGCCGTTCTTCAGACCCTGGTTTCCCGCAGCGCGGCGCTTGGCGTCGAACATCCGTCCGGCGGGCTGCGGCGCAGGCGCTGCCGCTTCCGCCTCAGGCTTGTTTTCCGTAACCGCAGGCTTGGCCTCGGACTTGTTTTCCGTAACTGCAGGCTTGCTCTCGGACTTGTTTTCCGTAGCTGCAGGCTTGGCCTCGGGCTTGTTCTCGGCGGCCACAGCCTTGTTTTCCGTCTTTCCTTCGCCGCGCGCCCCCCGTCCGTCGGGCTTCGCTTTCGTGACGGGCGTCTCCGGCTTTGGAGCGTCGCCTTCTGACTTGGGAGCCTCGCTGTTGGCCGTTTGGGCCTCTCCGTTTGTAGCAGTCGTTAAGGACTGGTCTTGATTTTCGAGATCGCTTGCCAAATTTCCCTCACTCCCCGGCCTGTGGCGGCCGAGCATTCGAGAAACTCTCCAGAATAACCCCGCTGGAGAGCTCTCAGGCTTTGATGCCTGTCTTTCTGAGACTTCAATTTGTCAGCCTTAGTGGCGGCCACCAGGTACGGCCGCCCATAAGATTCGAGCCAGTCTCTTAGCTCGACATCCTTCTCCATCCAACCTCGCCGCGCGTCCAGCACGATGACCGATAGCCGGAGGACGCTCCGCTCGAGCAGGTACCGCTCGATGAGTTCCTTCCAGGTTTTCGATATTTCGTGGGGGACTTTGGCGAACCCATACCCTGGTAAGTCGACGAAACGGTACCCGCCGTCGACCTCGTAGAAATTGACGGACCGCGTACAACCGGGCCGGGAACTGGTGTGTGCCAGCCCGTCGGCCCCCACCAGCGCGTTCAGAAGGCTGGATT
>QHXU01000391.1:0-406 GCA_003223065.1 Acidobacteriota bacterium | reverse complement strand
ATCGCCTCGATGCTGACAGCGGCTGAGATCGTGGCGCGGTCGCTGGCCATTGGTCACCTAATGCGTCACTTTCTCGTCCCGCGACCGCGCCACGATCTCAGCCGCTGTCAGCATCGAGGCGATCGGTGCCATCTCAATCTGGCGCTCGAGGGCGATCTTCAAAACCTCATCCATCGAGGTTACGAAATGCAATTTCATTTCGTTGCGCACGTTCTCCGGGATATCCGGCAGATCCTTCTCGTTTTCGATCGGCAGCACGACTTCCCGAATGCCGTGCCTGTGCGCCGCGAGCAACTTTTCTTTCAACCCGCCGATCGGCAGAACACGCCCGCGGACGGTGATCTCACCCGTCATTGCGACGTCGGACCGTACCGGAATGCTGGTCAAGGCGCTGGTAATGCTGGTG
>QHXU01000390.1:7962-11567 GCA_003223065.1 Acidobacteriota bacterium | reverse complement strand
CCATCTGGTGCCATCTGATTGCGCCGATGCCATGGCAGCGCCGACCGCCATAAGAAGAATCAATCTCGTTCTCATTTAAACCTCTTAAGTTCTCTCCCAACTCACCAACGCGTCCGAACCCATGTCCTGAACGGATTGGGGGACGCGCGGCCAAATTACGATTTCAAAAAGGACAGAAGGATCGGTGCGCGAAGGCGCACCTCTCGTGGGGATTTAAACCAGCAGTGGGAGATTGACGCGGGAACTCGGAGGTGAACCGGGCGGTGCCGGAATTTCGGTCGCAGTTGCGATTGTAAGAGTTGGCGCGATCGGGGCCTGTGGCACAGTCGCTGCTAAGTCAACAGCGGGGGTTCCGTGATGCGGAGCTTTCGATAAGACGAGATGCTTGCCGCCAGGCAGTGTTCCCTTGCAGCAGTCATCTCCATTCGAGGGATTGCATTTGCCCTTCTTGCAGCATTCCGCGGACTTCGCCGTGAATTTGCCGCTACCAACGCAATCGAATGGCCTCACCAGCAGAATAACAGTGAGCAGCGTAACCGCGATGTGAATGCTTTTCTGCATCCAAGCCTTGACTTTAGCGTACAACAAGTTCGACGTTGCAGACCGGCCCTCGTTTCTACTTGCCGAATCCCGATGCCGGGCCCTCGAAAATGAGCTGGCTCGACCGCCAGGCTGCCAATCTCGGCCCACCCGCCGGCAAGATATCTATTTAAGAGCCAGCGCTTTGTTCAGGTCTGCCGCGCAGTTTTGCGAAACGCGGCCGGAGAAATGCCGGCATGGCGCTTCATCACCCGGCTGAGGTGGCTCTGATCGGTGAATCCAGCCCGCGCCGCAATTTCAGCGATCGGCGCGTCGGATGGAAGCAGTTCGCTGCAAGCTGCTTCGACGCGCAGTTTGCGGATGAAATCGCCGATGCGGTACGTGTATCGTTTCCGGAAAGCACGCGCCAGATGAACCGGGTGAACCCGCACCTGGCCGGCAATATCGGTCAAAGTAAGATGCTCGCGGTAGCGGCCGTGCATTCCCAACTGCTCACCGCGCTTTGTTCCAGATAGGCGCCGCGAAGGGCGACGGAGACATAGCCGTGTTCGTGCGAGTGCCGCGGCAGAACCTGATTCGGGCGGTATGCGACGGCAGAGACGCTGAAATTCGCGATCCTGCGCCTCTGAAGAATCTCGCCGCTGAATTCTTCTCCGAACGCCGTTCGCCCGCGAGCGCTAATTCCGTACCAAAGCTAGAGACGTAGTAAAATTGGCGCAGAAACGACCGGGGGGGCGGCTGGAGAACAAAGATGATTGCCATAAAGAGGATGCGCTGGATTTTGATGTCGACGCTGGGCTGCGCGGCGTGCGTCTTGGGGCAGGTCGGGACCGGAGCCATCCGCGGGGCGGTCACGGATCCATCCGGAGCCGTGGTTCCGAGTGCCGCCGTTAGCGTGAAGAACCTCCAGACTGGCGTCACGGCGAAGGTCACGACAGACACTGACGGCCGCTATGTTGCACCTAACCTTCCGATCGGCTCTTACGAGATCCAAGTCCAGGCTCAGGGCTTTGAAACGGCAGTTCGCCAGAACATCGTGCTAACCGTAAACGAGCAGAGGGAAGTGAACTTCTCGCTCGTCGTAGGCCAGATGTCGCAGCAAGTCGCAGTGCAGGAGAACGCGGCTCAGATCGATACTTCGACGTCCACCGTAGCGGGCCTGATCGATCAGAAACAGATGCGCGATCTGCCGCTCAACGGCCGGAACTTCGAACAACTCATCGCACTGACCCCCGGAACGGTGCCCGTCACCAATGCGGCATCTTCCGCCTACATCGGGCGATCGATCACGTACTCTTATGCCGGCGCGCGGCCGGTCGGCCAGGAAGAATTGATAGACGGCCAAGATATCCAGGACTTCTGGGGCCACGGTTCCGGCGCGGCGGTGCTCGGGACCTCGCTCGGCGTGGACGCGATCGCCGAATTCCAGACGTACACGAGCACCGCAAGCGCCCAGTTCGGAGGCGCAAACGGCGGCCTCAGCGCTGTCACGCGCTCTGGCACGAACGACCTGCACGGATCGGCCTACTACTTCGCCCGCAACTCAGTCTTCGATGCCGCTCCGTATTTCGTTCCTTCGACGGGTAAGCCGGATTTCGAGCGGAACCAATACGGCGGCACTCTGGGCGGTCCGATCAAGAAGAACAAGATGTTCTTCTTCGCAAATTACGAAGGGCTGCGGCAAACGTTGGGTGAAACGCCGGTGGTGATTCTTCCCAACCAGGCCGCCCGCACCGAAGTGCAAAATTATCTGGCGACTCTGCCGGCCAACAGCCCGCAGGCGGCGGCCGAACAAGTCGTGCTGAACGCGTTGAATGCGATTCCGCTGCCGTCCGCCGGCGCTATCAACCTCGGCAATGGCACTTCGCAGGAGGTTTTTAACGGCAACCAGACCGGCGTAGAGAATTACGTGCTCGGCCGCTGGGATTATACGATGTCGCCCAAAGACACGATCTGGTATCGCATTATCTACGATCACGCGACTCTGTCGGAACCGTCCGCGGCGAATACGATCGGGTTGTATCCGCAGACCGCGTTCGATCACAACCAGTTTCAGAACGTCGGCTGGACCCGGAACGTTTCGCCGACGCTGATCAACCAGGCGAATTTCAACTTCACGCGCACGGCGCAGGTGGGCGATACTCCCACAAAGGTACCGGCGTTCTCCTGTAACCCGACCAACAGCTACGATTGCTGGTTCAGCACACCCGGTGTTTCCAACGTTTTTGGCTTGGTCACACCCACCGCGCCGATTTTCGACTACATCCAGAACAAGTTCGAGCCGCGCGATCAGGTGATCTGGATCAAAGGCGGGCATTCCCTCTCTATGGGCGGCTGGGTGAATCGGATCCGCACACTTACGAGCACTCCCGTGAATCCGGGCGGAAATTACTACTTCTCCTCCTGGGGATACAGCGCCAGCGGCACGCCGACGCCGAACTCGTTCCTGAGCGGACAGCCATTTCAGTTCGTGGGCGCGCTGCCGGGGTTCGCTGACAGCGCACGAAACTTCCGCGAGACGGATGTAATCGGTTTTATCCAGGACGATTGGAAAGCACGCAAGAACCTGACGATCAATCTAGGACTGCGCTACTCCTGGGCGACGAATCCTTATGATGTCAGCAACGATCTTTACGCGTTCATCCAGCCCTACGCGACGCAGCAAAATTACGTGAACGTTTCCCACGCGTTCGGGAAGAACCCGAACTGGAAGAATTGGGATCCGCGGATCGGGTTCGCGTGGTCGCCGTTTAATGACAATAAGACAGTGTTCAGGGCGGGCGCGGCGATTATCCATTACTTGTACCAGCCGCGCGACTACGGTGTCGGGTACAACTTCTCGCCGCCGTTCAACCAGGTCGCGGTCGCATTCCCGGCTTTGAGCATTCCGGCCCGATTCCAATGCACGGCTGCAGCGGCGCAGTGTACGCCGACTCAGCCGTCGATTCATGACGCGCTCGGCTATAACATCACGACCGTTCCCTACGTCATTCAGTACAGCGCGAACGTGCAGCGGCAACTCCCCGGCAACATCGTCGTCATCGCGGGGATCATCGCGGCGGAGA
>QHXU01000390.1:0-7930 GCA_003223065.1 Acidobacteriota bacterium | reverse complement strand
CATGGTCGAATTGAATCCACAGATCTATTCTGGAACCAAAGAGAATCCCGTTTTTGCGACGATTCAGAACGTCAACGGCTCGCCGACGCTGGTTTCGAATCCGAGAATCAATCCGAATTTCGGGATGATGGGAGAAATCATGCCCTGGGCGCACGCCAGCTATCATGCCTGGCAGTTGCAGGCGAACAAAGCGTTCAGCCATGGCCTCCAGTTCCAGGCCAACTACACCAACTCGCGTTGTTACGACAACGGATCGGGCGCTTACGCCGTTGATGGCGGCGGTGGCGTTTCTCCCTTGCCTCCGTATCCGCTTTCGCGAAACGACGGGAATTGCAGTTTCGACCGCCGCAACAATTTCTCGATTAACGGCGTCTACGAGCTGCCGTTCCATGGCCACCGGCTGATCGAAGGATGGCAGATCGCCGACTTGTTTGGATTCCACACCGGGCTGCCCTTTACGGTCGTATGCGGCTTCGACTGCCTCGGCCTCGGCGAGCAGAACAGCGCGAACTACGTCAACATCAACCCTGGTGTCGATTTGAGCAAAGTGGTCCAGCCGGGCAATATCAATCACTATTTCAATACGACAGCGTTCAGTCTTCAGCCGCTGGGGACGCTCGGAAACGAGCGGCGGTTCATGTTCTACGGGCCGTCACTCACGAACAACGATCTCGCGGTCGTAAAGAACACTAAGATTCGCGAGAACATGAATCTTCAGATTCGGGTCGAGGCGTTTAATCTCGACAATCTCACCCGAATTTTTCGAATCCCAACACCAGCCTGTACACCGGACCGACCTCGCCCAACCCGAATGCCGGTAAAATTACCAGCACGATTTCGGCGCAGGGCGGGTTGCCGTCCTCGCGTCAGTTGCAGTTCGCGGTGAGGTTTCAGTTCTAAAAGGTTCGCCGTATGAATCGCCTTCGAGTGCTAATGTTCATGGTCTGCGCGAGCATTGCGTTTGCGCAACCCAAATCGCCGGAACAGACCTTCGGCTTCAAGATGGGCGCGGACCATAAGCTCGTGAAATGGCCGCAGATCGTGGCCTATTTTCATGCGCTTGCCGGCTCGTCGAACAAGGTGAAGATCATCGAGGCGGGGAAATCATCGAATGGGAATCCGATGATCGTGGCGGTAATTTCGTCGCCTGAAAACCTCGCCCGCCTCGATCACTATAGAGAGGTTTCGCAGCGGCTGGCGAATCCTCGCGGTCTAAATGCGGACGAAGCGGAGCGACTGATCGCCGATGAAAAACTGCTGGTCGCGATCAGTTGCTCGATTCACGCAAGCGAAATCGCCGCGACGCAGCTTTCGATGGAGCTGGCCTACGATCTCGCGACCAACGATACGACGCAGATCCGCCGCATTCTGGACCAGGATGTCATTCTGCTTTGGCCCTCCCACAATCCGGACGGCAACATTACCGTGGTCGACTGGTACAACCGCAATGTCGGTACGAAATATGAAAACGCGCCGCTGCCCTGGCTGTATCACAAGTACGTCGGCCACGACAACAATCGCGACTGGTTCATGCTGAACCTCGACGAGACGAAAGTCGTCACGAAATTTTATTTCAAGGAATGGTTTCCGCCGGTGCTGTATGACATTCACCAGATGGGCCGGAACGGCGCCCGGCTCTTTGTGCCTCCGTTCCGTGATCCGCTGAACCCGAATATCCATCCGCTGATCTGGCGCGGGATCAATCTGCTCGGCACACATATGGCGGAGGCGGAAGAGGAAGCCGGACACAGCGGCGTGGCGCAAAACATCTTGTATACGTCCTGGTGGGAGGGAAATTCGCTTCAGCAGCCCTGGTTTCACAACATGGTCAGCGTTCTGACCGAAGCCGCGTCGCCGAACGTCGCCTCGCCGGTGACACAGAAGCTGAGCGAACTCACAGGCAACACGCCTGGCCTGCCCGAGTACACCTTGCGCGAAAACTTTTCACATCCCTGGCCCGGGGGCACGTGGCGGCTGCGCGATGTAGTCGAGTATGAATACACGGCGGCAATGGCCGTGCTCGACACGGCAGCGCGATATCGTGAGGAGTTTTTACGGAACTTCTACAATATGGGCCGCGAGGAGATCCGCATGGGCGAACTGGAGCCGCCCTATGCATACGTCGTGCCGTTGACGCAGCGCGATCCAAACACCGCGGTGAAGATGATCAATCTGCTGATCGATCAGGGCGCGGAGGTGCAGCGTGCCAACGTCGATTTCACCGCCGACGGCGTCACATACCCAAAGGGCTCCTACGTGCTTCTGATGGCACAGCCGTTTCGGCCTTTCGTCAAGGACATCATGGAGCCGCAGCATTATCCGGACATTCGCGCGTTTCCGGGCGGGCCCCCGATTCCGCCATATGACGTCGCCGGATGGACGCTGCCATTGCAGATGGGCGTCGCGAGCGTGGCGGTGAAAAAGCGTTTCGATGCGAGCCTCTCCCCAGTGACGCGAGCCGAGCCGCCTTCGCCCGAAATCGCCCAAGGCGGCGCGAAGACCGGGGCGTTTCTACTCGGTCACGAGAGAAACGATAGTCTGATCGCAGTGAATCAATTAATGAAAAGCGGCTACGACGTCTATTGGTCGCAAGCGGCGTTCACCAACGGCGCGAAGCAGTTCGCTCCGGGCACGATTATCATTCCGTCGCATGGAGCGAGACAAGCGCAGGTGAAGAGCATCGCCCAATCGTTGTCCCTGCCGCTTGCGGCTGCAGACCGGTCGCTCAACGTAGCGGCGTACAAATTGAAGCCGTTGCGGCTGGCGCTTTACAATCCGTGGGGCGGAAACATGGACGAGGGCTGGACCAGGCTGATGCTCGAGCGCTTCGAATTTCCCTACGAGGAGATTCGCCCGGCCGACGTGGGCTCCGGAAATTTCGCGCGGCGCTTCGACGTGGTGGTGTTCGCGGATCAGCAGCCAGCTTCGATTCTCGAAGGTATTCCTGCGGACCGCATCCAGTCAGAATACAGTGGCGGAATCGGCCAGGAGGGCCTGGATCATCTACGCGACTTTGTGCGCAATGGCGGGACCCTCATCGCCCTGGGAAACGCGAGCGGGCTGTTCCTCAAATCCTGGGGATTGCCGCTGGTGGACGCGGTCGCCGGGTTGAAGACCACCGATTTCTTCTGCCCGGGGTCGATTCTCGACGTGCGCGTCGACAATTCGCATCCGGCTGGCTTCGGTATGCCCGAAAAAGCCTCGGGATTCTTCGCGCGCAGTTCGGCCTTTGAGATTCGCCCGTCGACGTTCGCGCCTGGCGGTCAGGCTAGGACGATTGTCACCTACGCTGGTGATCACGTGCTCCAAAGTGGATGGATCCTCGGCGAGAGCCACTTATACGATCGCGCCGCGGCCGTGGACGTGTCGATGGAAAAAGGCCATTTGATCCTGTTCGGCTTCCGCGTGCAGAATCGGGCGCAACCACATGGAACGTTCAAGCTGTTCTTCAACTCGCTATACTACGGTCCGGCAGAACTCTCGCAACTTCACCCCGGGCCGGACTAGCGGCCAAAAAACATGAAAACGTTTGCTCGATTGTCGATTGCCATTGTAATCCTTACGGCTTCGCTCGTGGCGCAGCCCATCTATGAGGTCTATGCGATCCGCTACGCAACGCTCAAGGATTTCTCGGTCGGTGGTCTGGTCGCCGGGGAGGACCGGTCGCGCAAGATGGATATAGCAATGATGTTCTGGCTGATTAAAGGCAGCGGGCACAACATTCTGTTCGATTGCGGCTTCTATCGCGATCAATTTATGCGTCAGTGGCATCCGGCTGATTACGAAAAACCGTCGGTTGCGATCGAGCGTGCCGGTCTCAAGGCCGGCGACATCACCGACGTGATCATCAGCCACATCCACTGGGACCACGCCGACGGTTTCGACCTGTTCCCAAACGCGAAGATCTGGATTCAGAAGGACGAGATTGAATACTACGCGGGCGAAGCCTGGAGCGGCAAGAAGCGCACAGCGGCCGATCCAGACGACATCGTCGGGCTGGTGAAACTGAATACGCAGGGCCGCGTCGGGCTGGTGAACGGCGACGCTCAGGAGATTCTGCCAGGAATCACGGCCTACATCGGCGGCAAGCACACGTTTCAATCACAGTTCATCGGCGTGAAGACCGCGGGGGGAACCGTGGTGCTTGCGAGCGATAACGTTTATCTTTACGAGAACATTGAGAAGCACAAGCCGATCGCGGCCACCCTCGATGCCGATTCGAATTTGCGCGCGCAGGACCGGATGAAAGACATCGCCTCGAATCCGAAACTGATCTTGCCGGGGCATGATCCTGCGGTAATGAAGAATTTTGCCGTCAAGATTCGGTAGTCCGAGGAGTACGATGAACCCATGACTGACGAACTCTGATTCTGGCCCGAGCTGGGGGATCGTGAGCACTCTCGATTTTGATCTTGCGGGCTTCGACGTGCCACCCCCCTACGAATTTCCTCTTCGGCTTCGGCACTTCTGGTTTCCGGAAGTGTCGACGTGGACAAAACGCGGCAGCTCGCCAAGGCCAAGCTGACAAAGTAAACAGTACTCTTTTCGTTGTCATGGCTCCAGTGCGGATTGTAGCCGGCCTTCGACGCTCTAAGTCGGGCCCGGGGTCCATGTCAGCGACGACGCCGTATAGTTTATCAAGCCCGTGCAGCCGGATCGGAGTTGGCGCCGGTCTCCGAACGATGGTCCGCCACACGCTTGGCTGACATTTGGAAACCGTTGCCAGGCGTTCCGCCGGTTCGGAAGTTCCCGTCACTCTCAAGGTTCGGAATCTCCAGCAGAAGATCTGAAACTACTTATCCTCGGCGTTCAAGACATTTCAACATCCATTTCAAGTTCGTCCTTACGCGCACGGCCCGCAACCGTTTGCATCGTCTCCCGAGCCGAGTCGCCCGGCCTCCACAAGATATTAATTTACAATCGGAAAAGCCTCAAGATCGGCGAACGCATGGCCAGGGAAAACACCTCCGATGATGGAATCGCATTCGCGGTGCTAATTCCCGCGTATAACCCTGGAGACGCATTGGTGCATCTGGTCCACCGCCTGGCGCAATCGGAGGCGAGGGCGGTTCTTGTCGTTGACGATGGTAGCGGTCCGGGATACGCGGACCGGTTCGATCGACTCGAGCATATCCCCAAGGTTCACTTGCTCCGCCACGCCATCAACCTGGGAAAGGGGGCTGCGCTCAAAACGGGGATCAATTACTTCCTCTGCACCTTTCCACAACTAGCGGGCGTCGTCACCGCGGATGCGGACGGCCAACACACGGCAGAGGACGTTCTTCGTGTTGGAGTGTCCCTGCTGGCGCGCACGGATTCGCTGATACTGGGGACCCGGCAATTCGACGCCGGAGTTCCGCTCCGCAGCAGGTTCGGCAACAAAGTTACCACGGCTTTAGTCCGCCTGCTCATTGGACAACGCCTGTCCGATACCCAGACCGGCCTGCGCGGCATTCCAACCTCACTGCTCCCGCACCTGCTCCGGGTTCCCGCGTCGGGATACGAGTTCGAACTCGAGATGCTGATCACCGCCAAACACCTGGGGTATCCCATGCGGGAAGAAAAGGTCCAAACCATATATGTCGAAGGCAACCGATCCTCTCACTTCAACCCGCTCTTCGACTCCATGCGGATCTATTTTATCCTCCTCCGCTTTAGCATCCTGGCGCTGCTCACGGCGCTTGTCGACAATGCTGTATTCTTCTCGGCTTACCAGCTTAGCGGCAGTGTGTCGCAGTCCCAGATCTCAGGCCGCCTAGTGGCCGTGTTGTTCAACTACACGGCGGCTCGCCGAGCCGTGTTTCTTTCTCGCCAGAGCCACCGCATCGTGCTGCCTAGGTATCTCTTGCTGGTGTTCGGCAGCGGGCTGCTCTCCTACTCGCTGATTCTTCTGTTCAGTTCCGCTCTGGGAATGAACGTGATGGCTGCAAAGCTGCTGGCCGAGAGCCTGATCTTTATCGCGAACTTCACGATCCAACGGGACTTCGTGTTCACCGAGCGCGAACCGGCGCCCAAACTCACCAATTGGGATGAATATTACACCGGAGTCCCGTTTACGGCTCGCTTGACCAGAAAATACACGGGCGCCGTGCTCCTCGGGATCCTGCGGAGGCTCGCAGATAGCGAACCTGGAGGCAGCCGGGTCTTAAGTGGAAATCGGCGGCGCCAATAGCTGTTTCTTTGAACGGATCCAGGGCGCGATCAACCCGCAACAGTATTACGTGATCGACAACAATGAATACGGCCTCCGTTTGCTGCAAAAGAGGGCGCATCAAAACTGCCTGTGTCTGCTGCAGGAAGACGTTCTGGACCTGCGGACACGACTGCAGGCGGATGTCGTCTTCAGCGTTGGGTTGATCGAACACTTTAGTCCTGCTGACACGCGCCGCGCAGTGCTCGCCCATTTCCAGTTGCTGCGTCCAGGCGGTTACGCGATCCTGTCTTTTCCCACTCCAACCCTGCTGTATCGGGTCGCACGCGGCCTGTGCGAAATCGCCGGGCTATGGAAGTTCCCGGACGAACGCCCGCTAGAACGCGATGAGGTGCTTGGCATTGTTCGGGACCGGGGTCACGTGATTCATGAGAAGCTGCTCTGGCCGTTGGTCTTCACCCAGCATCTCATAGTCGTGCCAAAGCAGACCATCCATGCCTAAGCGCAAGAAGAAACGGTCGAACCCGAACCCGCGCAGCCCACAAGTCTTCCGACCCAGGGCACTCCTTCAGGGCACTCCTTCGGCGATGGACCGTACCGCCCTGGGTGTGGCTGGCAGTCATTTACGTCATTAGCGTTTACTTGCATTACAAAGCCTTGCGGATAGAAGCGGAGTTTCCGCTACTGGCCACCGACGAAGCGCAGTACCTCACGGTCGGCGAGAACCTCCGGCTGGGCCAGGGGTTCACCACCCGGGGCGAGTTCCACGCCGGCCTGCCTCCTCTGTATCCGATCTTCGTCGCCTTTGCACACTCTTGGGGACCTTCCGAGAGAATTTTTGCGCTTCAGTTTAGTTGCCTGCTAATTTGCCTTGCGGTTTTTCCTGCCTATGGTCTTGCCCGACACATCAGTCTCAACCATGCTGCCTCGTATCTGCTGGCCGCCTCGGCTGCGTTCCTCCCGCACACGCTTTTCGCCGGCATGTACATGGCCGAGACGCTAAATTATCCGCTGTTTCTAATGGCCTTCTTGATGTTTGCCTGCTGGTTGGACCATCCCTCACGTCCACGCGCTCTCATCGCCGGTACCCTGTTGTCGGCGATGCTACTCACCAAGGTTGCGGCGCTGTCCTTCGCGGCAGCTGTTCTGGCTACGGTTCTCATTCTGTCGCTCACTCCATCCAGGGAGAACCGGCCGTTCGCTCGTCCCAGCTTTTCTGCCGTCTGGGTGTTCACGGTTGTCATCGCAACGCAGTTGAGCTGGCAGGCGTTCAAATACGCCCATAACGCCGCGGGCCTGGGAATGTACGGACACGTGTTGGGAGACACGGGCTTGCCTCATTTGTCCGCTTCCCTGCTGGGAGCCTATTTGGGCGATTTCCTGCTGGCTCCCGGCTTGCTCGTAGCGGTCCCTTTGTTTTTATGGTTCAGAGAGAACGGCCACGCTCGTTTCGCTTTATCGGTTTTGCTCGGAGCGACATTGTTCTTTCAGATTACGATTCACGGTATTTTGGAAGCGGGCCTTACCGGATTCCTTCGAGAACGGCTCTTTCTCTACTCGCTGCCGATCATGGCCATCTTCGCCGTGAAAGGGATGGAAGCTCTGAACAAAGGGGGTTACGCCGCTAAGGTTCTTTTCGTCCTGGTGCCGCTGGTTCTTCTGGGTCTCCTGGCTCTTTACACATTCCCATACAACCCTGTCATCGACGTTCCGTGGGTTAGTTCCTTGGGTTCGGACGTCTGGGCGAGCGCTTATCATTTCACCAAGCGTGACGCAATC
>QHXU01000381.1 GCA_003223065.1 Acidobacteriota bacterium | reverse complement strand
TGAAATGCGGAACTATTTGTATAAAACGCCGGCCACTGGTTTTGTATCTTCGTTTGTGTACTGGAATCGGTGGAATTACAATCCAGTTGTCGTAGGAAGCGTGGGCTTTCGGCTTCGTTGATTCGCTGTGCATTTGAATTGGCTTCGCTCCGACTCTGGCGAGCTCTCGTGAGAACGGAGAGAGTTGTATCTGGCTCCCCACACTGGACACGTTTCGAACTTTCACAGACGAAATGCAGGTCTGTTGGAACCCGTAAGACGATTGCGCTAGAAGAGTTTTCAATCAATCGCCGCAACTGCTAGAAGAGTTTTCAATCAATCGCCGCAACTCATCCAGCCTAGACGCCCAGGTTGGACACGTCTCGAACAAGGCCGAAGCCGACTTCAACCACAATGCGTCAGCGAGGTTCATATTGCTTCTCGAAGGAATCACGATTGGAAACCGTCACGGCTACTGCGAGCCCGCCCTCGTGCGATTGCTCGGCCAGTGAGGTTTTGTGATGCTCAAATTTGTGACGCGCCGCGCATGACCTCGTGGCGCGCGTCGAGAAGCTCGAAGCCGCAGAGTCCTCGCGTTTCCATCATAGTATCGCTCCCGAACTCGCGGCAGTAAAACACCTACACAGCCCTTTGATTGTGATGAGGGCATGCTGAACCGCATCCGACTACTCCATTTCACCCTTCTGATGATCGCCTGTCTCTTAGCTCTGAATCTTTTTGTCAGTTGGCCGAACCACGTGCGGGCGGCCGCGGCGACCGAATACAAGCAGATCATGGTCAATACGGAGGACGTACCGGCGATGTTGATCAAATATGCGAAAGAACAATGGGAGTTCGTCCACCTCTATCGGACCGAGCACTTGGGCACGAACCAGGTCTACCTGATCCTCAAGAAGTAGAGGTCTAGCCGGCGTGGGGCGCCGGATCGCCCCAGGGCAGGTTCACCAACGCCAAAGGCAGGAATGAATCTGCGGCGGCGCAGGTACAGCCAGGAACGCAGTACGCATCCAGAAGCTGATGGGCCATAGCGACATCGACACCACGCGAAAATACCTCAATCCTGACGAAGCCCTCAAACGCAAGGCCGTCAACCGCCTCTCCCTCACGCAAAAATAAAGCGGCGCTCCCATCCAAAGCGACTTGTTTCAAGTGGCCTCATCCAAGCACGACCAGCCAGTGCCCGGCAGAGCGGACCCGATGCCGACAAATCAGCCAAGTGGATGCGTAAACGCTGGGCGTGGGCGGGAGTTGGGTTGACCGTCGGCGTACTTACACCTCATCCCTACCGCAATTTTTGGGACTCCCGATCAGGCGGACATGGCCTTTAAGTGGTATTTTCCTTGGGTGGACGCAGCGCAACGGCTACGCGGAGTGGTTATGGAATCGCTCGACCAGGAGCAGGATGCAAAGGGCCTCGCCCGCCACGCTTATCAAAGCCGGACGCAGTTTTATCGCGTGTTCCGAGCAATGATCGAGGAGACACCGGTGGCCATGCGCCGGAGGCTGCTGTTGGAAAGAGCGGCATGGCAGCTGTCTCGTACCCAACTCTCGGTGACAGACATCAGTCTTAACGCAAATTACGGATCGCTCGAAGCGTTCACCAGGGCCTTCCGAAAGGCGTTCCGCGTTTCACCGAGCCTCTATCGCCGTATGGGGGCAACGTACACTCACCTTCACGCGACGAACGGAATTCATCACCATTCTGGTAAGGATGACACGAAAGGAGTTGGTCAATCCATGGATCTCTTTGATATTCTCTCTGGCCAGGAGTCATGGCACACGCGGCGTCTTCTTGATCTGGCGAAGACACTGAACGATGAACAGCTGGACCGTCCCTTGAAAAACAAGGTGAAGGTCTTTCCGTGGGATGGCCCGGATCAGAGTCTACGCCAGATTCTGGACCGGATGGTGCAAACCAAGGAAGCTTGGGCCGCGGCGCTTACGGGCGGAAGCATGCCCTTAATGGACAATGCGCCGCCGGATGATCGAACTCCTTCGGCCATGCTGGCGCGTCTGGACAAAGCGGATGCAGCGTTCCACAGCGTACTCGCAGATGTGCGCAATCGAAGCGCTTGGGAGGACACGTTTGTCGATGCGCTGTGCGAGCCGCCGGAGACTTTTACGTTTGGAGGTATGTTCGCGCACGTGATTACCTTCAATGCCTATAGGCGGATGCTCGCCATAGACGCGCTGCGACGGCTGGGAGTGAAGGTGGAAGGTTTTGGCTGTCCCATGGAGTACGTCGCGAACCTGGCGAGCGCGTGAGACCGTGAGTAGGATTACTCGCGATCAGTCGCGCAGCGTTTAGGATTCGCCCGGAGATCCTGTACAAAGTGAATGTCCGGCCGGGCTCGTAAAAGTGGAGGCCTGAGCGGCTCAGCATCGAAATCGGTCCTGTTGTGGGACATTATCGGCTGACAGGGCTCGTTTCTTGGCGGTGAAACATTTAACTCCCAATGGCACCCAATCTTCGAGGCCTGTTGCGCGCACACGACGGCGCGATCCCCTTTGCACTGTGCGTTGGCGCGGCGTAAGATCCGGGTATGATGAAAGCGATTCTTCCATCCGCTGCTGCGTTTTGGCTCTGTGCTTCATCGCCTAGCTGCGTAGCGCAGGACGTGGTTACGGCCCTTTACCTCTCGACTGGTGACGCCGCAAAGGCTAAGCAGACTGCACAGGATCTCTCGAGTGCATACGATCGCAACAACCGGGCGGAAACAGCATGGCGAAATTTCCACCACAGCTACCAGGTGGCACACCCCGAATTGCCGGGTCTGCGATTCGCATCCGATTTCCGGGTCGCCTTCGCTCAGAAGAACTTAGCTAGTGCATTTCCATTGGAGAAGGAGGCGGCAACGGTCGAACTCTCGGCCGAGGACCGGCAGAAAGCAGAATCTCTGCATCGGGAGATGCTGGAAGCCAAGCGTGCGCTCGAGCAGGCTCAAAAGAGCTGGTCGGACTACTGGCATCAACTCGTGCTCGACCATGTCCCACCGAGCCCGAACGGGGGGATCGTCACGCTACCCAGCGGTAAGTCCGCTTACGATTCCGTTTGCGTGGGCTAACGGACTAATATTCACACCGGACTTCCAGGTCGCATTTCCGCGGTGAGAATCGCGAAGTTGACCACAAGCGCTAAGCTCAGGGGAATACGGAGCTCATCTTGCGGGCTACTGCGCCTACGGTGAGGATGCCATCGTGCTCCGATTTCCCGTATGGGATGGCGGCCCAGTCTGGTTTCTGGTCGGACCTCTGGAACGCAACCCACATGCCACCGCGCGATTGGTTTAGAATCAGGCTGAGTAGTTGTCCGACCGATTTATCCCGCTCATCGAAGGGTCCAACTTTGGCGGTGACATCATCACCGATGACATTTCCAATAGAGCCCGTGTAGCGCGGATTGCGCACCGCTGCAAGAGCCCCTTTCAATTGGAACTCTGCGACGTACTTCATCGGCATGCGGTCGCTTTTGAACCGTGGAATGCGCTGGTCAAGCCAATGCAGCCGACCCTGCGAGGACGCTGGTTGTATCAGGATAAAGGCCCCCTCTTCCCGAACACGATAGGTGTCTCCATCTTGCAAGAGCTTTTGCAGAGCCGCGGAGGCCGTTAGATCTCGCTCGTGGAGCCTTGGAGCAGCGCCCAGAATGGATTTGTCCCCGATTTCAATACCAAGGCAGATGCCGTTCTCATACCCAAGGCTGTAAATCCCAGCTAGCACCGTTCCTGCTTCGACGTTTAACTCAGATACATGCCGCTTTAGTGGGCTTGTCTCACCGCAACTGTTGCCGTCGGGCAACGGCACTGGTTGGGTAAACGAAAGAGTTGGCAGAATCAAGACAACAAAAAACCGAGGCATGAACGTTCTCACATTCCGTTTATAGTTATTGTGGTACGTCGGTAATCGACGAGTGTGGCGAGGGGAATGAACTCCATTAAAGGAGTACGAGTAAGGGAAGGTGCCGCTAGCTGATCTGCCCCGTTGTATGGACCAACGGTGCAGCCGCATTCGGTCCGCGGGTTCCGGGTACCATCCGCAAGACGATGGACCTGGACGTCAGATCGACTAAGGGCACGGGGAGCGCAGCTATCGAATCGCATAGTAGCGCCAGTAAACGCAGCCTTCGGCTTGCAGCCGGGGGCGGCGTTTCTGTTTTCTGAGGCCCACGTAAGTGACGTCGGTCTGCAACCAACAGAGATGTTCGTCGGGCCCGCCCAACAGGTACAACATCCAGACCCTGAAATGTTCGGGCGCACATCCACCAAAATACCCGCACATCCACCAAAATGCCCGCTGTTCGCTCGGAAGACGAATAGATATCCTGCCCGAACGGCTAAGCCAGTTTAAAACGCCAGACAATACACATGTCTGAAAGCGCTGCGAACGTCAAGCCTTTTTTTCGTTCCGCGGTTGAACTCCTCAGCCATCTGTGAATACACT
>QHXU01000380.1 GCA_003223065.1 Acidobacteriota bacterium | reverse complement strand
CGGCCTAACGTATAGGCAGGTTCCTTTACCGAGAGTTGCTGCACGAAAAGGCTGGAACCGCTCTCCTGATTGAATCAATCCGATACTGAGGAGAGATAATGAGTCTTTCTACTCACCTTCATGCTGCTGGTCCCAAGCTTGGCATGGCGGGGTGGCGCTACCAGCTCACTAAACCGTGCCCAGCCGTTTCAACCACCGGCAAACTGCACGAGAACGTAGTCCGTACGCTGACGATCCCGAAGGACGAGCTGATCACCGTCACCGACGGCCCCTTCAATGGCGCGCGTTTGGTCGATATCGAATGGGATGCCAAGCCATACATGATGTTCACGGAGCATTTGCGCAACCGGTCGGAGGCTGGGTTTAGCCCCTTGAGCGGCGAAGCTGAAGTTCTCAAGCCGCAAGCGGTTCCGCCAATTCCCACGTGATCGCTTTTGACAGCGAGCGCGTTCCGCCCATTTGAAACGTGACCGCGCGCACGAAGAGCAAGAGGTGAACTTTCGAGGCTGAGAGGCCGCTGCCTCCGGCTTTGCACTGCGAAGAAGACCGAAACCATTCACACGGTGGGGTAATGAATTCGAAGGAGCACATTTCGAGGAGTTCCGGTTCATATACGGCATTTACCTACCTGTCGCTTTTCGGCCTCGCGACCACCATTCCGCTGTTGCTATTACTTGGCGCGCTGCTGATTCAATCATCGTCCGTGCAGCGCGCGCAGCTGGAAAACCGCGTCTTGCAGGTGCTTGATGCTTTGGTGAATGATATTGATCGCGATTTGGACCGCGACATCACGATCTTGCATACCCTAGCGACATCGCGGGCGCTGTCCAGCGCAGACTGGCCGACCCTCTACGACCAAGCAAAAGCCGGTCTGCAAGGCCGCGCATATTTGGTGCTCGTCGATTCCAGTGGTCGGCAACTGCTCAATACCTATGTGCCGTATGGGCAACAGCCCGCGATGACGGGTGATCCCGAAACTCTGCGCCGGATATTACAGACTAAAGCGCCAGCAGTTTCCAATTTCTTTGTGAGCCTGGTAGTCAAAAAACCCGTGGTCAACGTGTCCATTCCGGTGTTGCAGGGTGACCAGGTTCGCTACGTGATGAGCCTCGGTTTGCTGCCGGAAGATCTTCTTGCGCTGCTCAAAGCGCAAAACCTCGAACCGGAATGGGTGACATTGATCTGGGACGCTAACGGCGTGATCATGGCCCGGTCACGGGACAACCCGCGTTATGTTGGCACGCCCCTGCCGCAGAATATGCGCGAACACACTCAGCGCGCTGTTGTCAGAACAGCCAACCTGGATGGAGCTGATGTATTGCACGCAACGGCGCGTTCGCAGATTTCCGGCTGGGGCGTTGGCGTTAATATCCCGTACTCGCTGCTTACCGCGCAAATGCGCAATTCCCTGTTGCTCTGGGGCACAGCCGCGGTTCTCGCTATCACGATTGCGCTTCTCCTGGGATTGTTTTTCGCGCGGCAGATCACGACATCGCTATCGGTCGCCGCCAAGGCCGCCACTACGTTTGACCACGGCGAACCATTCCGGATTACAGGCTCACGGCTTAAGGAGGCTAACGCATTTCTCGCCACTCTAAGAGAAGCTCAGCAAGCGAGGGAAAAATTGACGGAGCAGGTCAAACAGTCCCGCGATTGGCTACAAACGACGATAAACAGCATCGGCGACGGGGTCATTACAACGGATGTGAACGGGAACGTGTCTCTATTGAACGCCGTCGCCGAATCGCTCACCGGATGGAAGCAGGAAGAGGCGGCGGGCAAACCGCTGGAGCAGGTGTTCGTCATCCGCAACGCGATAAGCGGGCTGGAAGCTGAGAATCCGGTCAGTAAAGTCTTGCGCGAGGGCCGGATTGTTGGCCTTGCCAATCACAACCGCCTCATCGCGAAAGACGGCCATCACATTCCGATCGATGACAGCGCCTCGCCGATCCGCGCCGACGGCAAGGTCGCCGGCGTCGTCCTGGTCTTTCGTGACATCACCGAGCGACTAAAGGGGGAGGAGCGTATGCGGCTGACGGTCGAAGCGGCTCCCAACGCGATGATCATGGTGGCCCAGGATGGGCGCATTCAACTTGTCAATTCCCAGACCGAGAAGCTGTTTGGTTATCGACGTGACGAGCTGCTCGGGCAGTCCGTCGAGATCCTTGTGCCTGAACGCTACCGCGCCCACCACGGAGCGTTTCGCGCTTCCTTTTTACATGCGCCATCGGCTCGGCCGATGGGGGCCGGCCGCGACCTCTTCGGTCTGCGCAAGGACGGTCGCGAAGTTCCCATTGAAATTGGCCTGAATCCGATCAGCACCAGTCAAGGCGATTTCGTCCTCGCCGCCATCATCGACATCTCGGAGCGTAAGCGGGCCGAGGAACGTCTGCGAGCATCCAATCAGGCGCTCGTGCGGGCCAATGAAGACCTGAATCAGTTTGCCTTCGCCGCCAGCCATGATTTACAGGAGCCGTTGCGCATGATCACTAGCTATTCACAACTCCTGTTGAAAGGCTATCGCGGCCAGTTCGACGGCGAAGCCGCGACCTGCATCGAATTCATCAGCGACGGAACGAAGCGTATGCGCGAACTGCTGGCGGACCTGCTGGCATATACCCAGTTGACCGGCGACAGTCAGGAGAGTGTTGCGCCGGTCGATCTTAATGGCGTATTCCAGACGGTGTTCGAAAACTGCCGGGTCGCGATCGAGGAAGCCGGGGCGACCGTTAGCAGTGACCCGCTGACCGCCGTTCTCGGCCACAAGCCGCATTTCGTGCAGCTCTTCCAAAATCTGATCAGCAATAGCATCAAGTACCGGGGCGATCGCCCGCCGCTCATTCATGTATCCGCGGAAAGGCAGAATGGCCTGTGGCGTATCGCCGTGAAGGATAACGGCATCGGGATCGCGCCTGAGTATCACAAGCAGATTTTTGGCGTGTTCAAGAGGCTGCACGGCAGGACTATTGCGGGTACGGGCATCGGTCTCGCCATCTGTCAGCGCGTTGTCAATCGCTACGGCGGGCAAATATGGGTCGAGTCGGAAGTCGGCGCGGGCGCCACGTTCTATGTCACTCTTCCGGTCGTAAACGGGAGCAGTGCAGCATGACGGTTGACGGGTGGTACTTCGAGAGCTGGAAAGATTGCTGGCAGTAGCGACAGCGACGCAGCGCCGTTCCTCCAACGTTGTTGCAAACAGGTGCATAATTATGTTCGGGAGGAGGAGAAATGCCTGTCCTTAGGCTTGCGGTTGGCCCTGGTAGCCAGCGTCGTCGCGGCAGCCGCTCCTCAGCCAGCCGAAGAGCCACTACTTCGAACGCCGTCGATACCAGAATGGAAACTGCTACGCAAGGTCGACCCTCAGTATCCTTCCACCGCACTTCAACATCGTGCATATCGTCGGCGGCAAGTACTGGAATCGGTGGAATTACAATCCAGTTGTCGTAGGAAGCGTGGGCTTTCGGCTTCGTTGATTAGCTGTGCATTTGAATTGGCTTCGCTCCGACTCTGGCGAGCTCTCGTGAGAACGGAGAGAGTTGTATCTGGCTCCCCACGCTGGACACGTTTCGAACTTTCACAGCCGAAATGCAGGTCTGTTGGAACCCGT
>QHXU01000387.1:3359-5157 GCA_003223065.1 Acidobacteriota bacterium | reverse complement strand
ATGGTCTCGGATCGGAAAGCCAGTCGCTGCCCGGCTACGTAGTTATGCCCGACCCAGGCGGCACGATAGAAGCCGGCCAGCCCGTATACGCGAATGGTTTCCTCCCCTCGGTGTACCAGCCGAATGTGTTCCGGGCCGGTCCCAAGCCCGTGCTGAATCTGGAATTGCCGGCCGGCGTCGCGCTGGAGCAGCGCAAGAATACGCTCAAGTTGATCCGGGAACTCGATGAGGCGAGGATGGCTCCCGATGATGAAGAATTCTCGGCTCGATTGAACACCTATGATCTTGCGTTCAAGATGCAGACAGAGGCTCCCGCCCTTTTCGACATCTCGAAGGAACCGCAGCCGGTAAAGGATCTCTATGGCATCGGCGATCCCGTTACCGACGACTATGGGCGGCGCTCCCTGCTGGCCCGGCGATTGATCGGGCAAGGTGTGCGCGCGGTGGTGGTCGTCTCGGGAGGCCCGGCCATGACGCAGTGGGATGCACACCAGGATATCGAAGAGAACCATCTTCGGATGGCGGCGCGCACCGACAAGCCGGTCGCGGGTCTGCTGAAAGACCTGAAGCGGACGGGGCTGCTCGATTCGACCCTGGTTGTATGGGGCGGAGAATTCGGGCGCACTCCGGAGGCGGAAGGGGGCAAGGGGCGCGACCACAACAACACGGGGTTCTCAATGTGGATGGCGGGTGGTGGAGTGCGGGGAGGAACAGTGGCCGGAGCCACCGATGACATCGGACTGCGGGCAGTTGAGGAACCCCACCATCTGCGCGACATCCATGCTACTGTGCTTCATCAGTTGGGATTGGATCAAAATGCCCTGTCTTATCTGCACCAGGGCCGCCGCGAGCGCTTGACCGAACTCCAGGGAGAGGTCATTCGAGCTATCGTATGACGCCGCTCGATCCGGATCGTGCGAACCGGTAGACATGCACCTCGTTAGGGCCGAACCAGTCGCTGAAGCTTCCCTCGTGTGCCACGACCTTGCGGGGAGATTCGTATAAGACGTCGCCCGCTGAGACGCCGTCGGGTAGGCCTCGAAATGTGACTCGAACCGTGCTGCCCTCGCGTTTCGCAGCAAGAATGAAGATGTGGTTGCCTGCTTCGCGCACCCGGAATTCTAAGTCCGGGGCGCCCTCCGCGTGAACCGGAAGAATTGAATCGGGCGCAATGAGCGCGGGGTACAGTGGTCCGTCCGGCTTGAACTCGTCGAGCACTGGTTTCAGCACCTTGCCATAGAAGCTCCAGTTCCAGCCGAGCGCCCGGTCCTGCTCGTTCCAACAGCCTTGCACATTGCCGATGGACTGGTAGGACATGTAGCGCTCCTCCGGAAAGGTGGGGAACCGCAGGGTCGCGCCGGGCTTGGTGACTCCGCTGAAGCAGATCTGCAAGACCATCCAGAAGGGCTTGCCGCCCGCCGCCGTCACCTGCGCGATTCGCCCGGCATAATCGCCGGTGACGCTGATGTTCTTGTTCGGAAGATCGGAATGGACACCCGGCGGATAGCTGACCGGATAGATATCGATTGCGCCCACATCGTACGCCGAGTTGTAAGGCTTCAAACTATCGACCGTTCCTCGTGGCGCCTGTGTGATCCACACAGGATGGTCCGGGTCGAAGGCATGCACGATTTCATAGAAGCGCCGCAGCTTTCCGGCCGGAACTTTTCCCCATTCCGGCTCGTCCGCGCCTTTCCAAAAAGCAGTTGAGGGGTGCGACCGGTACTTCTGCACGACGCGCTTCAGTTCGTTCTCTTTCGCAGCATCGCCGGGGCTGATGATGGTCAGATCAGGGATG
>QHXU01000387.1:0-3309 GCA_003223065.1 Acidobacteriota bacterium | reverse complement strand
AGCGGTTGAACGCGATGCCGTTCCGGGAAAGCTCGGAGTATGCATCCTCGCCGGACGGAGCTTTAGCGCCAGGCGCGGGCGCGGTAGTAAAGCCGACGGGAAACGCAGGCTTGCCGTCAAACTGAAACACGCCATCGGAGCGTATAGTCACAACGGCCCCATAACCGGTAGCGGCCAACAACAGCAGTGAAAGGGTTTTCATGGGAGGCCCGAGAAGACCGTATCCAGACGGGCGAGCGTCTCTTCGATATCCCGCGGCGTGTGCGCCGCTGACACGTACATGCGGCCATCCGGCAAAATGTGCAGTCCCTGCTCGAGGGCGCGGTACAGAAACTGCTGCAGGCGTCCGGAATTGTCTTCGAGCGTGTCACGATAATCCGCTAGCCCGGTCTTTTCGGTGAAGTGAATGGCAAATGCGGCGCCAAAGCCGGAAACCACGATGGGCACGTTCTTCCGGCTCGCAATCTGACGGATGCCATCCATGAGCTGACGGCCCATCGCGTTGGCATGAGCGAGGGCAGCACCGCCGTTTCGGTCAAGCTCCATCAAAGTTGCGTGCGATGACGCCATCGAGACCGAGTTCCCGTTGAAGCTGCCGCCGAACGCGACGCCGCCGTCGAACATCTGCATGAGAATCTCGCGCCGGCCGGCAACACCGCTTAGCGGCGCCCCGCCGCCCACCGCCTTCCCGAATGTCGCGATGTCGGGAATAACGTGATAGAACTGTTGCGCGCCGCTCAGGGAAAGGCGGAAGCCGGTAATGACCTCATCAAATATCAGCAGAATACCGCTGGCGTTGCACAGTTCCCGGACCTGTTCCAGATAGCCGGCATGAGGCAGAATGCATCCGCTGTTGCACAGAACCGGCTCCATGACCACTGCGGCGATCCGGTTCCGGTTCGCGTCGACAATGCGCGCGAGCAGATCGATGTGGTTCCAGGGAGCGACCACAAAATTCTCGACCGAGTTACGCGTCTGGCCCCGGGACCCGGTTACGCAATTGGGGTGTTCCAATGCGCCCACGTGGCCGGCAGTGGGCTTATAGCTGATCAGCGCGCCGTCCATCCAGCCGTGATAATGGCCCTCGAACTTGAGGATCACGTCTCGCCCGGTAAACGCGCGCGCCAGACGGAACGCGATTTGACAGGCTTCGCTGCCGCTGGAGGTAAACGCCGTCAGCTCGGCACAGGGCATCAATTTCTGGATCTGTTCGGATACCAGGAATTCCAGCTCGTGCTGCGCGCCGTAGTCGGCGGGAAGCTCCGCCTGCCGGCGCATTGCCTCCAGGATCGCCGGATGACGATACCCCAGAATCATCGGACCCCAGGCGAGCACATAATCGATGTACTCGTTGCCGTCCACATCCTCCAGGCGGGCGCCGCAGCCGTTACGGAAGTACAGTGGGACGGGAGCTTTCGCGCGAAACGGGCTGGAGACGCCGCCCGCGAGCGATCGCTTCGCGCGCTCCAGGTATTCCCGGGACTTCGTCCAGTTGTCGATCACGTGCCCTCCAGCCGGCGGCCTGAGGCGTATTATAGAGAACCGGTACACCTATGATGACGCAGACGCCCCCCCGGTTCGCGAGTTTGATACTCTTTGCCTTCATGACTGGAAACCTGGCTTGGGGGGCGCAGCCGTATCGTGCCAGGCACGCCATGGTGGTCAGCGGCGAGACGAACGCAACGGACGTGGGCCTCAGCGTACTGAAAGCGGGGGGTAACGCGATCGACGCGGCCGTCGCGATGGGCTTCGTGCTGGGCGTGACGCACTCAGGGATGACCGGCCTGGGAGGTGGCGGCTACATCCTGGTGCGTATGGCCGACGGGCGCACCGTTTTTTTTGATTTTCGCGAGCAGGCGCCGGGACGCGCCTCGCGCGGTATGTTTCTTGACGCAAACGGGAAGCTTTCCCAAGACAGCGTGATTGGCTGGAAGGCCGTGGCGGTGCCTGGCAACGTGAAAGGCTTCGAAACCGCGCACCGGAAGTTCGGGACCAGGCCGTGGGCCGAATTGCTTCAGCCCGCGATCAAGCTGGCGGCGGAAGGACATCCCCTTTCCTACATGCGGGCAATGGCGTTTCGCGATTCTCCGAATTCCGGACGGCTGGAGAAGTTCGTGAATCCAAACAAGTTTTCTTGAACAACGGCCGTTATTACGAACCCGGCGACCTGCTGGTCCAAAAGGAGCTGGCACAAACCCTCGCGCGCATCGCACGGGACGGCTCGAAAGATTTTTATGAGGGAGAAACCGCGCACCGGCTGGCTGACGCCATGGCGAGCCACGGCGGGTTGATCACGCTGGCGGACCTGAAAGCTTTCAACGTATCGGAGCGGCCTACACTCTTGGGCCGCTACAAGGGGTATGAAATCGTCACGGCGTCGGGCAGCAGTTCCGGGGGCGTCGGACTGTTGCAATTGCTCGGTATTCTGGAGGGTATCGATTACAGCAAGACCGGAGCGGGTTCGGCGGCCTCGCTTCACTATCTGGCCGAGGCGATGCGGAGATGCTTCGCCGACCGGAGCGAGTATATCGGCGATCCCGATTTCTTCCACGTCCCTTATGATTCGCTGCTCGATCCGAAGCACATCGCAAACCTCAGGGCGTCCATCGATCCCGATCACGCCACGCCCAGCGATCAGGTGCGGCCCGCTAAGTTCGCTATCCGCGAAGGCGGTGATACGACCCATTTCGCCGTTGCGGACGCGGCCGGCAACGCAGTGGCGGTGACGGTCACGCTCAACAGCCAGTACGGCAGCGCGGTGACGGCGCCCGGGCTCGGGTTTCTGCTGAACGACAATATGGACAACTTCGCGGCGAATCCGGGCAAGACGAATCAGTACGGTCTGGTTCAAGGGGAAGCCAATGCCATCCAGCCGCACAAACGGCCGGTGGCGTCTATGACACCGACCATCGTCCTCAAGGACGGCAGGTTGTTCATGATCGTCGGGACACCCGGCGGCCCGACGATTCTGAATTCCGTGCTTCAGGCATTGCTGCACGTCGTCGACTTCCACATGAACGCGCAGGACGCCGTCGCGGCCCCGCGAATTCATCACCAGTGGTATCCGGACAAGCTATTCTTGGAGCCTGGCTTTTCGCCGGATACGATCGCGCTGCTAAAGGCGCGCGGTCACAATATCGAAATGAAGGGATCGAATAACGACATGAACATGGTTCTGATGGAAGGCGGCTGGATTCAGGCAGGCGTCGATCCGCGGCGTGAAGGAAAGGCCGCGGGATATTAAGTGATCCTTAGCAGTTTCCGAGCATTGACATACAGTATTTTCCGCTCCGCCTGCTTATCCGGCGA
>QHXU01000386.1:6634-8408 GCA_003223065.1 Acidobacteriota bacterium | reverse complement strand
TCGCCCACGCCTGTGACGGGCGCCCCGACGGTCTCGGATCCGCTTGCATATCTGACACCGCCGCCGGTGGGAGCTTGTGATCACGTCAACTACAACCAGTCGGGCGGGGTCGTGACGCTCAACCCAGGAGTCTATTGCGGCGGTATTACCATCAGCGGAACCTCCAGCGTTCTTTATCTGAACCCAGGAACATATGTGATGAATGGAGGCGGGTTCAGTGTGAGCAGCCAAGCCAATATCATCGGGAATGGAGTCACCATTTACAATACCGGGAGCGCGTCGTATGCGTATCAACCGATTTCTATAACTGGCGGCAGCACGACCGTGTTGACTGCGCCGACAACGGGGTCGCTGGCGGGAATCCTGTTCTTTCAGGACCGGTCAATTACAACAACGTCTAAGACCTCTGTCAATACGATCGCCGGTGGCAGTTCGACCACCTACACAGGCGGCTTATATTTCCCGACCTCGGCTTTGAATTATTCGGGCAATAGCCTTACAAACGGAGGCTATACGCTCATTGTTGCGAAAACGCTCAGCTTCACTGGCCTTTCGGCCTTGAATGCAGACTACTCAACCCTGCCTGGCGGGTCACCGATCAAAGGCGGCGTTGCATTTGGTGAGTAAACAAAATGTCAAACATATCCAAACATCAACTCTCTCTCACTGGGAAGACAAACTCCAGACGGTTCGCTGGCAGGTCCCATCGCCAGCGCGGGTCTGCGATGCTTGAACTGGCGGTTGCGGTCCCGCTCCTGGCTCTCGTACTCGCGGGTGTCATGGAGTTCGGAAGGGTTTTTTACACCGCCGCCGAAGTCTCCAACGCCGCCCGCGCCGGTGTTCAATACGCCGCCATCAACACGGCCAATGCCTCCAACTTCGACGGAATGCAGCAGGCAGCGACGAACGATGCGGCGAATGTACCAGCCATGACGGCCACGGCCTCCCAGTTCTGCGAGTGCCCGGACGGCACCTCGACGAGTTGCTCCACCGGATCTTGCAGCTTGAAGCGAACCTACGTGAAGGTCGTCACATCCGCGCAATTTAGAACGATGGGAACGTATCCGGGCATCCCGAACCCGATTAGCGTTAGCTCTCAAGCGACGTTGCGAGTTCAATAGGACTGACATATGACACAGGCAAATCTCCGAGCAACGAGAATCTCCAGAGCGACACTCAACCGCCGGAAGGGGCAGCGCGGCAGCACCCTGGTGGAAGGCGCATTGTGCTTCACGGTGTTTCTGATGATACTCTTCGGCACTATCGATTTCGGCCGCGCCGTTTTCGCCTACAACTTCACTTCCTACGCTGCCCGGGAGGGAGCGCGCTACGCGATCGTTCGCGGACAATCCAGCGGGCATGCTGCCTCGGCCGACGACATCACGAACTATATAAAACGGGAAGCGGTTGGGCTCGATCCGGGAGCGATCACGGTCAACACCACATGGAGTCCCGACAACAACACCGGGAGCACGGTTCAGATCCAGGTCCAGTATGCTTTCCAGCCGATTGTCCCTTACATGCCATCGGGACCTCTTTCCTTCAGCACGACTTCCAGAATGCTCATCAGCCAGTGACCTGGTAGAGAAAGAGGGCGGCCGCAGGCTACTTGTGCTTCCCGATGCAGTAGAGCGTTGTCGCCGTACGCAAGAAAAGCTGGCCTTCTGAAACGGCGATTGAACCGAGACAATAGTCGTTCATATTGTTCTCGGCCAGGATCTCGAACTGCGGGCCCGCCTTGAGCACCGTCGTTACGCCGTCTTCATTGGTGATA
>QHXU01000386.1:5151-6355 GCA_003223065.1 Acidobacteriota bacterium | reverse complement strand
GTACACCAGGCCGTCGTAGTAGGTAGCCGAGGCGATCGTGCGGTAGTTCCGATCGTTGTCAGGATTAAAGCCGGTCATTCGCCATAACTCCTCGCCGGTTTTCAGGTCGTGACCCGTGACCACATCGCCGCCCAGCACGATCAACTCCGCCTCCTTGCCGACTTTGGCGATCGCCGGCGTGGAATATGAATCCGGGGATTCGACGATGGCGGGCGTATGCCGTTCTACGCGCCATAGCGTCTTGCCCGTCGTCTTATCGATGCGCAGCAGGTAGGAGGGGTCCTTTGTCCTCATCCCATGCAACACCTGCACGTAAAGTGAGTCCTCCCAAAGCACCGGGCTGGACGCATAACCCCAGTTCAATCCGAACCTGCCGTAGTCTTTTTGAATGTCGCGGCCCCACCGTTCGTTTCCCGCGAAATCGAACCCTTTGAGAATTCCGGTTCCGGTCATGACCCAAACATTCTTGCCGTCGGTCACGGGCGAAGGCGACGACATGTTCTGCTTTCGCTCCTTGTGATCTCCGCCGCCCAGCAAGCGCTTCCACTCGATGGACGGGCCGCGGCGATTCACGCACCACAAATACAGGCTGCCGCTGTCCGCGACGTTCAGGAACACGCGATCTTCCCAAATGATCGGGGTCGAGCCGCTCCAGGCAGGCATAGGAAGTTTCCATGCAATGTTGTCGTCAGGCGACCAGCGCACGGGTAGATTCGTTTCACCGCTAGTGCTGTTCAAGTTCGGCCCGCGCCACTGCGGCCAGTTCTCAGCCGAAGCACCGCTGAATGAGACCAGCAAGAGAGCAAACGCATTGACCGGCTTCATCATTCAGAAAGATACCCTCAACAGAGACGCTCCGGCAACCCACCGTGTTACCCAGTGTTATCGTCGGCCGAGACTACTTTTCAGGCACATGCGGGCGCAGAGGGCGTCCGGCCAGCGCACCCGTGTATTTCCCGTCTTCCACCGCAATCCTTCCGTTGACGATCACGTACTTCATTCCGGTGGCAAAGACCTCCGGATGCTCGTAGGTGCCACGATCGGCGATCGTGGCAGGATCAAACGCGATCACGTCCGCATAATAGCCCGCGCGCAGCAGCCCGCGATCCGCAAGATGGAATGTCTGTGCGGCGAGAGCGCTCGACGCGTGGATCGCGAAGGGCAGCGTGATGATCTTCTTCTCGTAAACGTACACACGTAGTTT
>QHXU01000386.1:575-4914 GCA_003223065.1 Acidobacteriota bacterium | reverse complement strand
TTCCGGGCCCCCGCGCCGCTTGAGATTCTGCTCCATCTCCTGGACCAGGCGGGGACGAACGGACGCGTCGCCGATGCGCGCGAAAAGCGCGGCCGTGCCGCCGGCTTCGGCCCAGCGCGGCACCAGCGATGCGGTGACGCTGGAGCCGGAAGCCGTGTAAGGATATTGGTCCGCCGTCAGGCGAAGTCCCTCCGAGCGCGCCTGCCGAATCAGTTGGATCGCTTGTGTGCTTTGCCCCCATACTTCAGGCCCCAGCGCCTTGATGTGCGAAATGTTCACCGCGATCCCTGCCTCGCGCGCGATGCGGATGGCCTCGCGAATCGCCCCGAGCAGCCCGATCGTGTAAGAATCTTCGTCGCGCAGATGACTGTCGTAGACCCCTCCGGCCGCGGCCGCCACTTTAGCGAGCTCGATCACTTCCTCGGTCCTGGCATAGCTGCCGGGGGCGTAATAGAGACCCGTGGACATGCCGAGGGCGCCGTCTTCCATGGCCTTCTGACTGTGCAGTCGGCGCGGCATCGCTCATTCCCATCACTTCACGGCGCACCGCACCTTGACCGACGTAAAGCGCGGCATTCGTGCCGATGCCCTGCTGGCTCCATTTGGCCAGCATCGCCCGGCTTTGAATGGGCCCGCCGCCATCGTTGCCGGTAATCACCGTGGTGACGCCCTGCATCAGATAACATTCGTTCGTTTTTCGCGCCGCGTCCGCAAGGTCTTCGAGGACGTGTGCGTGCGGGTCGATGAAGCCCGGACTGACCACGAGCCCCTTAACATCGATCGTCCGGGCAGCACGGATCCGGAGCTTCGCGGAATCACCTACGAAGACGATCCGATCTCCAGCAGTACCGACATCGGCGGTAATCGGAGCCGAGCCCGATCCGTCGACCACCTGGCCGCCCCGGAGCAACAGGTCTACGGGCCGGGTCTGCGCGACCGCTCCAATCGGCGCCAGCAGCAATGCAATCCGGCACAGGCACCTGAACTTCATTTCCACAAGTGTATCTTTGAAAACCGTCGTTACGGTTGGACGCCGGTCCTCTGACGGCGCTCCGGGGCGGCTTTACCGGCATCCAGGTGATTCCAGTTCAGGATCGCGTTGAACGCCAGGAAGTACGTACCTTGTGTCTGCCATCGCCAGAACGGCCGGAGCGCAAACATGACAATGTGACCCTTGCCCAGCAACACGTCGACCGCGAGCGCGCGGCTCGCTAGGGCCTGCCCACCGGCCAGCGTGCCCGATAAAAGCATGTCGTTCGGATTAGCCGGGAACTGCATTACCACGCGCGGCCGCGCCTCCTCGATGATTCCGAAGGCACGCATTTGTTGCCGCAGACTCGCAGTCTCGTCGGCCTGAGATTGTTGCGGCGCGCTTGGCGCCGAACCCGGTTCCCAAGGCGAGATGTGCACGGGTACGGCGTTCGGAGTGACGTTTTGGCCCACGCCTGGCACACTGCCGGCGCCGCCGCCTCCAAACCCGCCGAAAGCAGCCGGTCCGCCGGCCGCGCTGAGCACAGGATCCTGATTGAAGTACACCGGCAGTTCCTTGCCGTCGAACCCGTACGCGATGGGACTCTTGCTATCCGCGAAGACGCCGCGCATGATGGCGCCGCGAGCGAAGAGCTGCGCCGGCCGCTCCACCGTCACGCCTGTCGCAAGTCCGCAATCGGCCAGAAACGCGGCCGTCGAACCATCGGTGATCAGGGTGCCGCCTTCGAGTACGAATTTTGCGAGCTCAGCCAAGCCCTCAAATCCCATTCCGCCCCGAATGTCGTCGGATTCGTCGTTCGCGCCAAGGTTTGGCGTGAGATCTGATTTCTTGTAGGGAATCGGATCAGGACCGGACTTCGGAATCCCGTTCACGTGCGATTGCGAATTCCCGCCCACGTGCGGGAACAGGATTACATCGTATTTCGCGCGCAGGTTTCCGTCTCGCAGTTTCTGATCGGCGAAGTAAGTGTAAGGAACGCCATAGTGATCGAGCGCGGCGCGCACCCAGCCCTCGTCCTGCGTTCGCTGCCAGGCGTGAACGTAGCCGATCCGCGGGACGTCCAGGTCATGTGTTTTCACTTGTGGAGCAGCCGCAACCGCCCACGCCGAAAGTCCCAGTTCGCGGATGGACGGCTCGAGCCTGGAGCGGCCTGCGTCGGGAATGATGAACGCGCCGGCCCGGAATTTGCGCCCGTTCAGGTCGAAATCGTCCTCGGCGGCGAGCATCTCGATATCCCGATTCTTGAACCGGAACGTCATTAGCGTGTTGTCAGTGGTATGGTCGATCACGAGAACGCTCCCCGCGCCCTCGATGGCGCCGGCGACCCGGGCGTCGCTTGTGAGCATGGTCATCGGATGATCGAGTATGGCCTTGTCTGTCACGGGAGTGAGCTTCACGTTCCGCATCAGCTGGATCGTCCAGCCCGTGTCATCGTAGGGCCGCGGATTCGCGGGCGGATAGTTCTGGATGCTGAAATACATTTCGGCGAGAGTGCGATATGGCTGGTCGGCGCGAATGATGTAGTCGCCTGAGGCGATCTCCACGCCGCCCGACTTGAAACCCGAGCCGGCTCTGTGGATCTCGAGTCCCTGCTGCCGCAGCGAGTTCACCAGATCGGCCGCTTCGACTTTTCGGCGCTGCGCCGCGGGTACCAGCCATGCGTACGCCGGTCCGGCTTTGCCTCTCTCGACGGATCGTTTGTTCTTCATCCAGTAGTTCTCGAGGTACAGCTCCTTGTTCTGCGCCACCTGGTGCAGCGCGAAGAGCAACGCCGACTGCTGAATATTGGTGTTGTTGCGCGGTCCCCATTTGATCGACGGGAGCGGCGGATTCGGCCGGAACCACTCCCGGCTGGTCACCGTGGGCTGGAGCCGAAGATTCTCGACAATGTCCGGACCATAGCTCTGGACCTCGTAAAAGCGGCCGAATGCATTGTGCGTATGGGCAATCCAGAACAAGTAATTCGGCACCCAGCCATCGTAGAAACCGTAGGTCCACACACCCGGCACGCCGCGCTTGGCCATCTCCATGACCTCGGTTTCGGCGAGCAGCCACCACTCATTGACCTGGATGGGATCAAGTGAGTCGTTGTAAGGGCCGGTACCGGTGGACACATATAGATACGACTGCGCCTCGTGAAGATCATGCAGAATCGTCGGATGCCATTCGAGCAGCGTCTTAGTGATATTTTGAGTGAGCTTCAAGAACTGGCCCATTCCGTCGCGATTGTTGTCGTGCGCGACGTACTTGCCCCAATACATCAAGGGAGGCTTTTGCTTCCCGGTTTTCTTCCCGTAATAGTATGTGTCGACCTGCTTTTCACGGCCATCCACTTCGACCACCGGTGTGACAAAGAAAATGACGTTGTTGCGGATCGCCTGGATAAACGGTGTCTCCTCGACAATGAGACGGTACGCAAGCTCGATCAGCATCTCTGGCCCGCCGGTCTCGGGCGAGTGGATGCCACTGGTTGCCCAGTAAATGGGCTTGGCAGCCTTGATCAGTTGCTGCGCCTGCTCTTCCGTTGTTTTTCGCGGATCAGTGAGCGACGCCAGCATGCCCTTGTACTGATCGAGGCGCCTGATCGTCGCTTCATCGGAGATCGCGAGCACAACTTGATCCCGGCCCTCCTCGGTCTGGCCGATTTTCCAGAACATGGCTCGTGGAGATGCTTTCGCCAGCGCCTCGTAGTAGCGGTAGATGTCTTTGGCGTAGGTAAGCTCGCCGGGGGTGCCGGGGATGCGTCCGAAAAACTTGAGCGGCGTCGGCACAGTGTCCGAGGCGGGCAAATGATCCACCAGTTCCGTGGTGATGCGAGGATCCTGGAGGTATTGTCGGATCAGCCTGGTGTATTCTTCGTCAATCTTCTGGACGGCCGGGGCCGCTGGCGCCGAAGCCGCCTTGGCGACTTTGCCCTGCCCGAGCCCTGGCATGGAAGCGGGACCGGAAATAAAAGTGAAAACGAGAATGACGCTTCGAAAGCTGGCTGAGTGGATCGTCATGAAGGAGTGTCCTTGTCGGGATTCTCAAAGTCATACCATCCTAATGCAAGTAGCCGCCGCCGTCGCAGAGAATCATCTGCCCGGTGATCATCTCGGCATCGTCGCTGGCAATGAACGCAATCAGTGCGGCCAGGTGGTGCGGCTGAACCCGGCGCTTGATCGCCTGGTTCTGCATCACGCGGTCAAACATCTCTTCTGAAGAATTGGCGCGGGTTCCAGGCGTGGCGACCATGCCTGGCATCACGGCATTCACGGTGATCCCGTCCTCGCCCATTTCTTTTGCCAGCACCCGCGTCATCCCCATCACCGCGCCCTTGCTCGCGACATACGCCATCTGCCCGGGATT
>QHXU01000386.1:0-448 GCA_003223065.1 Acidobacteriota bacterium | reverse complement strand
CTACTTCGCCTTTTGTGAGTGTGTGCCAGGGCTTTCGCGCGGTCAGGATGCCGGCATTGTTCACCAGAATGTCCACTTTCCCGTGACGCGTCCCGATTGCGTCCGCGGCTTTCGCGATCTGCGCCTCGTCCGTGACATCGCAGATGGAGGAATCGGCTTTCCCGCCCGCCGCCCGGATCTCCTGGCACACGGGCGAAGCGTCTTTGATATCCAGGATCTCGATCACCGCTCCCTCCGCCGCCAGGCGAGCGGCTGCGGCTCGACCAAGGCCCTCCGCGGCTCCCGTCACAACCGCCACGCGATCCGCCAGCCGGCTCATTGCTTGGCCGCCTCCGCGCGAAGCCTACGCGCCTCCGCCTGCACCACCACTAGCGACATCAGAGTTCCCAGCGGGTGCGCGCCCACTTCCACCAAGGGATGCGGCTTTTGAGATCGCAAGATATCGATG
>QHXU01000385.1 GCA_003223065.1 Acidobacteriota bacterium | reverse complement strand
CGGTTCGCCAGATCGTTAAGAACGGTGTGCAAGGATCGAACCGGAGATCTCACAGCAATCCTCTTAAAATCAGGCGCTGTGGGAATGTCTGCTGAGAAGAGAAATTGACCTTCGCTCAAGCTGTAGGTCCAGGCACGCTGTGCAATGGCTGTTACGAGGATCTCATCGTTTCCTGCGATCTCGACAAAATGCACATTTCGCGCGGCAAGCCGCGAGACAATTGTCGTAAACTCCTGGTACCGCGGGATGATTACCACAAAAGACTGAGGGCCGGCCGTCTTCACCCTTCGAATCCTGGAATTCTCGCTAAACAACTCATTCGGAGCGTTTTCAATCCAGGCATAAGTGTCCGCTCCTTCAATACCGTAGACGGCATGAGTGGCCCGTTCAATAATCCAACAGTAAAACGCCTCAAAGCCATAGTCGAGGGCAAGAAATGCTTTCCGTTCCCACTTTCGTAAAAACAGCTCGAACGGCGGTTCTGACTGCTGTACTTGCCGGTGATGTCAACGCCAACGGCTCGGCGGAATGACCATGCCGAGTGCCGCGCTACGTATCAGAACGAAAGCCGGAGACCGAAGCGCATGATGCGCTGCTGAGCGGTCGCGGTACTGATAGTGCTCGTGATCGTCATGAAATTCGATGGCGTACTTACGCTCGCATTGGGCTGGGCGAGCGGCGGCGTGTTTGTGAGGTCGAGCGCCTCACCGCGGAACTGCAGCATGAATCTCTCCGTCAGGACGAATTGGCGGAAGACGCCCAGGTTCATGTTGAAAAGCCCGGGACCTCGCAGCGCATTCAGCCCCATATTTCCGAAACGCACCGCGCTCACAGGCGCAAACGCTGTGGGATCGTAGAAAGGCGCTCCCAGGCCTACGCCTCCGAATTGCGCAACGTCGGCTTTGATCTGGTCTGCTACCTGCGTGTTCTGCGGAGCATTCAATGAGCTGCCGTCCGCGGTCACAATGAACGGCATCCCTGAATACCAGGCGATGTTGGGAATGATCTTCCACCCGCCGATAATCCATGAGGCGGGTCCACTCTGCGCCCATCTGTGGTTCCTCCCAAAAGGCAACTCGTAGGTGAATGCTGTGACAAAAGAGTGGGTGCGATCGAAATCTAAAACGGCGCGATTCTTCGAATACTCACTGGGAACCCAGAAACGCAAACTGCTATCGCTGTTGCCCGGGTCGATGCCGATCGCCTTTGACCATGTATAAGACATAGTCAGGAACAGACCTTGCGAGAAGCGCCTGGTGATATTCGTTTGCCAGGCGTCGTACCGGTTAGTTGCCATGGGAATGAAAAAGCTGCGGGCCACATTGACTCCGTACTGGGTAAAGTAGGGCCGGCCATTAGCGCCGGCGCCAGGAATCAGACCGGCATTCCCCTGGAAGTAACTCAAGGCCTGTCGAATGGAGCGCGTCCCCACGTAACCCGTCTGAAGAACGAAACCCGCGCCGAGCTCACGCTGCACGGTCAAGTTGAACGATTCGATGTAGCCGCGCCGGAACGTTCCGGGCTGCAGCGTATTTGTCGTGAAGGTATTCGGTATATCGACGACGCCCGTGGATATATCCGGGAACACCGCCGCGGGGATGCCGGTGGCAAGCCTCCCTCCCCAAACGAAGGAGTTCAAGGGCTGGAATTCGTTCACCAGCGTCACCGGATAAGGGCTGCGCATGGGACGGCTCATCGGGTAGGGATCATTGGTGATGCCGAATCCGGCGCGAACCACCGTCTTGTCACTGGCGCGATATGCCAAGCCGACACGCGGCCCGAACATCACGGGTATCGCTGACGTTCCTGCGTCGCGCGGGATATTTCCGCGCCCCCCAATCAGAACTTTATTGGTGTTCGGGTCCCAACGCTCGATTCCATATTGGCCCCGATTCATGATCGGAAAATGCTCCAGCCTCAACCCGAGGTTTACGTTGAACTTGCGTGTAACCTGCCAGTTATCCCGAATGAAGTAGCCTTGCTGGGTTTCGCGCGTCCGCATCGGATCGTAGAACTGATAGGCCTTGCCCATGGATCCTGGGAGTCCGAGAAGAAAAGACGCATAGGCGTTAAAGTTATTCGGCGACGGACCGCCGTTGAGGGCCGTCGGGCCGGAAACGAAATTGAAGCCGCCACGCGGGCTCCAGCCGCCTACTTCCGGCTGCCAGTGGTTCATCTGGTGTCGCAGCAGGTCGAAGCCAAAGCGGAAGCTGTGGGAACCCTTGGTCCAACTCATGTTCGCGGTGTAGGTGTATAACTGATCGTTGCGAACCACGGGACTCCAGTTGTCTTGGTTGCCAAGACCCGTGTAGCCGCTGATATTGAAGATCGGAAAACCACTCTGGCGGATATCCGAGCCGTTTGTGCCGGGAATGTGCAGCACATCCAGACCGATGTTTTTTCCATAATCCGGACCTTGGGTATCGTGATGCATCCTGGTGAGGCCCCAGTTGGCGTCGAGGAGCAGCGTGGATGACATCACGTAGCTGATGCCGGCACTGTAGATGTCAGTGTGGTTATGCCCCGTGCCAATTCCAGCGGCCCCGGCGGCACCGCCCGGATACGAGCCAAGCGCTGCGCCCAGAGGAGCACCGGCCGTCACGGGGGCGATCATGGCGCTGTATTTGCCGAAGACATTTGTCTTTGAGTTCGGCGTCCAGTTCAGCTTGCCGTCTACCATGTGGCGCTGGAAGAAGTAAGGCACGGCGGCGAAGTAGTTTGACGTCTGACCGGTGCCGGTATTCGGAAGAGGGATCATGCCCTGCAGGGTGAGTGCCGCCTGGCTCATCTGATCGCTTGGGATCACGTTGCTCGGGAACGGTGTTCGGCCGCGGCCCGAGCTGTCGCCGGAATTCGGATCGTAAACCGTGGTCAGGCCATTGAAGTTTCCGCTGCGGATCTGAGCGGTGGGAACGCTCAACAGTCCATTGCCGCGTTCGGCGGTTGTCGTGCCTTCCCAAGACGCGAAGAAGAACAGTTTGTCATGCTTGATCGGCCCGCCAAGAGTGCCGCCAAACTGATTATCGATGCGCTGCGGCGTGTTGGGACCAGCCGGAGTATTGGGATTGAAGAACAGGTTCTTGGCCCCCCAAAAGTGATTGGAGTTATACTCGAACGCCACTCCATGCCAAAGGTTCGTGCCGGATTTCGTGATGACCGAAACGGCCGCGCCGCCCGACATGCCTTGCTCTGCGTCAAAGTTGTTCGTGGCAATATTCACGGTCTCGATGGATTCAAGCGGCGGGACGTAGTAGGCGTGGTGGGGAAGCCAGGTGAAGATGCTCGCGGCACCGTCGATTCGGGTATTGTTCGAATTTCGTGCCGTGCCGTTGACGTTGGCGGTCAGCGCGCGCGCCGGGGAGTCGGTTGACGCATTCTGAAACTGCGCCGGTGTAGTGCCGGGGACAAGGTCCAGCAACGACTGGAAGTTCCGATAGCCGGCCACCGGGATCTCGGTGAGCTCCTTGGTCGCGATGTCGGTGTGCAGGTCGGATTTGTCCGTCTGCAGTTGCAGCACCTCCGCGCCCACCGTGACGACCTCGCTCACACTGCCGAGCACCAGCGGAGCGTCAACACGTGCGATGTTATTTGCCTCAATCCGGATGTCCTTAGCCTCGAACGAGGCGAAGCCGGTCGCGGCAATCTTGATGTTGTACATGCCCGGTGGTATGTTCGGGATCTCGTAGGTGCCACGGTTCGTAGTCTTCGTCTCGACGGTATAACCCGTGGCGTTATTTTTGATGGTGACGGTAGCGCCGACAACCGCTGCTTGCTGA
Organism: Acidobacteriota bacterium; assembly: GCA_003223065.1. Lineage (GTDB taxonomy): Bacteria > Acidobacteriota > Terriglobia > Bryobacterales > Bryobacteraceae > Palsa-187. Next base: position 364 of record QHXU01000385.1, on the reverse strand, counting down.
GGATCGGTCGCAGCGCCAACCAGTGTGCCGTAGAGAACTTGCCCAACCGCCGCACCGCTGGACAAAAGTGCAAGAGAGACTGCCAGGATTCGCAACTTCATAAGCCACCTCCAAAGTGCGAACTGAACTGCGCAATTGCGAACCAGTATACTCGAAAATCTCCCTAAGTTATCGCCACCGATTTTCAAATCCTCTTTACTGCCGTCCCCACCGATCGCAACAGCGGTGTACACACCGGACCACGTCGAGCTTTAGCCTGAATCGGAACACGTCCCGGCGAGGCGTTAGCCGATGCGTTCACTATAATGAAGCTGATGGGCACGGCAGCGTGACGGTTTCACAGCGGTATGTCCATCCCTCGCTA
>QHXU01000384.1:3076-6196 GCA_003223065.1 Acidobacteriota bacterium | reverse complement strand
TGCGGCCGGCTTCTTGCGTGTAGTAAATGGTCACCCTGGCGGACTTCTCGGCGCCCGCGGCAATGTCTTTGCCGGCATCTTTGGCGGCATGGTCGGCCAGGTGGTACGTCTCTCCCGCACCGTCCGCGGTCTTGATGGCCAGTGTCTTGGCGCCGCGATCGACGTGTGTGACGGTGCCTTCAGTCACCTGTAGGCCGCCTTCGCCGATACGATCCACCTCTTCGGCCGTCTCTTTGCCGCCTTTGGCGGTGTAATGCACCACCACATCGCTGCCTTCTTTCAATCCGTGGAATACATCTTTCGCGCCGGCGGCGGCCTTCTCAGAGCCGTGGACGGCGGTGTGGCCTACAAAGTGAAATGTGTGCTCTGAACCATCGACGGTTTTGACGACGACGGTCTTTGCAACGTTATCGGTCTTCTGAACCGTGCCGTGGACCGCGATGATCACGTCCTCCACCGCGAAGGACACCAAACCGGGCAGCAGGAATGCCATAACCAGACAGAGACTACTTCTCATAGCGGCCAGTATATATCGGAACGCCCCCGATCGCGCCAATAACCACCACCTGCAAATCCATTATGATGGGCATGTACGCACAAGACGGGAATGAAACCGCTTTGGTACCTGGGATTGGTAATGAGCGCATTGATCGTGAGCGCATCCATTGATGCCAGTCCGGATCCTCCCGCTGTGAACCCGCATACAGCGAATGCCAAGGCCGCCTGCCTGCGCGAGTTCATCCACGGCTTCTGCGAGCAGCGCTTGAACTGCGATTCACTCTGCAACTCTCCTCCGCTCCCAATACTCGGCGTCCGCATAACGGAGGCTGTGGAGCCGAATCGCCCCAGCGATTGGATTGTCTTAGCGGGACACGCCGCCGATCCATCGCCACCGGTCCTCTGAACAAGGGGCTGGCATCGATACATAGATATTGGGTTGAAGGCCGGTTGGTGCGAATGGCGTTTCCTTAAGATTGTTCCGCGTGGAGAAGAAGACCGCGTGAAAACATCAGAAATAATCAGTGCATGGCGCAAGATTCTACGGGGAGAGCGTCCCGCTCTTTCCGTCGAGATTACCCGTGAGTGTCCGCTGCAATGCCCCGGATGCTATGCCTACGACGATGCACATCTCGGCGGCGGCATCACCTTGCGGAGTCTGAACGACCGCAAGGGGCGGGAACTGATAGACGGCGTACTTGACTTGGTCGATCGCCTCAAACCTTTGCACCTGTCAATCGTGGGCGGAGATCCCCTGGTTCGGTATCGCGAACTCGAGGAGATGATTCCGCGACTGCTTGATAAAGGAATCCACGTGCAGGTGGTGACGAGCGCCTTCCGGCCTCTCGCGTCCGGTTGGGCGGCGCTGCCGCGCTTGAACGTGGTGGTTTCAATCGACGGACTGCAACCAGAGCACGATGTTCGGCGAGCGCCGGCAACATACGATCGGATTCTTAGGAACATCGCGGGCCAGAACATCACGATCCACTGCACCGTCACCGGCCAGATGATGAAGCGGCCAGGCTATTTGAAGGAGTTCCTCGAGTTCTGGACTCCCAGGCGGGAGATCCGCAAGGTGTGGTTCAGCTTGTTCACCCCACAAAAAGGAGATCAGCTGCCGGAAATGCTGCAACCGCATGAGCGTGCGCGTGCGATCGCCGACATGATGGCGCTACGCACGGAGTTTCCCAAACTGGACATGCCGGAGGGTATGATTCGGCAGTTCGCCGCGCCTCCCAGGAGTCCTCAGCAATGTGTTTTCGCGCTGACCACCCAGACAATATCAGCGGATCTGAAAACCAGGATTGTCCCATGTCAATTCGGGGGCGATCCGGACTGCAGTTCGTGTGGATGCGTCGCATCCATGGGCCTGGCAGCCATTGCGGAACACAAATTGGGCGGCTTCATCCCTGTGGGAGCCATTTTCAGAGCTTCGGTCAAGATTGGTCAGGCTCGGGCCAAGTCGGCAACACGAACGCCGTCGCCAGAGGAACCACTACGAGTATTGTCCTAGGGATGAAGATTAAGAAATACGCCAGAGGATGATCAATGGCAGAGTCGACTCGCAACGCCGGCTAGACCGCCTGGTTGCAGAGGTCGATGAAATCAACTTTCCAGGATGACGGCCGCAAATCGAGGCGCGCGACGGTTACTGGCAAGTGGAACCGCCGTGGCCCGGCGCTCCCCGGGTTCAGGTAAAGGACGCCGGAGCGTTCCAGGCGGGCCGGCTTATGGGAATGTCCGCTGACCACAACGTGGAAGCCCGCGGCCGCGGGGTCGAGATCGAGCTGATGAAGATCGTGCAGGACATAGATAGCGCTTGAGCCCGCTTCGGTAGCTACAGTCATTGGTAGGGCGTCCGCCCAAGCGCCCCTGTCGGTGTTTCCTCTTACGGCAACCACTGGCGCCAGGGCCTGCAATGCATCGATGATCTCGGGTCCGCCGACGTCACCGGCATGGATGATCAGATCCGATCCTTCGAGCGCCTTCAATGCCTCTGCTCGCAGCAGGCCGTGAGTATCGGAGATCAACCCGACCACGTTGACGTCGTTGCCCATGCCCGATCACGGTTGGCCGGAGCCGCGAGGACCATTACAGGAAATAATCCTTCACCTTATCGAAAATGCCTTTTTCCTTGGGCTCATTCTCTACCGGCAGGACATCTCTAAGCTGCTCGAACAAGCGGCGCTGCTCGCGCGTGAGCTTGGAGGGGATGTGGACGTCAAGGTGAACGAGGAGATCGCCCCGGCCGCCCGAATTGAGGTAAGGAACGCCGAGCCCCTTGAGCCGCAGGCGGCTGCCCGGCTGTGAACCTTCCGGAATCTTCACGGTTTGCAATCCATCGAACGTCAGAAGGTCGATCGAGTCGCCCAGCGCGGCCTGCGCTACATTGATCGGCACCACGCAATGGAGATCATTCTCGTGGCGCTCGAAAATCGGATGCTCGGCGACCTTGAGCACAACGTACAGATCGCCGGGCGGGCCGCCGTTGACTCCGGGTTGTCCTTCCTGGGAGAGCCGCAGTTGCGTGCCGTTGTCGACGCCGGCTGGAATGTTGATCTTGAGCTTGCGTTCGCGGTGGACGTAGCCTTCGCCTTTGCACTCTTTGCACGGACGGCGAAC
>QHXU01000384.1:0-3034 GCA_003223065.1 Acidobacteriota bacterium | reverse complement strand
GTAGACCACCTCGCCGCGGCCGCGGCACATGGGACACGTGACCAGTCCATCTTCGGGTTCGGCGCCTTTGCCTCGGCAGCGCCCGCACTCTTCAAGTCGCGGTACTTGAATATCGGCGGAAAGGCCGCGCATCGAGTCTTCGAACCCGATCTCGAGATCGTAACGGACGTCCTCGCCGCGCTGCGGGCGATGGCGCCGTTGGCGCGATCCGCCTCCGAAAACGTCACTGAAACCAAAAACATCGCTAAGGATATCGCTCAGATCGGGGAAACCGTCAAAGCCCGCGCCCGCCGCGCCGGCAACACCCTGGTGGCCGAAGCGGTCGTAGGCTGCGCGCTTCTGCGGATCGCTCAGGACGGCATAGGCTTCGGCCGCCTCCTTGAATTTCTCTTCAGCCTGATGGTTGCCGGGATTCCGGTCGGGATGAAATTGCAAGGCAAGCTTGCGATAGGCGCCTTTCAGCCCCTGCTCGTCGCAGTCACGGGATACGCCGAGAATCTCGTAATAATCGCGCTTCGTCACGCTCATTTCGATGCTGGCTGAACGGCCACTTTAACCATGGCCGGCCGCAGCAGACGGCCCTTGAAGTTGTATCCTCGCCGGAACTCCTCGAGAACCGTATGGTCGGCGGCTTCCTCCGTTTCCACCGTTTCTACAGCGTGATGGATGTGCGGATCGAACGGCTGCCCCACCGAAGCAACCGGCTCGAGGCCAAGTTTTTTAAGGGCGTCGCACAGGCGCTGGTAGATCAGATCCATGCCCTTCGCGTATTCCCGGTCCGCACTCTCTATCTTGAGAGCGTGCTCGAAATCGTCGAGGACCGGAAGCATTGAACGTACAGCCTCTGTGCTCGCGTATTCGAGCAACTCAACGCGCTCTTTCTCCACGCGTCGCCGGAAATTCTGGAATTCTGCCTGGCCGCGCAGGTAGAGATCCTGCAAGTCGGCCTTCTCCGCCGCCAGTTGGTCGCGCTCCGCGGTCACGGCGGCCAGCGCCGCTGCCGGATCGGCTACAACGGGAGTCTCAGCGCTGCCCGAGGTGTCTTCGCCGGTTGGAGTGTCCTCGCCCGCGGCGGGATCCTGACCGGTCATTTCAATCTCTTTATTCACAGTAAAAACCCTTTAATTTTAGATTAGCATCGAGGCGCCGGGAGACTGGCCCTAGGAGCTTTGGAACGCTTGGCCGACGTGCTGCACAGCCGACATGACGCGGCTGTAATTCATGCGCATCGGTCCCAGCACTGCGATCACCGCCGAGATCCCGGAGTCAAGCGTCACCGGCAGGCCGATGAGGGACAGCTCCCGCATCGACGGATGCATCTCCCCAAGGCCCACGTGCACGCCGACCGCGCCCGCCGGCTGCTCCAGAAATCGGTCGAGCAGGTCGAGAATCCGCTTCTTTTCTTCGAGCGCGCGGAACAGCTCCCGCATCTTTTCCTTGGTCAGGTGCAGGTCCAGACCGACCAGGTTGCTCGCGCCCTCCATGTGCACCTCCGGCCCGGGGCTCATATCCAGCAATCCCTTGGCGTAGAGCAGCGTGAGTTTGCGGAGGATCGCGTCATAGGTGGCGCTGGCATGTTCAAGACGATGCGCCAGTTCCCGCCGCACATCTTGCAGAATCCAACCCGAGAAGTTCCGGTTGATGTAGTTGCGGATCGAAACCAGATCTTCGGGTGTAACCGCTTCTTCGACCGTCACCACGCGATTTCGCACCCGGTGATCGCGCGTCACCACGACCATCAGCACGCGCCGGTCGGGGAGCGACACCAGCTCGACCTGATCGAGCGCAGGGCTGAACTTCGGAATGGCGGCGGCGATGCCCACACTCCGTGTCATCTCGGTGAGCATGTGCGGGGTGTGCTCAACCCGGGCTTCCACCGTCTCCAGCCGGCCGAACTCCGCACGCAACCGTTCTAACTCTTGCGACGCCATGCGGCGCATGGTCAGTGACTGCACGTAAACGCGGAACGCCTTCTCGGTAGGGATCCGTCCAGCGGAAGTGTGGGGCTGAGCAAGGTAACCTTCTTCGTCCAGGTCGGCCATGACATTGCGGATCGAGGCTGCGCTCAGGGCGTCGTGCCGTCTGCGCGCGACCGAGCGGGATGCCACCGGTGCGCCGGTCTGGATGTAAGCTTCAACGATCTCGCACAGAACCTGATGGCTCCGAGGCGTCACCGGATACAATTCTCCCTTTACAATTGTACCCTGAGATGGGCAGCGGCTGGTACAATAACACAGCCATATGCTGGCGATAGCGTGGTTGCTGCGTATTTTCAGCTACCTCTTTCACTTCGTTCTTTCCCTGGCGCTCTTGGCGCTCGGGTGCGTGGCTGTGCTCTCCGGCGCCCAAAACCTGAAGCTCGACGTCGTCCCCTGGCATGGTCGCGAACTCAATCACTTCTTGCTGTTGGCGGGCCTCGTCGGCGTGCTCAGCGTAATCCTCTCAATGACCGGCAAGTTTCCCTACTTGTTCCCCCTTTGGTCGCTTGCGGTCGTCGTGATGCTGGTGCGCGGGGTTTTTCTATCGCCGGCGTTCACCTTCACAGGACCGGACCAATTCAAGAATGCGCTGTGGCTGGCGGCCGGCGCGCTCGCGGCGTTTGCGGGCAGTTTGACGGTATTCAGACGCCGGGAGCGGTCTCCCGGCCCGTCACGGCCATAGCTCTTTCACGGGCTGATACTGATACAGATCCTGTTGGGGAACATACTCGAAACCGGGGCCCAGATTGTCGCCGTGGACGATCTTGGTCCAATCGATGCCGAGCGCCGAATATATGGTGGCCTCGACATCTTCGGGCCAGACGTAGCGTCCGGCGGACCAGCCAGGATCAGCGACGTCGTCCCCGAGCGCGTTCGTCTGTCCGATGGCGCGGTTCCCCTTGACGCCTCCTCCGGCAAAGAGCACGGAGTGCTGCTGATGATGATCGCGGCCGGCGTTCTGATTAAGCGGTCCGGCCGTGCGCCCGAACTCGCCCATCGCTACGATCAAGGTCTGATTCAACGTTCCGTCCTGTTTCAAATCGGTGATCAGCGCA
>QHXU01000365.1:2992-6660 GCA_003223065.1 Acidobacteriota bacterium | reverse complement strand
GCTGTAGCGAATCCAGGCCGGCCTCACAACAAAATACACGATCCCCGGCCAACTCTGCCTGGCAGGACCGTCGGGCCATGCCTGAAAGTACACCTTCTTATAACGCTCCAGTTCCGCTCCGCCGAGTTCTTCGGCCGTGCCTTCATACTGTACGGTCTGCTCGCCGGTCCAGCCAATCACGAACGAGCAGGCGGGCTCAGAGATCAGATTCGGATACTTGCGAGAACTCTTGACGGTATCGAAAACGATCTCCAAATCAGGAGTGACGGCGATGCCGACCAGTGCGGACTGGGGCGAATTGGTTTTAGCGACCGAGGCCAGGACCGCCAACTTGCGTTTCGCAATGAAGTCGTAAAGACCTGCTTCAGTCATGTAACGCCTTCTTCCTGCGAGTGTAGCCGAATGCGCTTACTTGCCGAGGCTCGCGAGCTTGGCTTGGAGTTCCTGGCGCTGATCGGCTCCGGATTCGGCCGGGAGAAGCGCCAGCGCGCGCCGGTAAGAGTTGACGGCTTCCGGGAAACGGTCCCCGGCCGACAACACATCGCCCATCGTTCGATGCAAGGAGATGAGCGCATCGCGCGTGCCGGCGTTCTCGCGATTTGCGTCGAACAGCTCCTGATAAATGCCGAGCGCCTTCCGCAGCTTGGCCAAGGCTGCATCGCGGGCGCCGTTACGCGCCAACACTTCACCGACGTGCGCATTTCCGGACGCTACCGCGCGTTGCGTCTCCGGGCTTCGAGAGTTGCCGCGGGCGGCCTCGATGGTTTCGAGCCCCTCGGCGATCTGCAAAGAGCGGCTATAGCTGGCGAGCGCCGCCAGCAGGTCGCCGGTCTGAAACTGGATGGCGCCGGCTTTGCTCGCCACTACCATCACGTCCTGCTGTGCGCCCAGGTCATGACTGTCCATTGCGGCGAGCGCTTCATATTGGGCAAGAGCATCGCCATAGCGTTGCAGCGCCTCTCCGCGGCCGGTGCCGGATCCGAGCAGATCACCGAGTTTCTCGGCGGCGTGCGCCAGGTCGCGCCGCGACTCAGCTTGCTCGGGATGAGCGCGATAGACCGCCTGCGCGAGGTTGAAAGCCGCGCGATAGTTTTCGCCGGCGTTCGCCTGCTGCTCTGCGAGGCGGAGGTGCGCCTGCATGAGCTCGCGCTGAAGCGCGGTCCGCGTTGCGTCGAACCGGCGCTCGGCGAGAACGCGCTCGCGCGTAGCGAAACGCGCGTAGGAGAACGAGACGATGGCAGCGCCGGCGAGCGCGATGCCGATTAAGGCAGCGGCAGCCAGTCCTGCCGCGTTGCGCCGGATGAATTTCGCCGTTCTGTAGCCGATCGTGCCGCTGCGCGCGATCACCGGCAGTCCTTCCATGTACCGGCGGATGTCTTCCGAGAATTGCTCGACCGAAGCGTAGCGTTGCAGCGGCTCTTTTCGCAGCGCCTTAAGGATGATCATGTCCAGGTCGCCGGCGAGCTTTTTCCGCAGGCGTTTTCGCGCCTTGTCGCGCGTTTCCTCGACCGCTTCGAGCTTCAGCGTCGCCTGCGGGATAGCGGCTTCGGAACCGGAAAGGATAACCGCGCTCGGCGGGCGGGGCTCCGTCTCGCAGATCGCGCGCTGGATGGCGTCGGGTGAGCGCTCTGGAGGGCCGTATGGCGTCGTTCCGGTCAGCAGCTTGTAGAGCAGTACGCCGAGCAAGTAGACATCGGTAGCGGTGGTAATGGATTCACCCCGCACCTGTTCCGGGCTTGCGTAGTCGAGCGTCATAGGCCGAAGCCCGGGCCGCGTCTGCGTCATATCGAGCTTCGAAAAGTCGCTGCGCAGCAGCTTGGCGATGCCGAAGTCGAGCAGCTTCGGAACGCCCTGCGCGGTTACCAGGATGTTGCTGGCTTTGATGTCGCGATGCACCACCAGGTTCTGATGCGCGTACTGCACCGCGGAGCAGACTGCGCGGAAGAGGCGCAGCCGCTCCGTGATAGTGCTCTGGCGGCTCTCGCAGTACTGATCGATAGGCGTGCCCTCGACGTACTCCATGACCAGATAGGGCAGGCCCTCCGGCGTCGATCCTCCGTCGATGAGGCGGGCGATATTGGGATGGTCGAGGTTTGCGAGCACTTGCCGCTCCATGCGGAAGCGGCGCAGGATCTCATGCGTGTCCATGCCGCGTTTGACCATCTTGACGGCGACCTTCTTTTCGTATTCGTGGTCGAAGCGGGCTGCGACCCACACCGAACCCATGCCGCCTCGCCCGATCCTTCGTTGAAGCTGGTAAGGACCGACGCGATAGTTTTCCGGATAGTCCTCCCCTTCCTCATCGCTGTAGAGCAGCGTCCGGCTGATGTTGGCGGCGGGTTCAGCGAGAAAATCGCCGGCAGTGTCGTGGCTGGCCAGCAAGGTCTCGACCTCTCGGCGTAGCTCGTCGTCGCCGGCGCAGACAACCCGGAGATAGGCTGCGCGATCTTTGGGGGCGCGCTCCAGGGCCCCGTCAAATGTCTGCCGAATCTGCGCCCACCGCTCGGGCGTCAAGAGGGCCTCCCGTAATTTCGCGGCGCAGGAAGGCGCGGGCCGAGTTCCAGCTTCGCTTCACTGTCGCCGGGGACACACCCAGGACTTCCGCGGTTTCCTCCACTGAAAGCCCTCCGAAGAAGCGCAGTTCCACCAGTTGGGCTTGGTTCGCGTCGAGCGTGGCGAGATTGCTGAGCGCGCGGTCGAGCGCGATCATATCCAATGGCCGTTGCTCGGAGATCGCCATGGTGTCTTCGAGCAGGACCTTTTGCCCGGCGCCGCCGCGGCGCGCCGCGTGATGCTTGCGCGCGTAGTCGAGCAGAATGCGGCGCATCTGGGTGGCTGCCATTGCAAGAAAGTGCCCCCTCGATTCCATGGGCGCACGTTGGTCCACCAGGCGGATATAGGCTTCGTGCACGAGGGCCGTGGGTTGGAGGGTGTGCTCGCCGCGTTCGCGGCGAAAGTAGGCGCGGGCCAGGCGGTGCAGCTCGTCGTAGACCAGCGGCAGGAGTTGGTTCATCGCGTCCTTACGCCCCTGGCCGAGTTCCTTCAGGAGACGGGTCACCTCGCCGGAATCGCCCATAAATAGCGCATTATAGCGCGGGCAACTCCTGGCTTCCGGCTACTGGCTTCTGCTATAGTCCGAGAAGTGGGCCTGTGGCGCAGTTGGGAGCGCGCTTCCATGGCATGGAAGAGGTCGAGGGTTCGAATCCCTCCAGGTCCACCATTCCTTCGCTGTCCGGTCTTGAGACATAGGGGCTCTACGCCAAACCCCGAATCCCTGACTAGTTGAGAACATCAGTCTTTCAACAATCGTCCCGCTTGGCTACGCCAATCAGCGCGAAGATCAAACTGAGCGCTCCAGCAAGGCGGCCAGTGCTCCAGGATGAGAGAGTTGCTATGGGCGTGAGATCACGCCTCTCAAGGAAGCGCTGGCCTACCATTCGCTAGCCAATCCTCGCACAGATTTGCGCACGTGAGACCCTATCTTTTGGACAAATATCCAAGCGAACTGTGACGCCGGACAGCGATCCAGCCCGGGCGAAGTAAATGTCCGAAAGATAGGTTTGACAGATTGTTCCCCAGGACTCATACTGAACTCCCTGTTATCGGAAACGCAGCGGGAGGCATGGCTCAATGCCGACCATTCAGGACGCAAAAACTCGACGCGATGA
>QHXU01000365.1:2409-2983 GCA_003223065.1 Acidobacteriota bacterium | reverse complement strand
AACTCCACTTGATGGAACGGATGCAGACTCACTCACCCGCTTGGGAAAAACAGCGGAAGCTTGTCGAGGCGGCCCGGCATCGCTACGATCGGGCCTCGATGCAGTACCTGGATTTGCTCACGGGAGCTCTGCCTCCGAAACGCGGGGCAGCGTAGGATATCCACAACCTCCTCGCAGCGTCAGGCTCGTACCGCGCCCTCCGTCCGTTATGAAACCGTAGCACGCTAAGGTGATTTCCGCATTGTCGACGCTACACGATTGGCCTTAGACTAAGTTCCCTCCCCCAAGGGCAAGGTTGTCGGCAAGCCACGGCGTGCGCCGCATGCACCGCACGCCAGCCGGCAGTTTCGTGGAGGAGGGCGGCGGTTGCCAAACCTGTTCCCGAATTGGGCTTGGCAGAACTTCGCCCGCACGGATTCGTAGCGCCCTACTCCTGGCTTGCAGCTTCACGAAGTGTGTCTTACAATGCAACAATGCCATGCGACGAGTGGCGCAAGTAGATGGAGCAATGCTATAAGGTCGAGAAAGTGTACGACCGCGCTGTGTTCGGAGCAAGCGGCCTGGATGGTGTCGA
>QHXU01000365.1:0-2243 GCA_003223065.1 Acidobacteriota bacterium | reverse complement strand
CGGATGCTGCGGATTAGTGTGTCCCGCCTCGCCAGTTTGCTTAGAGGACCGCTCCAGAGAGTACCGGATCAATGCGGCCAGTCGGTACATCCCATGCACGAACTTTCCATAAGGCAACATGAGGAACAGGGTCATGACCGCCGCCACATGGGTAACCAGCAATATACCCATGACAGGCGTCTCTCGCAGGAATAGCAGCAGCAGACCAGTCAGGCTGGTGAGGAATAACAGTGCGATAAAGGCGCTATCCATCCCATGCTGCCTGTGGTCGGCCGTCGCGGCGTCCTGGCGCTGCTTCAGCCAATAGAGGCCGCCGGTTCCCGCCAGAAGTCCGAATCCGCCCAACGTGCCGAGCACAACAGGCAAACTGAGATAGCCATAGGGCGCTCGCAAACCCAGTGCGTAGTGGTAGATCGCCGCGACCGAGGTTGCAGCGAAGCACAATAGAAAGCCGTAAAACGTGAAATGATGCAACCACCATCGCGCGAGCGATCGATGTTCGCCGGGATCGAAGCGTGAGCACATCGCTTAGCCCGGCCTTCATCGCGAATGGAGTGGCGAATCCGCTCAAACGCTCTCCCGATTCCCGCCAAAACCTGACCAGGCCAGCTAACAAAGCCGTAAGAACGAAAATGGATACGCCGCCAAAAATCATCACCATGACTTCATGCGGCATCACCTGGTAGAAGTCCCCGGGGGACTTGGAGACCCACCCGCGCGCGGCCAGAACTGAGATGACGAGGCTCAGCATGAGCGTCAATGATGCAACCAGCCCGTTCCTCCTGAATGCAGCGGCCAAGGGGCGCGGCCACGCGTATTTGTAATAGGAATTCACTCGAACTTCAGCGAGTATCTTCGGGATATTGACCGCGAATTCGTGAGGCGGCGCGTATTGGCAGGCGTAGTAGCATTCAGCGCAGTGGTGGCACAGGTTGGCCAGGTAATTAAGATCGGCTTCCTCAAAATTCAGCCGGCGTTCCATGGCCGGGAACACCGCGCAAAAACCTTCACAATATCGGCAGGCATTGCAGATAGTCAGGACCCGAACGCCTTCCTGTACCGGATCATCGGACAAAGCAGGCCGCCTCCCGTCCGGCGATTCGCCCGAAGACGGTGCCGATCAGCATCCCGATTCCACCGATATAACCCTTTCCGAGAATATTGCCCGCCATGATTTCTCCGGCGGCGAACAGGTTGCGCGCAGGATGACCATCGCGCATGAGCACCGCTGCATTCTGATTCACCTTGACGCCGAGGTAGGTGAACGTGATTCCGGGACGCAAAGGATAGCCAAGAAATGGCGGCGTGTCGAGCGGTCGCGCCCAGTGTGATTTCTCGGGTTGGAGACCGCGGGTGTGACAATCGTCCAATTTGGAGTGATCGAATGTCCCCGGCGCCACGGCTTGATTGAACCGGCCGACAGTCGATTCGAGCGCGTCCGCGGGCAGGCCTAAACAGGCAGCGAGTTCACGAACGGTGTTGCCTCGCATGGGCGGAAATACCGATGGCATGAATTTTCCGAAGACCTTTGCATCAATGATTGAATAGGCGATCTGTCCGGGTTGTTGTGCGATCAGGCGCCCCCAGATTGCATATCGGGTGGGCCACAGGTCTTCGCCTTCGTCGTAGAACCGGTCGCCGGTCCGGTTCACCACGATGCCGAGCGGAACACAGTCGAGCCGGGTGACGATACCGCCATCGAACTTGGGCGCTCGGGCATCGATTGCAACGGCATGACACTGGGTGGGGTCGCCCGCCGGCGCGGCGCCGTTGTCGAGGAGTAGCTTCAGAACCTTGCCCTGATTGTAAGGAGTGCCGCGGATGAGAAAATTGTCAGCGGCGGCCCCCCAAATTTCCTTGAGCCAGTCGAGATTTGATTCAAACCCGCCCGTTGCGGCCACGAACGCGCCGGCCCGTATCCGAGCGGGCTCGTGATTCACCATTACCCGTGCGCTCTCGAACGTCCCGTTCGTGATGTTCAAGCCGATCACTTCAGCGTTGTAGATCACGTGGACGTTCCTGCGCTGGGCGGCGGCATAATACGCATTCATGAGAGCCTTGCCGCCTCCCAGAAAAAACGCATTCGTGCGCGCCAGGTGGAGCGTTCCGCTGAGCGATGGTTGGAACCGGACGCCCTGGCTCATCATCCAGCCGGTGCAAGAGTTTGAGGCGCGGATCGTCATGCGGGCGAGCTCCTCGTTCGTGTGGCCGCCGGTCACGCGTAACAGATCCGCGAAGTATTC
>QHXU01000364.1 GCA_003223065.1 Acidobacteriota bacterium | reverse complement strand
AGTCCTGGCGGCCGATATTTCGAAAATCGACGAACAGGGCGCTGGCCGTGGGATCGAGCACCCCGACGTTGGCGCGCTCCGTGATGTCCTCCATGGTCCCGTCGCCGCGATTCTTGTACAGACGATTCGGCAGGCCGCCGGGCTGGCAGACATAGACCTCGTCCCACCCGTCTCCGTCGATATCTCCCACGGCGATGCCGTTGTTTCCGTAGACATCGATTCCAGAAGCCGAATCAAGACGCGCTCGCCAGTGAGGCAGACCCCGGCGCAGTTGGAGATCGAAAGATTTGGTGCTGCCGAAGACGGATGAGGTCACATCCTGGAATAGCGGGCGGGGCGATCTGACTACGGTTTCTTCGATTGGTTCGAAGCGCGAGAGCCGGCCGTCGGGCCAGATTTGCTTCCACGAGCCAACGCGATATTGAAGCCCGTCCGGCTTGGAAGTGGAAATTTCGTAACGCACGCGATCTTTCGGCAGCGCGAAGAACCGCGCGCTGCGGATGAAACCAAGTGAATCCAGCCAGTTCTTCAGACCTTGCTCGAAACGCTTGTCCGAGGAATCGAATTCCGCGCGCGCCACGCCTTCCGCCACGCCCACGTATCGCGCCGGCATCGGCGACCTGCCTTGGAAATCGGCACTCAGCGGCAGCGATCGAGTTTGTGGAAGCCGCTCGAGATGCGCTGTGATTTCGGCTGCCTGCTTCTCGATGGCGAATTCGTCGTGCCCCGGCTCAATGAATTGAAAGAGGGATTCGTAGGGATGCGAGCGGCGAAACCGAACCGGAAACGGTGCGGCGAGAGCGCGCTCCGGCAGGGCCCAGGGGAGACCGGCAGCGGCAATCCCTGCTAAAAAGCCGCGGCGGTTTAAAGAGCCAACGCCGTCGAGACGAGTCTCGCTGCAGACACAAGGTTCGGCGGGCAGATCTTTCTGACGCAAGGTCGCCTCCAGCCAGAGATGCACCTCGAATTTTACCTCGATCGTCCGTTCTGGCCCCAACTGCACGCCAGGGCCTTCCCGCTCTACGGCACGTAACCCTCCTCGTGCAGAGATAGACTGAGGATGTCCGGAGAGGGGCATGACGCGGCGTGATTTGCTTCGTTAGAATGCTTGATCCAACCGTTTCGAAGTGGCGTCTTTTACTTCTGACGTCGATCTTGGCGTTACCAGTCGCCCCGGCTCAAACTTTCTTGCCGGGCACGACCGCATTGACGTCGCATGGCGACGTGGCAGCGGAGATGGTGGATGGAATCAACCGCTATCTGGAGCAAGCGATCGAGAGCTCGATCAAATCACGTTCCCGATTCTGGACTTGGGATTTCCATTCGGTGGAATTATATAACCGTTCCCTGGAACTAAACCGAAAACATTTGCGAAGGATCATAGGCGCAGTCGACAAAAGGGTTCCGTTTGCGGCTCTGAGACTGGATTCAACGACCGCGGCGACGGCCCTGGTCGCGAGGGGAACCGGTTACAAAGTGTACTCGGTGCGCTGGCCTGTTTTTGAAGGAATGGACGGCGAAGGGCTGCTACTGGAGCCGGAGCGTGCGCCCGTGGCGCGGATTGTCGCGATACCCGATGCGGACTGGTCACCCGAGATGCTGGCGGGATTGGCCCCGGGCGTCGGCCCGTCAGCACAGTACGCTCGAAGATTGGCGGAAAACGGCTGCCAGGTGGTGGTTCCGATCCTGATCAACCGGCAAGACACCTGGTCGGGGATCCCAGGTATTCGCATGACAAACCAGCCTCATCGTGAATGGGTTTATCGCATGGCATTTGAGGTTGGCAGGCATATCATCGGTTATGAAGTCGAGAAGGTCTTGGCCGCGGTGGACTGGTTCGAAAACGAAAATGCGCAGCGGCCACTCCCGATCGGAATAGCCGGATACGGAGAAGGAGGCTTGCTGGCACTCTATGCGGGAGCTCTCGATACCAGGATCGACGGGCTACTGGTTAGTGGGTATTTTCAGCCGCGAGAAAGGGTTTGGCAGGAGCCGATCTATCGCGACGTCTGGGGGCTGCTGAATGAATTTGGAGATGCGGAACTCGCCGGCCTGGTCGCCCCGAGGGGGCTTATCGTGGAGGCATGCCGCCACCCTGAGATCTCAGGTCCGCCGCCGCGGATGAGCGACCGGTTTGGCGCAACGCCTAACGGCAAGCTGGAAACACCGCATTTAGAGGCTGTGAGAACCGAAGTCGAGCGGGCACGCCCGTTCTTTAATGGCTTGAAGAGTGGGACGAAGCTTGAGCTGGTTGTGAGTGGAGCGGGTCAAGGGCCGCCCGGTTCCGGGCCAGCTCTACAGGCGCTGCTTGAGTCGTTGAAAGTGCATGGACGCCTGCGGCCGGAAGGCCCCGCGCCTCACGATAGTCGCGAGAATGATGATGCCTCCAACCGGATGCACCGGCAACTCGAACAGATGGTGGCGTACACACAAGCACTCATCCGCCAGTCGCCGGCAAAACGAATCGAATTCTGGTCCAAGGCGGATTCATCCTCTCCTGAACGCTGGAAAGCCACGGCCCAGCCTTACCGCGACTATATATGGGATGAGGTCATTGGCCGGCTCCCCTCGCCCTCGCTCGCGGCCAATCCGCGTACCCGCCTCATCTACGACGAACCGAAAGTTCGAGGCTATGAGGTGATGCTGGATGTCTGGCCCGATGTCATTGCCTATGGCATTCTGGTTGTGCCGAAGGACCTTCAAGCGGGGGAGCGCCGACCGGTAGTCGTTTGCCAGCACGGCCTGGAGGGGAGACCTCAGGATGTAGCCGATCCGAAAATCGAGTCGCAGTATTATCATCGTTTTGCTGTTCGCTTGGCGGAGCAGGGCTTTGTCACTTACGCCCCTCAGAATCCTTACATTGGAGAGGATCGCTTCCGCATGATCCAGCGGAAGGGCCACCCGCTCAAGCTTTCGCTGTTTTCGTTTATTCTCGGACAGCATGAGCGAACGCTGGAATGGCTCACAAGCTTGCCCTTTGTCGATCCGTCGCGAATCGGTTTCTACGGTCTTTCCTATGGAGGGAAGACCGCTGTTCGCGTGCCACCGCTGCTTGAGGGCTATGCACTTTCGATCTGCTCGGCGGACTTCAACGAATGGGTCTGGAAGAACACGAGTATCGAATCCCGCTACAGCTATCTTCTGACCGGCGAGTACGACATGCTCGAATTCGATTTTGCGAACGTGGTGAACTATTCCGACCTGGCGAACCTGATGGCGCCGCGCCCATTCATGGTAGAACGTGGCCACGAGGACGGTGTAGCGCCGGATGAATGGGTGGCATACGAGTATGCAAAGGTCCGCTGGTTTTACGACACCCGAATGGGTCTTCCGGAGCGAACTGAGATTGAGTTCTTCAATGGGCCACACACGATAAACGGGAAAGCTACGTTCGAGTTTCTGCGCCGTCATCTGCGCTGGCCAAATTGACGAGAGTGACTTGACCTACATGGAGTCTATTCGATATGAAACGAACGGAATTCGACCCTTCCGGCATCTCCCGCCGCAGGCTTCTGGCCGGGGCCGCAGGTTTGGCCCCCATGTCAGCCGTTCGGGCAGCACCGCCTGCCCCGGGCTTGAAGGTTGCGATCTTTTCTAAGCACTTGCGTCATCTGGAAGGCGAAGCGCTCGCTCGCGGTGCCAGTGAGATCGGCTTTGATGGCATCGATCTTGCCGTGCGCAAGAATGGACATGTAGAGCCGGCACAGGTGAATCAGGACCTGCCCAAATTGGTGGACATCATCCGGCGACATCATCTTGAAGTGCCGATGCTGACCACCGACATCGTCGATGCCGATACACCGCACGCGGAATGCGTGAGCTTGGCATTCGTTACTATCGCTGGGGCGGTTTCAAATACGACTACACCCAGCCGATAGCGCCGCAGCTCGAAGCGCTGAAGCCGCGGGTGGCACGATTGGCCGAGTTGAACCGGCGATACCGGACCACGGCGATGTATCACACGCACTCCGGCGTGGGCGTGGTAGGCGCATCGATTTGGGACCTCCACATGATCCTCCGGGATTTCGATCCCGACGCAGTCGGCGTGAATTACGATGTGGGTCACGCGGTGATCGAAGGCGGAATCGGCGGATGGATCAACAGCTTCCATATCACGGGGCGGCATCTTCGCGGGATCGCGATCAAGGACTGCATGTGGGTCAAGGACGCCAAGCAAGGGTGGAAAGCGGAGTTCGTTCCGCTGGGCACGGGCATGGTGCGCTTCGAGAAATTCTTTGGAATGGTGAAGCAGAGCGGTTTCTCGGGACCTCTGCAGATTCATTTCGAGTATCCGTTGGGTGGCGCAAACGATGGAGCGAGAACTCTGACGATGAGTCAGGATGAGGTGTTTTCGGCGATGAAGCGCGACTTGGGGAAGCTGCGCGCGTTTCTCAAAGAAGCTGGGCTGTCAGCATGACAGTCCGGCCGAATCCATGAGGTGGAATCATGAGCTTAAACCGAAGAGCGTTTCTTGTGGCTGGCGGCAGTATTGTGGCGGCCGGCGCCGCGCCGTCGGATCAGGTTGGGCTGGGCGTAATCGGCACGGGCGGCCGCGGCACATTTGTCATGACTGTGTTTCAGAAAGATCTATCCGTTCGGGTCAGCGCGATTTGCGATGTCTACGAGCCGAATCTGGAGAGGGCTGCGTCGACGGCGTCCAAAATCCCAGGCAACCATCCGAAACTGTATCGCAACTACAAGGAACTGCTCGGCGATAAAGATACTCAGGCGATATTGATCGCGACTCCGGAGCATTGGCATGCGCAGATGGTGCTGGACGCGCTGGCGGCGGGCAAGGACGTTTATGTGGAGAAGCCTCTGTGCCATACGCCGGAAGAGGGGATCCGGCTTGTGGAAGCGGAGCGGAAATCGAAGAGTATCATCCAGGTCGGCATGCAGCGCCGCAGCTATGATCTCTACCTGGAAGGCCGCGACATCGTGAGATCCGGAAAACTTGGAAACATCCGGATGGTGCGCTCTTGGTGGTTGAACAACTATTTGCGGGACGGGGCGGCGACGAAACTCGACGGGAAGCTCGATTGGGAGCAGTGGCAAGGCCCCGCGCAACGGCGTCCCTTCGATCCGGACCGCTTCCGCAATTGGCGGTTCTATTCGGATTATGCGGGTGGCATACTTGCGGACCAGGGCGCACACGTATTTGATGGAATCCACTTGCTGACGGGCGCCGGCTACCCCTCCGCCGTCAATGCGTCCGCGGGCAAGCCGCACAAGCAAGGAGTGGACACGCCGGAGTCTGTTGTGGCCGTCGCAGAGTATCCGGAGGATTTCATTGGCGTTTTTTCGATTAACTATGCCGCGATGCGGTACAAGATGCGCAACGACCAGTCGAATCAGTTGGACGGCGATCAGGCACGAATGGATATCGGCCGGGAAGATTTGAAAGTCTTTCCGCAAGGCGCCGAAGAGGAGCCCTCCATCGTGAAGCGATCCGAAAAGGGCTTCGGGTATGCAACCGATCTGCACGTCCAGAACTTTCTCGAATGCGTGCGAACCAGGAAGACGCCCACGGCGCCGATGCGGATTGCGTTTCAAGCGGCGCTTGTTGTGCAGATGGCTAACATGTCGCTAAAGCAGGGCCGCCGTTTGAAATGGAACGCTACGTTGAATCAGGTGCAGGCCTGAACCAGGACGCGGCAGGGAATTTGAGATCGGGAGCTCAAGAAAGCCGGGCGGCGGTTGAGATGTGGCTATCACAGTTGCCACGAGACGCAACTCCGTGACGAGCATCAGAGCGCGACCTCCCTCAGATGGTACGATCTCTTCGAGAGGAAGGCTTACATGGAAGCGAGCGACATTATCGATGTGATCAAACGGCGGCAAGCGAAATTCCGGGAACGTTGCAAGTTCAGATCAGCTTCGCACATGAAAGAAGCCCAAGTCGCCGACTTGCAGATTGCCGAGGAATA
>QHXU01000363.1 GCA_003223065.1 Acidobacteriota bacterium | reverse complement strand
TGACACCGTCGGGGTCCACCGTGACCAGTCCATCCACGGACGATTCGATCAGGCCGCGGAGATAATTTTGTTGTTCACGGAGCTGCTGTTCCAGCATTTTCTGTTCCGTGATATCTCGCGCCGCCGCGAATACGCCCTGCAGCTTGCCGTCCTGGTCATAGAACGTCGTCGCGTTATAGGAAACGACCAGAGTCTTGCCGCTCTTGGCGATGGCCGTGAGCTCGTAGTTCGTAACGCGCCCTTCGCGAAGCACCAGGCGAATGCCGGCCTCGGCACGCAACGGGTCGGTGAAATAGTTCTTGAAAGGAGCGCCGATCAGCTGGTCCCGCGAATGGCCCGTCAAAGTCTCCATCTGCTGGTTGACGTCGGTAATGATTCCCAACGAGTCCGTGGTCATCAAGGCGTCGATGTTGGATTCAATCAGCGATCGCGTGTAGAACTGAGAAGCTTGCAGCTTGTCTTCGAGCTGCTTCTGAGCGGCGATGTCGCGCGCCGAGGCGAAGATGACGCGCACATTTCCAGCGGTGTCCTTGAAGATTGCGGCATTTAAGGATACGGGCAAATGGCGGCCATCGGCGGCCTGCAAGGTAAGTACGTAGTTCGCGACAGAGCCTTGAGAGAAAGTCAGGCGCACGCCTTCGCTGGCCAGCCCGGGATCGGTGAAATAGCTGCTGAACGCCGATCCGACCAGCTGGCTCCGGGGCCGCCCCACCATCCGGCACATGGTTTCATTCACGTCGGTAACCGTCATGGCCTCGTCCACCGTAACCAGCCCGTCGACGGAGGCCTCGATCAAACCGCGGTTATAGGCGCGTTCATCCGCGAGCTGTGCCTGCAGTTGCGCCGGTTTGGTGATATCGCGGGCGGATGCGAAAATGCCGCGAACCGCGCCCGATTGATCCTTGAATATGGCGGCGTTGAACGAAACCAGACTTTCGGTTTTATCCTTGGTTCGAAGGGTAAGCTCGTAGTTCGTTACGGCTCCCTTGTCGAGCGTAAAGCGCACTCCGTCGGCCGCATGGCGCGGCTCGGTAAAGTAAGCTGAGAATTCCGAGCCAATAAGCTCTTCCCGCGAGTATCCCGACATCCTGCACATGGTTTCATTGACGTCGGTAATTACGATCATCGGATCCACGGTGATCAAGCCATCCAGGGACGCCTCAATCAGCCCGCGGTTATAGGCCCGCTCCTCGGCGAGTTGCGATTGAAGCTGCGCCTGTTCCGTAATATCGCGCGCCGATGCAAAAATCCCGCGAACGGATCCGCTCGGGTCGCGAAACACCGATGCGTTGAACGAGACCTGCAGTTTCCGCCGATCCTGTGTGGCAAGGGTCAGAACATAATCCGTAACGACACCCTTGTGGAAGGTCTCCGCCACGCCTGCCCTGGCCCGGTCCGGATCGATGAAATGGTCCGCGAACGGCGTGCCGATCAGCTCTTCACGGGTATACCCGCTCATGCGGCACATCTGCTCATTGACGTCGGAGATCCCTCCGCTGGGATCCACAGTGATCAGCCCGTCGACCGAAGCCTCAATCAGACCCCGGTTGTATGCTTGCGATTCGCGCAGTTGCTGCTCGAGCTTCTTTTGCTCGGTGATATCGCGCGCCGCCGCGAAGACTCCGTTCAGTTTGCCATTGGCGTCGCGGAAGGTGGAAGCGTTGTAGGAAACCACCGTTCTGTGGCCGTCCTTGGCCAGCGCCGTCAGCTCATAGTTGGTCACCTTGCCGCTGTGCAACACCCGCCGGATGCCTTCTTCGGCTTTGGCCGGTTCAGTAAAGTAATTCTTAAAGGGCGATCCAATGAGCTGCTCTCGCGTAAAACCGGTGAGAGCCTCCATCTGCTGGTTAACGTCGGTGATGACCCCGACCGGGTCTGTGGTCATCAGGGCGTCGATGCTGGATTCAATCAGCGACCGGGTATAGAACTGAGTCGCCTGTAATTCTTCCGTGAGCCGGATCTCGGCGGAGATATCCTTGGAGATCAGAAGAAAGCCAACCGGCGTTCCGGCCGCATCGCGCCGGGGCGTAATCACCACTCGGGCCATGAAGCGCTCACCGTTGCGGCGCAGGCGCGGAAGCGTGCCTTCCCATTTGCCGTCGCGCAGAGCGGAATCCATGATTTCGCGGGGCTTTCCCGCCGCTACATCCTCTGGAATGTGCAACATCTCCGAGTTGGCTTTTCCGACCACCTCGTGCGGTTCGTAGCCGTACAGGCGCTTGGCGCCTTCGTTCCACAAGAGAATGTCACCCTTGAGATTCTTGCCGATGATCGAATACTCGGTGGAAGCCTGGAGGATGTTGGTAATGAATTCGGTGGCTTCAATTTCCGCCGAGATGTTCTTGGAGATGAGAAGAAAGCCGACCGGAGTACCGGCCGCGTCGCGCCGTGGCGTAATCACCACGCGAGCCATGAACCGCTCGCCCGTCCGCCGCAGTCTCGGGAGCGTGCCTTCCCACTTGCCGTCGCGGAGAGCGGCATCCATGATTTCGCGGGGCCGTCCCGCCTTCACATCTTCAGGAACATGCAGAATGCCTGAATTGGCTTTCCCCACCACCTCCTCGGCTTCGTAGCCATATAACCTTCTGGCTCCTTCATTCCATAGAAGGATTGTCCCGTCCAGGCTCTTGCCGATGATGGAGTATTCAGTGGAAGCCTGAAGAATATTGGTGATGAACTCGGTCGCCTCGATCTCCGCCGAGATGTCTTTTGAGATGAGAAGAAATCCGATCGGCGTGCCGGCAGCGTCGCGCCGGGGCGTGATCACCACGCGAGCCATGAAACGCTCTCCATTCCGGCGCAGTCTTGGAATGGTTCCTTCCCACTTGCCATCGCGGAGCGCGGCCTCCATGATCTTCCGCGGCCGCCCGCTCTTCACATCTTCAGGAACGTGCAGAATCGAGGAGTTGGTCTGGCCGACTACTTCCTCGGGGCCGTAGCCGTACATCCGCCGGGCTCCTTCATTCCACAGCATGATCGTTCCAGTGAGATTTTTCCCAATGATCGAGTATTCGGTGGATGCCTGCAGGATGTTCGTAACGAAGTCGAGGGCGTCGTTTCCCTCTCCGACGATGGCATTGTCTATGAGTTTTGCGTCCATTGTTCCTCCTGGCCTACTCCCGCCGCCTCATTCTTCGTTTCGCCCGTGATCGGAAAGGTAGCCGCCAATCGTCTTAATGAGCTGCAGGGGCTCGATGGGCTTCGAAACATAGCCGGTGAATGCGGCGCATTTCGTGGCCTCCTCGAACTTCGAGCAGAAGGCGGAAAATGCAAGGATCGGGATCACACGTCCTTCAGGAAGCGCCCGCAGCCGTTCCGCCAGTTCGAAGCCGTCAATATCGGGCAGCAGCAGGTCCTGCAGAATCAGATGCGGAGAATGATCTATGGTCATTGTAATTCCAGCTTTTCCAGTCGGCGCTTCCAGCACCGAGTAGCCATGAGTCTCCAGCGCGATTCGAACGAACTCGCTGGTAATAGCGTTATCTTCAATCACCAACACTGTGTATTTCATACGGTTGTGGCCCTCACGGCGGAATTTCGAAGTCTTTTTATCAGCGCTTTGAACCCGCTATTCTTCTGGATTGGCCGGGGGAGGACCAGGCCGGCCATGCCCCAGGCGAACGCCTGCATCGCCCCTCCAAGGGCGGTTGACGGATCAATGAATCCTTGTTGCTGCACGGCGATCCGCGGGCTCCATGGATCACAGGGAAACTCGAAGGATATCTTTCGGCGGAGAATGCCTTCAATTTGCTGTGTCGATGAACTGGTCTCCGTGCGGCCGTTCAAGACTATTCTGATCTTCCCCTCGGGAAC
>QHXU01000362.1:3890-5509 GCA_003223065.1 Acidobacteriota bacterium | reverse complement strand
TCCCCGGCGGCGGTCTTCGAGGATTCGACCTTCTCGCCACCTTTGCTGCCCGGGATGCTCACGAACCCACGCACCGTGTGCGCCTGCCAGCGTCGCGCCCTTGGCGCGCTTCATCATCGCGGTCACCTCCGCTTTCTTGTTGCTGCGTGCTTCAGTGGCGCGCTTTTGCGTCCCGGCGCGCCGGGCTTTACCCGCCTTCTTGGGCTCGGCTGCCTTTGCGCTTTTCTTGGCTTTGGGCGCACCCTTCGTCTTGGTGGCGTCCCTCTTCGCGGGGGCCTTCTCCGACGCGACGTGCGCGCCCTGTTCCGCGACCGTGGCGGCTTTGTCACTAGTTTCTGCGTTCGTCATGCTACTCATCCTTTTCTGCGCGCTTCGCGCATGACGATTCATCACTCCAGTTCGGGGAAACAGCAAGGCAAATCTGCGTGCGATTATGCCTCAGGACCGGTGCGATTAGCGGGAATGGGTCCAAATGGGATGGTCCGCCGCTTTGAGGTCAACCTCGAGGCGGAGCAACCTTGGAGGTGATATCCAAAGGAGGATCATCAACATGAAAGTACGCACGATCGGCATTGATCTTGGAAAGGCCGTCTTTCACGTGGTTGGGTTGGACCAGCCAGGAAATGTGGTGCTCAAGAGACGACCCTCACGGAGCCAGTTACTCCGTCAACTTGCCAACACGCCCGCCTGTCTCATTGGCATGGAAGACAGGACCTTGATGCCGTGCACAAACTGCTCGGACGACCGGGACTCTCGACTGATCACTTCGTTCTCTTTCACAAGGTGAATCTCAACGTCGAGTTCGTCTACGGTTCCGTAATCCTTGATATTCCGGTACAGGCGGTCGGTTTTCTCCACCAGGATCGTGCGGCACACGCTCGGATGCTTCTTGAGGTAGACCAGCATCTGGCCGAATTTAGTTCGGCCGCTCTCCTCGGCCGTTTCGACATCGGTCAACTCGTGGGCAATCGCAAACCCTTTGCTCGCAGCGTACTAGCGCAGGAGGCGAAGTTGCGCCGGGATGCTGAGACCGTCCTTCTCCTGGTCCTTGCTAGACACCCTCGCGTACAGCCCAACTTCGATGGTGCGCGCCGACGCCCTGTCTTTGGAGGCTGGCGTCACGGTTAACGTTCTCGCGGGCAACGCTAGCTACCGCTCAACGTGATGCATTGGCCGGCGCGCTTGATCAACTGACAGCGACCCGCGAGCATAATGCACGCCGCGGAGGGTGCTATGTAAGTAAGTCTAATACGCCCCGCAGTCTCTGAGCTGGATCGTAGTAGAAACGCTCGCGAATGATCTTGCCGTTGCGCCATTCCTGATACGCCACCTCGTCAAGCTGGATCTTCCGGCCATTGCGATCGGTGTAAGCAAATACCCAGTTGATCGCCGCCCTGTCCCCATCCACCACGAACGACGCGACCCCTTCGAGGTGAATGTCCGGTACAGCCGCGAGCACTTTTCGTTCATTTTCGAGTAGAGCTGCCAACCCCACACGCGGCGATTCGAGATTCTCCTGCATCGTCGCGTCTTCAGCATAGAATCGCTCAATCGCTTCGATGAACTTCCCTTCTCGAGCCAAAGCGATCAGCTCTTTGACATTATCCAGCGTTGCCATT
>QHXU01000362.1:0-3862 GCA_003223065.1 Acidobacteriota bacterium | reverse complement strand
CAGTGTGGCTTGGTTCCGTTTCGTCTCGCGATAAGGCCGGGGTTCCTTTGAGGAACAAGGTGGTGGCGTCGGCGAGCATAGCTTGCACCCGCGACAGGTTCTCGACAACGGAGTCCCTGACCCACGAACTCCATGGATCTTGACTATGCTCGATCTGGAATTGGACGTTGTGCAGGAACTCCGGGCGTCCTGAAGGCATGCGATGATTTTATCCCGCATCATCTGCTGCGAAACGGGATCGCTTGGGTGTTCTATGCTTCGCTGTTTTTCCATGGTCACCCTCGCCGATAAATTTTAGCGCGTCTGCAATTGGAAAGCTTGCCTTCATCCAAGACCCAGCATCCTCGCGGCTTGTCGTCTTTCCTCCTTATCAGCAATCCGACGGGTGCCGCGGGTCCAAAAACGAGTCAGCGCCAGCCAAGAGGATCGTGGTTTTGGCCATCTGCTCCCTCCCGAATTCCTAGTGGGATGTAGCGGAGAGGGATCCAGGCGTCGTCGACCGCCCGCACGCGATCGATTGAAAGTCGAGCCTGCCGGGGCCGGTCACCGCCATGCCGGTGACGCGAGCTCCCATTTGTGTTGGCCGACTTCCGTGACGGAGATCTCGGTGATTTTGTCCCGCACAAGGATTGCGGAAAACCTACGGCCCCTACGCTTTTTGCGAGATTGCGCGAGCCTGTGACTGCGGCTGATCCGTAACACAATGATTTAATGGGCTCAAATGCCCTAGCGGTTGTCGTGGTCTTGAAACTACGGTTTTCTCATAGAAAATGAGCCTTCCCGAAGAGCGCTTTACGTCGCCCAGCTGGACCATCATCAGAAGAGCGACATTGTTATCGAGGTTATCGAGCGTCGGCGGCTGCTGCAGCCCGACAAGTGCCGCAGTGACGCGCGATAGCGACAGCGCAGCGCCGTGGCCGGGGTCCGCGAGCCCAGCGTTGCTGGGACCTGCGAGGAGCACTTGCGACTCTGCGAGCATTCCCAGCTTGAAAAACACGCCTTTCGGGTTGGCATGCACGTTGTGGCTGGCCATGCGGTAATTCGCCCGGAAATGCCCGATCCCTGGCGCTCTCGATCTCCTTGAACGTTGGCTTGGCCTTGCCGAGGTGGTGGCCGGCCCAGCCATAATCGCTTTTCGAAAAATCCGGCCCATATTTTCGCGATCACCGCATCGTAGGCTTGAAAGAGCTGGCAATTGTATCGGGGAAGAGAATGCATATCTGTTTACCGGCTTGCTTGACTCGCGGCGCTCCTAAAAACTCCTCCGGCGCGGCCCGGGTGAACCCAGGGCGCTTCGTCGCCCGACCTCTTATCCTTTCTCCGACGCCGCTGCCGCGAGGCTGCATCGCGCGCCCGGGCCTCCGATTCGACAACGTTCGCAACGCGAGCCGCGGGCGGCCGCTTCAAAAAGGCCCCCGCCGGCCCAGGCCCCGGAACCTTGATTCCATTCCGCCGCGCCGCCCGCCCTGGCCCCGTTCACAAACCCGCCCCTTTAGGTGCGTTCCTCCGCGTACTTTCCGGGAGAAACGGGGCATTATTGAATCATGAAAAAGAACATGAGCCGAGACGAGATCCTGAAGGCGATCGCGGAACAGCAGAAAGTGCAGAAGCGCAATCCCCCGACATCCGCAAAAGTGGCAGGAGGCCTCGAAGCGCATCCACGTACTCGCCGAGTTGCTGACGGGCGTCAAGCCGCACAACGCAAGAAAGGGAGAATGAAAATGACCAGCCCCAACCGACAGAAGATCGAGCGCCTTCTCAAGGCCATGGACCGACAGCAGAAGATCGAGCGCCTTATCGAGGCCGACAACGAGTTTTTCGCCGACGGCATCAAGTTCCCGGAGGACATGTACAGCGCCGTCATGCGCGGGGACATCCCGCGCTATTGCGACATGACCGACGCCAAGCTCGATGAATGCCTCAAGGAACTCCTTGGCGAGGAGGGAGAATGAGAATCGATACGAAGCTGGAAGCCAAGGGTATTAGCGCCGCCCTCTATCTCCGAACCTCCACCAAGGACCAGACCGTCGAGAACCAGCGCATTAAGCTGCGCGAGTTCGCAAAGGCCATGGAATGGGCCGACGTCGCCGAGTACGCCGACCAGGAATCCGGCGTCGAGAGCACCGAATATCGCGAGCTGCGGCGTCGCTGCGTAACGCGCTGGAACGCGCAGTTGCCTTTAGCGACGGCAGGCCGATCCCGCCTCGCGATTGCGCACGCAACGAGGATTCGGACGGTCCTCCGGAAGCCTTGAAGGGACTCGCAGACTCGCTTGAGGCCTCACGAGTCAAGCTGCTCAAAGCACTTAGGCCGCCCACAAGTCAGGAGTGTGGAACGACCGCTGGGGAGGCGGAAGGTCTGTAGAGCGCGCAGGCCTTTCATGTAGCGAACCTCCACGGTGCAGCCGACCCAGTTCAGCAGCGTGCGTCGCGCTTCCTTCCGCACTGCTTGTGGAATATCCGAACCCACGTACCGTGCCAGCCGGCGTGTGACATCGTCGGCGGTTCATTTTCGGGCACCCCCTACAGCCGCGTCGATCATCCAGCCAGCAAGCGCCAACCCTCCCACGAAACTGCGGCGACCTAGCTGAGGCATAAGAATTCCTCCCCCGATTGTCGCGCAACCCGAGACACGTGATCATTTCGGGCGGCTTCGGACAGGCGGTAAACCCGCCAGACCTACGGTTATGTCGCGATCCGCAACGCGATCAACGCGTCGTATTGACGGGTCCAAGGTATCAGGTCTCGACCGGAGTCATAGTCTGGGCTACACGGCCGGTCATTCCGGCTGCGCTGATGATGATCTCAATGACCGGTCGGGCGTTCTTCTGTGATTCCTGGTCTCGATAAATCTCACCGCTGCTCTATAATTATCTTGACATTGATACGCTAATATTATATCCTTTAATAGTACTAAGAAAATGGAGTAACAACACAATGGAACTAGCAAGATTCAACGCTTACAGCGATTTCCCCACAGGACTGCAGTTCTTTCACGACGCAGTCAACCACCTCCTCAACGATGAGAACCAGGTCAGGCCCTGGAACCCAGCCGTCGACATCCTTGAGACCGAGACTGAGCTGATCTTCAAGGTAGACGCGGCGGGTGTGAGCCAGAAGGACATCGATGTCCAGCTCGAGAACGGAACAATGACGCTCAAGGGCGAGCGGAAGTTCGAGAAGGACGACAAGGTTAAGGGCTACCACCGCATAGAACGCAGCTACGGTGCTTTCGCACGTTCCTTCACGCTGCCTGACACGGTCGACCCCGAGGGCGTGCGCGCCGATTATGCCCAAGGCGTGCTGACGATCACTCTAGCCAAGAAGGAACTTGCCAAGCCTCGTGCTATCAAGGTGCACGTCACCTGAGCCGCCGCGGCGACGCGGTAAACCCAGACAATCCTTACATTGTGACGGCGGGCTGGAAAGCCCGCCGTTGTTTTCTATGAAGGACTCAAGACGACGCTTCTACGTGGACGGCTTCTGGTCCGCTTTTGAGGGTGCGCTCATCGTCAGTATCGTTTTCGTTGTTCTCACAAGTTTAGTGAGGGATGAGCTGGAGTAGTGAACGACGGCAAATTAACCGTCCCTGGGGGTCGCAATCGGCGGCGACAACACGACGTGACCACGAGAAGATCCCAGCGTCACGAGCTCTATGTCATTCATCATCGGTTCCTGATCTAACCCCAAGCCGCCAGCTGCCCTCCAGGCCATTCAGGGTGAACGTGATCATTCTTGTTCAAAAGGATTCTGAAAGCATGTACCTCTTGACGAGAAACGAGTACGCAGCGATCAGGCAGCGATCAGGCAGCGAATAGGCCGCTGCCCGGTCCACCCTTTTGTACTTGCGGTCACTAGCGGCG